>CAZCKC010000139.1:0-9112 GCA_964499235.1 uncultured Planctomycetales bacterium | reverse complement strand
CTCAGGGAAGCGTGACCGCGCTGGTCGCTCAAGCATCTTCGCCGAGCCTCGCGACCGACTGATCCCGTCGGCGTCCCGAGCGACCGCGTCTGTGGGATGACATTCCAATCCGATGCGCATGGGGAGGGGGAAGCTGTCGACATTCAATATCATCTCACAGCACATCACTACATCTCATCCGATAATCACACCCGCGCTAATCGCGAAGGGAAACTCCAAAACGTTGGTGGCGGCGCCCTTGCACGTGCGTCTGTCCTATCGCGCAGATCCCGCGACCGAGGTCACCGTCATCTGGCACACCGCTGCCGCATTCCCCAGCCTGGTTCGCTGGGGAACGGGTCCGGGCCAGTTGGACACCGTGGCCGAGGGGAGTTCGTTCGAATCCACAGCGCCGCAGTTCGGCTGGATTCACGAGGTCGATCTCACGGGCCTGCCCGCGGAAACCGAGATATTCTACAGCGCCGGATCTGAGGATGACGGCTGGTCCGCGGTGTCCTCCTTCGTCACCGGACCGACTCCCCATGAGCAGTGCGGTTCTTCCCGTTTCGTCTTTCTCGGCGACAACCGCCCGGACGAACTGCTCGGCGGCGGCGACAATTGGGCCGTGATCCTGGATCAGGCCGCGGCCCACGAGCCGCTCTTCGTGGCCAACGGCGAAGATCTGGTGGCCGATGGAGCCGAAGTCGACGGATGGCTGGCGTTTATGGGCTGGACCTGCGACGTCGCGTCCCGGATTCCATTCATGCCGGTGATCGGCAACCACGACGACGGCCCGGTGGTCGGCGACGGCGCACGTTACAATCAGCTGTTTTCGCTTCCGGTCAGCGAGGGACCTCACGGGAGCGAGACCGAGGACTACTGGTTTTTCACCTTCGGCAACGCGATTTTCGTTTCCCTCTCCACCGAGACCTTCACCGGAGGTGAGCAGCCGTTCGCGACCCAGGCCGCCTGGCTGGACCAGGTGCTCTCCGAGAATCCGCGGCGATGGAAGTTCGTGGCCTATCACCGCCCGTCCTACACCCACGAGGCGCTGGTGGGCGGGCACGAGCCCAACCAGTCGGGGCAGAACGCGGAGTTGATCGAGGTTATCGACGCCCATCACGTGGATGTCGTTCTGACCAGCCACAACCACTGGTACGAGCGGTTCCATCCCAGCGCCTGCGCCACCGCCGGACAGCCGGGATCCAGCAAGGTCTGTCCCGTGGGCGAGGATAACTACGCCGCGGGAACCGTGTTCATCGTTTCCGGGGGAGGGCGGGGCGTTTACTATTTCATCGGTCTTCTGCGGTCTGGAGCCGGGGCGCGCCGTCTGCAGCGGCGGACATCATTACGTCGTACTCGACATCGACGATCACGTGCTCAGCGTGGAGACATGGGGTGCAAGCCCGCAGCCCAACGCGGTCATCGACTCGTTCACCATCGTCAAGGGTCCGGTGGACTGTGACGCGGCCGACGCTGACACCGACACCGACGCCGATACCGACGGCGACACCGACGCCGATACGGACGCTGATGCGGATTCCGACGGGGATCCCGATCCAAACCTCGGTCCCGGCGCCGACGAGGCCGAGTCCGAGTCCGAGTCCGCAGGCTGCGCGTGCTCGATTCCGGGCGCCGCCAATCGCTTCATCGTCGCCGCCCCTGCCGGCTTGTTGCGCAGAATTGCCGGGATCTTCTTCTGAACGTTACACGAGTTCGACAGTTTGTCCGCTGAGATGACGGCGTGTGGCTCACCAGGGCGCGCGCCTCTCGAGGGGCAAAGCGGTGCCAGCTGTTTCTTTCCAAACCACCGTGTTGACCGCGCTGTGTCTCGCCATGCTGCTTGTCGAAGTTCGCGCGGCCTCTGCCGAGGAAGGGGCGGATTCGCTTCCGGACGGCGAGAACGTGACCTATGCGTTCGAAACCGTGATCACGGCGTCCAGATCTCCGGAGGACACCTTCCTGAGCGAGCGCAGCGTGGACGTGATGGGCTCCACGGAGATCGCCGAAACGCAGCCACGCACGGTCCCCGAGGCGCTGCGCGAGTCCCCCGGAGTCTTCGTGCAGCAGACCAATCCCGGCGGCGGCTCTCCCATCGTTCGCGGAATGGTGGGCCCGCGCAACCTGCTGCTCATCGACGGCATCCGCCTGAACAACTCCACCTATCGCGCCGGCCCGCTCCAATACCTGAACCTGATCGACGCTTTCGCCCTCGAGCGGATCGAGGTGGTTCGCGGACCCGGCTCGGTTCTTTACGGTTCCGACGCTCTCGGCGCGACCATCAACGCCATATACCACGAGCCGCGGGACCGCCGCAAAGAGGGCTTCGGCCTCGGCGGCGAGATGCTCGGCCGCTTCGGTTCCGCGTCCCTCGAGAAGACCGGCCACGCGCTCTACGACATCGGCGGCGGCCCCCTGGGCGCCAACGTCCAGTTCACGGGGAGGCACTTCGATGACCTGGAGGGCGGCCGTGAAGTCGGCGTCCAGCCCTACAGCGGCTACACCCAGATCAACGGTTCCACCAGGATCGTGGCGCGCCCCGGCGCCGGACTCTTCGAAGATCTGCGGCTCACCCTCGGGTACAACCTGTCCCTGATCCGGGACGCGGGCCGAGCGGACAGCCTGGAGACCAGGGACAACTACCGGGTCTACCAGAACGATCATCATCTCGTTTTCGCCCGCGGCGAATTGCCGCTGCCAGTGCTGGCGACCGATCTGGAGTTGACCGTCTCGTACCAGCGCTTCGAGGAGGATCAGGACACCCGTCAGCTCGACGGTCTCCACGAGCGCCTGCTCGGCATCGTGCGCGACGAAACGAACGTGGACACCCTCGGCCTGAGCGTGGCGCTCAACACGAGGGTGCTCGACGATCGCCTGCGGTTCACCTGGGGCGGCGAGTTCTACCGCGACGTGGTCGGCTCCGGGCGCGAGAGCATGGACGCCGGAGGCACCTGGACGAAGGCCGCCCGGACGGCCTTCCCGGACGGGTCGCACTTCATGACGGCCGGAGCCTACCTCCAGGCTCGCGGTGCGCTGCTGCCTCCGAGGGGTGATTTCAACCTGGCTCTGATCGGCGGGTATCGCCTGCAGCACATGGGCGCCGACGCCGCGGGGGATATCCCCGAGGTGGACTACTCCAGCCTGGCCCACGTCTTCTCGGCGGGGATCCAGGGTTCGTACCGGCGAGTGTGGACCTCGGCCTTCACGTTCTCACAGGGGATGCGAGCTCCGAACCTGATGGAGAGCGTGCAGGTGGGCAACACCGGGAACTGGTACCACGTGGCCAACAGCGATCTCGGCCCCGAGCGGGCCGATACCATCGAGTTAATGACCCGCCTGCGCCTTGGAGCTTTGAGGCTGGGCGTCTCGGGCTACACGACCTTCATTTCCGATCTGATCAAGCGGGTTCCCGGGCAGACCGTGGACGGCGCCGACGAGGTGGGCGGGGTGCCGGTGGTCCGCAACGTCAACGGCGGCAAGGCGCGCCTGTACGGAGTCGAGGGCGAGGTCCGGGCAGCTTTTGCCGACTGGGCCGAGCTTCGCGGCAGCCTGACCTGGACCCACGGCGTCGAGTTGCTCGAAGAGGCGAACGCAGAGGGCCGCACGGAAGTGCCCATGACCCGCATCCCGCCGCTGTTCGGCACCGCGGGCCTGCGGTTCGGCGGACCGCTGTCCGAGAGCTTCGATGGTGTCATCGAGCCGTACCTGCTCTTCGCCCGGAAGCAGGATCGCCTGAGCGATCTCGATCTCACCGATCCGCGGATCCCCGAGGGCGGCACTCCGGGCTGGGCCACCCTCAACCTGCGCGCGACTCTCGACTACCGCGGCTTCCTCTTCTTCGGGCTGGTGCTCGAGAACCTGACCGATGCGAAGTACAGGTACCACGGCTCCGGCGTGTGGGGCGCCGGCACCAACGGCGTCCTGACCCTGGCCCTGCGGTATTGAGTGGGCGTGTTCAGTAGGAATAGATCGAGTACACGAGGTCGAGGGTGCGCGACCCGCCGGCCGCGGGACCGGGCCGGGCGGTCACGGCGAGGTAGCGATTCCGCCCCGGCCAGGCGCCCGCCTCGTCCGCGTGCTCGACCACCAGCAGCCCGTCCGGGGAGACGGCCGAGGCCAGCGGAGTGCCGTCCCCGTCGCAGCCGCCCGCGCCCACCTCGGCGCGGACTCCCTGCCACGAGGTGTCGGCGTAGCGCAGCACTGCGACCATCGAGGCGTGCCCCTCGGGCATCGTCCACGGGACGCAGAGTCGTCCCCGGTCGCCACCCTCCCGGGTGGAAGCCAGGCTCGCCGAGGCGTTGTTCGCGATCTTCGCGCCGCGGTTCAGCACCAGCAGCCGGGCCGGATGCCCCAGGGGGGTGGTGGCGCCGTCCGCGCCCACCGCGCGCAGCGCCGCTTCGAAGACGCCGTCCTGGTGCTGCAGGCTGTTCCAGACGAGCTGGTGGTGGGGGGCGCATCCGGCGACCGCGATACCGTCGAGCAGCAGTTCGACCCTCCTGGTGCCCGGGGGAGCGACGGGCGGCTCGAAATCGAAGACGGGTCCATGGCCGGGGCCGATCAGCGCTTCCCGGGGCGCGGCGAAGCGAGGACTTGGTCTACCCGTTTTCCGAGTTCATCACTTGGCTCGGCCGTTCGGACACGGGCGTTTTGTTCGCCAGCACTGGCATTGCCCTGATGCGTATGGAAGGCGTTCAGTGGGAGGAAGCAGCAGGCACGGCGTGTGAAGGCGCGATTTGGGACGTCTGCTGGTACACCGGCGCGCTGGACACCCAGGGGAACGTCTACCTGGCGGGCGGTCGCGGCGGGTTCGGCGACACCGGGCCCGACCAGTGGAGGATCCACCGCTGGGACGGGGTCGCGCTCACCGAGATCCTGGAGCCATGCCCCGGCGAGTCGCCCTACTGCGGCATCTCGGATCTGTCAGTGGCGGGCGATCGGCTCTACGCCGTCGGGAAGAAGGACGGCGACTGCGTGCTCCTCTGGGCCGACATCGTCGAATCCGGCGAGCCCCGCTGATCCCTTCTCCGGAGCACCGTTCACCGGCTGTCTCCTGTGCTTTCACTGAAACCCACGCTTCCTTGATCGCCTGATCGCTGCCTGATAGCCTACTCTGAACCTGGTTGAGGGGGCAGTTCTTGTGTCATATAACGAACAATATGGCAAGTTCATGCTTGATGCGGCCTACGCGCAGAGGAGCTAAACGACCACCCCGCTTTAAATAAACTTCTGCCCGCAAGAAAAAAGGGCCTTCTTTCTCACGGATCACGAGTGAAGACCGTCCCCGGAGCAGGTCCCGGGAGAAGTCATCGAAGCACGATTCTCATTCGGATCTCTGGCTCTCGAGCGCGTACACCTCGGCCACGCCGTCCACCCCGTCCACTCCAAACCGCTACTTGGTCAGCGTGAACTCGTCGAGGATGCTCGTGCCGTTGCTGGCGTAGGCCGTCACGTGCAGGGTGTCGCCGTCGACCTCGACCACGCAGTAGTTGCCCTGGTCGCCGTGGGTCGACGTGACCGTCCACCAGTCGTTGCCGTTGGAGTAGCCCGGCGAGAAGAAGCCGCCGGCGACGACGTGCACGACGCCGCCCTCGTTCTCGTTGTTGTCGAGGATCGGCACCGAGCGCTCGTAGTTGTGGTCGTGGCCGCTGAACGTGATGTCGACGCCCTTCTGCTCCCAGATGGGCACCCAGTTGTCCTGGACGCGGTCGGTTGAGCCGTGGTTGCTCGCCGAGTAGGCCGGGTGGTGGTACATGACCACCGTCCAGTCGATGCCGGGATCGCCGTTGGCGTCGTCGAGCACGGCGGATAGCCAGCCGTTCTGGCTGGCCACCACGCTGCTGGTCGCCGAGTCGAGGCCGATGATGCGCACGTTGCCGTAGGTGATCGACCAGGCGTGCTCCTTCATCCCGCTCGGGCCGTTCTGCGGCAGGAGGAACTGGCTGTAGTAGGCGTTGGCCAGCATCTCGTGGTTGCCCTGCACGGGCATCAGCACCTTGCGCGTGAGCAACGGCTCCATGGAGTTGAACCACGCGTCCCACTGGGACTGGGTGCCCAGATCGGTCATGTCGCCCGAGAACAGCCAGAAGTCGGCTTCGATGTCCTTGATCCAGCCGATGTTGTTCTGGATCTCCGAGGCGCCCTCGCGGCTGTCGCCGGCGACGACGAACTTGAACGGCTGCGTCGAGCCGCTGGCCAGCCCCGTCTTGACAGAGTAGACGGGCGAGAGCTGCGGGTTGGTGAACGTGCCCGCGTCGATGTCGAAATCGTCCCACGTACCCACGCGGTAGTAGTAGCTGCGGTCGGCCTGCAGGCCCGTGACCTCCACCGACCACTGCACGCGGTCGCCCTGGAGCACCACGCTGTACTGCAGCCCGCTGCCCTCGGCGGCCCACGCCTCGTCGAAGGGCATGACCACCTGATCGCCGTCCACGTCGCACAGCTCGGCGCGCACGATCCAGATCTTGGGCGTGTAGCCGGCCGTGCTGTTCTGCTGCGCCGTCTGCCACTGCAGGGTGAGCGTGGTGGCCGGCGAGTTCTGCCAGGTCATGTGGATCTTGCGCGGGGTCTGGTTGCCGTCCGGGTTCCAGTCGGCGGGCGGGTCGACCGGCGTGCCCTCCTCCTCGAGCTCGGTGTCGTCGCCCGTGTCCGTGTCGTCGGCGTCGCCGTCCGCGTCGCCGTCCGCGTCGCCGTCCGCGTCGCCGTCCGTGTCGCCGTCCGCGTCGGTGTCCCCGGCGATGCCGGCGTCCGTCAGCTTGTCCTCGAACTTGCTGCAGCCCAGCGCAACGAGCGCGGCCGTCGCCAGCAACCAAGCCACCTGGGTCCACGCCTTCCCGGTTCTCGTCGTCATGGGTTCCTCTCCTCGGTCTGTCGCCTCGATGGAAAGTATCGACAGTAGTGTAACGGCGTCCCGTCGCCCGGCAACGCTCATTGCGAACGATTGTCGATTTGTCACAATCGTGAAGCTCCTGAAACGCTCCGCCGCCGGCCTCACAGATCGAACTGGGCCAGCCACATCCAGGCGTCGTTGTCGAACGTGTAGCCCTCGAGCTCCCTGCGGTGCAGGTAGTTGAACGACAGCTTCACGCGCTCGAAGGGATAGAAGTTGATGCCGGCCGTGATCCACTGCTTGCGCTGCAGCTTGAGCTCGCTGATGGTCAGGCTCGTGTTGAGCCCGCGCTCCTGCTTGTCGCCGTCCATCTCCTCGACGCGGAAGGCGAGCTCCACGACCTCGGGCCACACCGCCGCGATGACGTCCAGGTGCCAGCCCCAGCCGTACTCGGCGAGCAGCACCGTCTCGCCGTTCTCGTCGATGTTCTCGATGAAGTAGTTCTTGTCGACGATCTCGCCCTCGACGGTGAACACCCACAGGTGGAGGTGGGCGTCGTAGCCCACCCAGCGGTGCTTGGTCGGCGGATCGTACATCTCGTCGGTGCCGGCGACGTTGATCCCGAGCTGCAGCCGGAAGTCGAGCATGTCGTCGGGCGCCACGCCGAAGGCCTCGACGACCTTGTGGATCCGCAGCTCGGCGCGACCCACCTTCATGAGCTGGTCGCTGCGCGCGAGCTGCTCGATGGCCTGCGAGGCCGAGTTGTAGAAGCCGCCCTCGAGGCGCAGCACCTGCCAGGGATCGCCGAGCCCCATCTTGGCGCCGAGCTGCCGCTTGGGCGTCAGCGTGTTCAAGGTGGGCGCGTAGATCATGGCCATCTTCGATGTGGACCTGTTGTTGACCTGGCTGAGCGGGATCTTCATGCGGCCGATCTCGACGTCGAAGAAGTTGAACCTGTCCCAGCCGAGGTAGGCGTCCTTGAGGTAGTCGGACGAGCGGTTGCCGTCCTTCTCGCGGGGCACCATCTCGAACTTGCCGCCGTAGTACAGGCCCGACCCGTTGAACCGACCCTTGAGCCCGAACTCGGCGTTCTCGATGACGAACCCCTCGCGGTGACCGAAGATGGAGGGATCCATGGACATGCTGTTCAGATCCACCTCCTCGCCGAACTCGTCGAGGTACTGGAAGCGCTCCTGCTCGGTCGTGATGTACAGCGCACGCACGAGGAGCTGGGGCTCGAAGCGCGGATCGATGAGCTTCTTCTTGCGCGGGCTCGTGAGGATCGTCCGCCCCCACAGGGTGAGGTCATCTTCCTCGGCCTCGGCCGGCTGGGCGGCGGGCGGCTCCCCTTGGGCCGCCGCGGGCGCCGGCTCGGCGGGGGCCTCGCCCTCTCCTTCGGCCCGACCTCCCTCGTCGTCCTCGTCCTTCAGCCTCTCGATCTCCTCGAAGAGACCGGCGCCCGCCGGGAGCGCGCCGAACGCGACCGCGAGCGCGAAGGACGCGGCGAGGAGGCGTCGTGAAGTGCGGAGAATGCCGGTTGTCATGAATCCGTCCTGGCTGGAGGTTTCCTTCACTGCCGGCGCCGCGAGCCGCCGGTATCGATTGCGACGAACATGCCCGACGCCGGTAACAATTCGGTGAAGACCCTACAACTTCGACACGACGAGGGGCAGCCGGAACCGGATCGGGCGATCGGCCGAAGGGAGAATACCCCAAGACGGCGAGCGGCCGGGCCCCGAGACCGTGACCAGACGTCTCTTTGGCGGGTTTCTGACCCCAGGTCCGGTCGGGGGCCGTGTTCGTGAGGAAGCCCGCTCGCGGGCGTCTCGAACGCGGATCTCGGCGCCCGTCAGACCCTTCTGGCCGGTTTCGTTCCCCGCATCCGACCGCTGTCCCCGCTCACGGATCGCCACAGCGCGGATGGCTCGGATCCGCCACGGCCGGGCGCCGTCGTTCTCGGAATCTTCACCGGGGCGTGCTATGGATATCTCTGCACTCCTCGCCCCGCGCCGGGGCGAGCCGCGCCGGCCGGGCCGGCGCCCAGCGCGAGGGAACGACATGCGTCATCGACAGATCTCCACAGCAGCACTGGCCGCCTTTTGCCTCGTCGCCTGGGGCTGCGCCAAGGACAAGGCCGTCGTGCCCGGCGCCGAAGACACGGGCGGCGCGGACACGGCGACCGGCACGGGCACGGGCACGGGCTTGGACTCGGACACCGGCTCGGGCAGCGACACGGGCACCGGCTCCCCCGACGGCGGCGACACGGACACTGGCTCGGCCAGCCACACCGGCACCGGCGGCCCCGCC
>CAZCKC010000138.1:0-9113 GCA_964499235.1 uncultured Planctomycetales bacterium | reverse complement strand
TCGCGGTGTGCGGGACCGCGAGCGCTCAGGCTGCGACAGCAGTGTAATTACCACCACCACAACCGAATTCTCACAAGGAACCGACCAATGCCAGAGGAATTTGGCCTGGGAACCCGCTGTCTCCACGCCGGGCAGAAGCCCGACCCGACGACCAACGCCCGCGCGGTCCCGATCTACGCCACGACCAGCTTCCAGTTCAATGACACCGACCACGCCGCGAACCTCTTCGCGCTCAAGGAGTTCGGCAACATCTACAGCCGGCTCATGAACCCCACCAACGACGTCTTCGAGCAGCGGCTCGCGGCGCTCGACGGCGGGGCCGCCGCCCTGGCGCTCTCCAGCGGCCAGAGCGCGATCTACACCGCGATCCTCAATATCACGCAGAGCGGCCAGAACATCGTGTCGTCGACCAGCCTCTACGGCGGCACCTGGACGCTCTTCACGCAGACCTTCAAGCGGCTCGGCATCGAGTGCCGCTTCTTCGACACCAGCGAGCCCGAGAAGATCCACGAGCTCATCGACGAGAACACCCGCTGCGTCTACATCGAGTCGCTCGGCAACCCCAAGAACGACGTGCCCGACTTCCAGCGGATCGCCGACATCGCCCACCAGCACAAGATTCCGGTGATGTGCGACAACACGGTGATGACGCCGCCGCTGCTGCGCCCCTTCGAGCACGGCATCGACATCGCGATCTACAGCTGCACCAAGTTCATCGGCGGCCACGGCACGCACATCGGCGGGGCGATCGTCGACTCCGGGAACTTCCCCTGGGCCCAGGACCCCGACCGCTGGCCGGAGTTCTGCGCCCCCGATCCGGCCTACCACGGCGTCGTCTTCGCCGAGGCGCTCGCGCCGGTCGGCAACGTCGCCTTCATCATCAAGTGCCGCACCAACGTGCTCCGCGACATGGGCAGCTGCATGAGCCCCTTCGCTGCCTTCCTCTTCCTCCAGGGGCTTGAGACGCTCCACCTGCGGATGCCGCGGCACTGCGAGAACGCGCAGCAGGTCGCCCAGCATCTCAAGGAGCACGCCGCCGTCGAGTGGGTCAACTACCCCGGCCTGCCCGAACACAAGGATCACGCCAATGCCAAGAAGTACCTGCCCCACGGCTGCGGCGCGATCATCGGCTTCGGGATCAAGGGCGGCGCCGCCGCCGGCCGCAAGTTCATCGAGGCGGCCAAGCTGATGTCGCACCTCGCCAACATCGGCGACGCCAAGACGCTTTGCATCCACCCGGCCAGCACCACGCATGCGCAGCTGACCGAGGACGAGCAGAAGCGGACCGGCGTTTCGCCGGAGTACGTGCGGCTCTCGATCGGGCTCGAAGACGTCGACGACATCATCGCCGATATCGACCAGGCCCTCGCGGTCGCCGGCGGGTAAGCTGCCGGCTGCCATTGCGATCACCGCGGCGAGCCGCCCGCGCCCTGGTGCGCGGCGGCCCGCCGCCGATCGCCCCGGAGCCGCGACTCAGGGCGCTATAATCGCGCGGAGCTGGGCTCCTAACCCGCAGGAGGCGCCTGCATGGCCACATTCAAGCACAGTGCCCGTAAGTTCCGCCTGTTCGTGCTGGCCGCCCTCGCGCTGATCGTCGTCGCGGTCGTGGTCGCGCTCATCCTGGCGCCGGCGCCTGACGAGCGCGTCATCGCCCCGACCACGAGTTGGTTCCTCTTCTTTGTGCTCTTCGTGATCAGCTCGGTCGGCGCCGGGGCCTACAACCTCGGCCGGATGGCGAACTTCAAGCGCATCGAGTTCGATCTCGGCGGCCAACCGCTCAACGCGCAGACCCGGGCGACGCTCATCGACCGCGTCCTGCCCGTCTGGTTGGTCGGCGTCGTCGCCTCGACCGTGCTCGCGCTGACCGGCGCGGCCTTGCTTGCGCTGAGCGGCAACTACATCATGCTCGTGATCACCGGCCTCGCCCTTGTCGCGCTGGTCTTCCACCTGCCCAGCGAGCAGACCTTCGAGCGCGAGGTCGGGCTGGTCCGCGACGACCACAAGACCGCGACCGCCGACGCGGCCGAAACCTGATCCGCCGTCCACTGGCCTGCGAGGCCGCTGCGAGCGCACCGTGACCACCCTGACCCCCGCGACCTCCCGGCTCGACGATCCCCATTCGGTGGGACTGGTCAGCACGCAGTTCGTCTCGCTGTTCGAGCCGCCGGCGCCGCTGGAGCTCGAGTGTGGCCGCACGCTCGGCCCGGTCCAGGTGGCGTACGAGACCTACGGCACGCTATCGCCGCAGAAGGACAACGTGGTCTTGATCTGCCACGCGCTGACGGGCGACGCCCACGCGGCCGGCTGGCACCGTCCCGACGACAAGAAGCCCGGCTGGTGGGACATCATGATCGGGCCCGGGAAGGGGCTCGACACCAACCGCTACTTCGTGATTTGCTCGAACATCCTGGGCGGCTGTTCGGGGACGACGGGGCCGTCGAGCATCAACCCGGCGACCGACCGGCCGTGGGGACTCGACTTTCCGGTCATTACCGTCCAGGACATGGTCAAGGTCCAGAAGCGGCTGGTCGAGCACCTGGGGATTGATCGGCTGCTGGCGGTGATCGGCGGCTCGATGGGTGGGATGCAGGTTCTCGAGTGGGCGGTCCGCTACCCGGAGATGGTCCTCTCCGCCATCCCGATCGCGACCACGCCGCGCCTCAACGCCCAGTCGATCGCGTTCGACGCCGTCGGTCGCCAGGCGATTCTCGCCGACCCGACCTTCGCCGAGGGGCAGTACCACGGCCAGCCCGAGCGCGGCCTGTCGATCGCCCGGATGGTCGGCCACATCACCTACCTTTCCGAGCAGGGGATGCACGAGAAGTTCGGCCGCCAGCTCCGCCACTCCGAAAAGTACGCCTACGACTTCGGCCACGAGTTCTCGGTCGAAACGTACCTCGATTACCAGGGGCGGGCGTTCGTCGAGCGCTTCGACGCCAACTCGTATCTCTACATCACGAAGGCAATGGACTATTACGACCTGACGGCGCGCGACGGCTCGCTCGAGGCGGCGGTGCGCGATGTCCGCTCGCGGTTCCTGGTCGTCAGCTTCACGAGCGACTGGCTCTTCACGCCGGCCCAGTCGCGCCAGCTTGTCGATGCCCTGCTCGCCAACGAAAAGGACGTCTCGTACTGTGACATCGACTCGCCCTACGGCCACGACGCGTTTCTGCTCGAGCCGGAGATCCTGGGGCGGCTGATCGGCGGCTTTCTTGCGGGCACGAGCGGCCACCCCGACATCCTCAAGCGCAGCGGCAAGTCGCTCGACTGGCCGGCGCGGCTTTCGAGCAAGAGCGATCGCCCGCGGCGCGACTACGAGCGGATCGCGCAGCTGATCCGCCCCGGTAGCTCCGTGCTCGACCTTGGCTGCGGCCGCGGCAGCCTGCTGGACCGACTCGTCCGGCAACACGGCGTCGACGCGATGGGGGTGGAGCTCAACCAGGACGCGCTGATCCGCTGCATTGAGCGCAGCCTGACGGCCGTGGAGTTCGACCTCGAGCGCGACCTCGGCAGCTTCGTGACGCAATCGTGGGATTACGTCATCCTCTCGCGGACGCTCCAGACGCTCCGGCGCCCGGGTGAGGTGATCCGCGAGATGTTGCGCATCGGCCGGTACGCGATCGTCAGCTTTCCGAACTTCGCTTACTGGCGTTTCCTGGTGCACCTGGTGGGCTACGGTCGCACGCCGCAGAGCAACGGCCCGCAGTACGCCTGGCACGACAGCCCCAACCTGCGAACGTTGACCGTCCAGGATTTCGAGGATTTCTGCCGGGCAGAAGGCTTCGACATTCTCGAACGCGTTTTCTTGCACCAGCAGGGGCGCCGGAACGTGCGCTGGTGGACGAACCTGCGCGCCGAGGAAGCGATCTACATGCTCCAGCGGCGCTAGGCGTCCGGTGGCGACCGCGGCCGCGCAATGGGATTGGACCGATGCCGGTCACTTACGGCGGATCACTGACCCGCTCGACCTCTCGCACATGAGATCACCATGACCGACGAGCAGCGCCCATCCAAGATTCGCGTTAACGACCAGCTCGCGGACGGCTGGGGCGATCAGCTCGAGCCGCTCGCCGCGCTCGACCTGAAACAGGCCGGCAGCTTCGACGCCATGCTGCGAGCCATGAGCCAGACCGCGTTCGGCGGCCGCAACCTCGGCGAGGCCGCCGACGTGCTCGAGGCGATGTACCGGGACCCCGACTGCTTCAAGGTGCTCACGCTCTCCGGCGCGATGACGATCGCGAAGATGGGCCTGGTCATCACCGAGATGATCGAGCAGCGGCTGGTCGACGCCATCGTCAGCACCGGCGCCCTGATGTGCCACGGCCTCGTCGAGCAGACCGGCCACACGCACTTCCGCTACGACCCGACCTGGGATGACACCCGCCTCTACCAGGCCGGCTACGCCCGCGTCTACGACACGCTCGAGCTCGAGAAGAACCTCGACGACGCCGAAACGATCATGCACGCCGTGCTGGACGAGCTGCCGACCGACGAGCCCTTCGGCAGCCACGAGCTCAACCGCCGGCTCGGCGGGTACCTGCGCGACCACTTCGAAGGCCGCGCGATCCTCCGCGCCGCCGCCGAGCACGACGTGCCGGTCTACGTGCCGGCCTTCACCGACAGCGAGCTCGGCCTCGACCTCTACCTGTACACCTTCGCTCGCCGTCGCGACGGGCAGGCCGCCCCGCGGTTCGACCCGCTTCGAGACGTCGGCGATTACTATTGGCGCTGCCGGGCGGCGCGCCGCCTCGGCGTCCTGACCATCGGCGGCGGGGTGCCGCGCAACTGGGCCCAGCAGGTCGGTCCGCTCGCCGAGCTGATGGAACGCCGCCTCGGCGCCGGCGAGGGCGGGCTCGTCCGCTTCCGTTACGGCGTGCGGATCTGCCCCGAGCCCACGCACTGGGGCGGGCTCAGCGGCTGCACATACTCCGAAGGGATCTCGTGGGGAAAGTTCGTCCCCGTGGCTGAAGGGGGTCGCTACGCCGAGGTCTACTCCGACGCGACGATCGCGTGGCCGATCGCGCTGCGGGCCGTGCTTGAACGGTTGGGACGTTATTGACCGGTGTCGCCCGGCTCGGCCTGCTCACCCTCGGCGTTCAGTGCGATACGCACGAGCAGGTCGATGAAAGGATCGATGTCGTAGTAGTCGGTTCGCCCGTCCAGGTTGACGTCGCCGTTCTCCGGTGCGCACAGGACGTCGTCGAGTGTGAGCCCTTTCGACAGCATCTCGATCAACGGGTCAATGTCGAAGTAGTCGATCCGCCCATCGCAATTCAAGTCCCCCACCAGGTTCTCGCGGTACGTCAGCTCGATCGCCAGCGGAGCGGTCTCGACGACCAGTTGCGGCCCGACGTTCAGCGCTGGCGGGCCGTCGCCGTCGGTGGGGGGGACCTCGACCAACCCCACCTGCCCGTTCTCTGGGAACGGGTTATTGAACCATACCGCGACCCAGTGCCAGCCCGGCAGCAGCAGGACGGGCTCCAGCGTCAGCGCAATCTCGTAGTGCGGCTCTCCGAACGCCGCGCCGTAAGGCCAGTAGTCGATCGAGTAGATATCCGCGATGTACGACGCCTCCAGCCCTTGCCAATAGGCGTCGCCTGACGCGCCGGCCGGGTTGAACGCCTCGGCCGCTGACCGGCTGTTTACGATCTCGATCAACAGCGTCCCCGCATCCGGCGGGACGAAGCCGCTCTGCCCAACGACTGCCCGGATCGCGTGCAGTTCGACGGCGTGTTCCGTGCTCAACCGCATGGGCTGCCACGCCACGAACCACTGCTCCGGGGGCGACGCGTCCAGCAGCGAGGTCCAGAAGGGCATCCCGTCCACGTCGGCGCGCTCGTTCGGAAAGGTCGTTGCGGTCTGCCATTCCGCCGCTGCACATGTCGTGCAGACCCCGAGCAGCAGCACCAATGCTCGTGTCACTCGATTACGCCTCGTCATTTACAACCGGCTGGGAGCTTCTTTCCCCGAGCCGCCGATAAGCGACGGCTACGTCGGGTAAACGTACTGCCGGTCGCGAATGTTAACAAGATAACACCCCCGGGGCCTGCGGAATTCCCCGACGAGAAACTGCCGGGGTAAACGTTGTGGTTCGCGCCGTTTCCGCTATTCTGATGGCCGGGCCGAGACTCACCCGGAGGAGCGATTGCGTGCGAATTGAACGAGAATTGATGCGGGGGGCGGGACCGGTTGCGGTCCTGAAATTGCTCGAACAGCACGAAATGTACGGTTACGAGCTCGTCGAACTGCTCACCGAACGCTCCAACGGCATCCTCGGCATGGGCCAGTCCACCCTCTATCCCATGCTCTACAACCTCGAATCCAAGGGCTTCATCGAGGCCAACTGGCGCACCGGCAGCACCGGCCGCGAGCGCAAGTACTACCGCCTCACCCCCAAGGGCATGCAGGAACTCGCCCTCCGCACGCAGCAGTGGCACGCCGTGACCGCGGCCATGCAGTCGATCGGCGTCCTCCCCGACCCCCAACAGGTCCTCCCCGGCAACCAGGGCGCGGCCTGATCAGCCGCCTCGCCCCGACCTTCATTGCTGCCCCTCATCCGGCCCTCGGGCCCCCAGCGACCTATAATTCGCGCGTATCGAGCGGATGCACCGCATGGTGCGGTGGCAGCCGGCTCGCAGGTCGAGCGATGCAGAGGTGGATCGATGAAGATTCGACGTGTGTGGGTGGCCGCCGGGATTGGGTTGTCCATGGCGCTGGTGGTGGCGTACGCCGCGGCTCCGGATTCCTCGTCCGATGTAATGAGCAAGCTGAAGGCCGGCAACGAGCGGTTTGTCTCCGGTGACATGCAGCACCCGCATCAGGCCCAGGCCCGTCGTCACCAGACCGCGACGGAAGGCCAGCATCCCATCGTCACCGTGGTCGGCTGCGCCGACTCGCGCGTGCCGGTCGAGCAGGTCTTTGACCAGGGCGTCGGCGACGTCTTCACCATCCGGGTTGCAGGCAACGTCTGCGACACCACCGAGATCGCCTCGATCGACTACGCCGTCTCGCAGCTCAAGACGCCGATGATCGTCATCCTCGGCCACACGCACTGCGGTGCAGTGGGCGCCACCGCGGCCAACGCGGACGTGAAGGGCGCCCTGCGTGAGCTGGTCGAGATGATCAAGCCGGCCGTCGCCGCCGCCCGGGCGTCGAACCCCGACCTGACCGGCGACGCCCTCACGGCCAAGGCGATCGAGAAGAACGTCTGGCTGCAGATCGAGGAGCTCATCGAGGAGAGCGAGATCGTCCGCGACGCCGCCAAGCAGGGGCAGGTGAAGATCGTCGGCGCGATTTATGACATCGAGACCGGCAAGGTCAACTGGCTCGGCCAGCACCCGCAGCAGAACGCGATCATGAGCGAGTACGACGCCGTCGGCACCTACTGAGCTGCTTGATCTAAAAGCCGGTGTTGTAACCACAACGCGGCTGTCGGCGCTTTCAAGCCCGACAGCCGCGTTTCACTTTCCATCCGGCGCGCCGCGGGGCGCGCCTACTCCTCAAGCCCGCCGACGACCTGGACCCGTGGGGCGGTCAAGCTCCTGAGTTGGCGCTGAACCGCCCGCAACGCCCGCACCGCGTCAGCGTACTCCTCCCGAATGATCGGCTTCAGGATCTCCACCTCGCGCTCATGCCGGTTGACGGCCGCGAAGACCTGCGGCCGGCGCAGCGCTTCGAGCTGCTCGCGATAAGCCTCGAGCCGCCCGGCAACCTCCTGCTGCTCAAGCGCCGTGTGCCGCATCATCTGCCGCAACTCGTGCAGTTCTTCCTGTCCCGCGTCCGCGAACAGCTCGGCCTGGAGCTCGGCCACGGCGACCTGCGCTTCCGCCATCTGTTCCTCGCCCTCGCGCAGCTCACCCCGGCTGGCGCGCCCGGTCGAGACCAGCTCCCGCGTCTCCGCCAGGGCCTCGCGCCGCATCTCGACGATGCGCTCCGCCTGCTCGAGCACCGGGTTCTCAGCCAGCCGGTGCTCCATTAGTTCGGACTGCTCCGCGATCGCCTCCTCCAGCGCGCCGCGGCGCTGGTTCAGGTTCATCAGCTCGATCTCGAACCGTTCGACCTCGCGCTGCAGGTGCTGGATCCGCTCGCGAAGCTCCGCACTGCTGGCCGCCACGGGCAGCTCGCCGGTCAGCAATTTCTGCTCGGCTTCATCGACCCGCGCCAAGTGCGCCTCGATCTCGCCGAGGTGCGCCTGCCGCTGCTCAAGCAACGCCTGCAGTTGCGTCCGCTCTTGCTCAACCATGCTCTCGAGCGCTGCATTCAGTCGGTCAACGAGCGCACCCACGAAGCTCCGCGAGACGTCGCTTGGTATGTTCTGGGTGTAGGTCACGTTCAGCTGGTAGAGCCGCCCTGCGCCCAGGCGCACACCGGGTTCAGCGTCCGCCTGTCTGCCCCGCGGCGGCGCGTACGGATTCCCGCCGCGTCCGAACCCCCCCCCGCCGTAGGGATTAGCACGATCTGCGCTGGAGGCATTCGCCGGCCCGACTGGCGCTAGCTTCAGTTGATGAATGGGCGCGTCGTTATCCTCGTGGAAGTTCAGCGGTTCCCTGAGGTGCGTACGCCAAGTTTGCCCGAGGATCGGCTCGCTGTTTACGAGCGCCTCGAGCACCGGCAGCGTTATCCATTCGTCCGCCGTCGGCCCCGCGACACGCAAGATCACCGACGTCTGTTCGACGTCCTCCGCCACCACTGGCCCACACAGCACCGCCGCCAGCACCACCCCCGTCACCATCCGCTTCATGACACTTCTCCTGCTTGACAGTTGAGTTGTTTTAAGGATCGCCGCGCGACCACCGACCACGTCGTTTCCGGGTACAGCCGCAGCACCAGCGCGTATTGCTCACAAGCCGCCGCGATCCGGTCTCGGGCCCGAAACGCGCTCGCGTCACGCATCAGCTGCCCCGCCTGCTGCTCAGCATTCCGCCGCAGCCGCTGCTCCGGGTCGAGCGCCCGCGCCCGTTCACGCAAGTGCGCGATCCGCCGCTCCTGCGCCCGCGCCGCCCGCAGCTCCTTCAGCTGCAACTCTGCCCGCGCCGCCGCCGCCTGCAACGCCCGTAGCCGCGCCTCGTCCGGCGTGGGCGCACCCGCCGCAGACGTCGTTTCCTCAACGCCCG
>CAZCKC010000137.1:0-9210 GCA_964499235.1 uncultured Planctomycetales bacterium | reverse complement strand
GCTACCTCCAGAACTTCCCCAACCTCGACATCCTCCCCGCCGGCGTCGACGCGCTCCATACCAAGCCCGCCGGCCGCGACCGCCGCATCACCAGCCTCACGCTCAGCACCGGCCAGACCCTCCACGCCGGCGCCGTCGTCGTCACCACCGGCACCTTCCTCCGCGGCCTCATGCACACGGGCGAGCAGCAGACCGTCGGCGGACGCGTCGGCGAGCAGGCCGCCACCGGCCTCAGCGGCTCGCTGGCCGCCCTCGGGCTCGAGCTAGGCCGCCTGAAGACCGGCACCCCGCCGCGCCTCGCCCGCGACACGATCGACTTCGCCGCCCTCGAGGAGCAGCCCGGCGACGCCAACCCGCGCCCGTTCTCTTTCCTGACCGACCAGCTCAGGCAGCCCCAGGTGGCTTGCTGGATCACCTACACCAACCCCCAAGTCCACGCGATCATCCGCGACAACCTCCACCGCGCACCGATGTATTCCGGCCAGATCGAATCGCGCGGCCCCCGCTACTGCCCCAGCATCGAGGACAAGGTCGTCCGCTTCGCCGACAAGGAGCGCCACCAGCTTTTCCTCGAGCCGGAAGGCCGGCAGAGCGACCGCATCTATGCCAACGGCATCAGCACCTCGCTGCCACGCGACGTCCAGGAAGCGGTGCTCCGCCTGATCCCCGGCCTCGAGCGGGCCCGGATCCTTCAGCTCGGCTACGCGGTCGAGTACGACTTCGTCCTGCCCGAGCAGCTCGACGCCACGCTGATGACCAAGCCGGTCCAGGGGCTCTTCCTCGCCGGCCAGATCTGCGGCACCAGCGGCTACGAGGAGGCCGCCGGGCAGGGGCTGGTTGCGGGGATCAATGCCGCCCGCTTCGTCGCCGGGGCGAGCGACTTCGTCCTCGGCCGCGACGAGGCCTACATCGGCGTGATGATCGACGACCTGGTGACCCGCGGCGTGACCGAGCCCTATCGCATGTTCACCTCCCGGGCCGAGCACCGCATGCACCTCCGCTACGACAACGCCGACACGCGCCTCACGCCCCGTGGCCGGGAGGTCGGACTCGTAAACGATGCTCGTTGGGAGCGGTTCCAGAGGGCACAGGAAGGCATGGAGCGGCTGTTGAGCGTCGCCAAGCGGACCCGGCACGCCGGCGTCAGCGTCTTCGACTGGCTGAAGCGGCCTGACGCGCCGGAAGAGACGCTGCGATCGCTCCCCGAGCTCCAGCCGCTGGCCGGCGATGACGCCTGGGAGCGCGTCCGGGTGCTGGTGAAGTATGCCGGCTATCTGGACCGGCAGGAGCGGATGATCGCCCGCTTCCGCGAGCTCGAGGATCTCGCCATCCCGCCGAACCTGGCGTTTGAAGCGGTTCCGCAACTCCGGCGGGAGGCCGTCGATCGGCTCAGCGCCGTCCGCCCGCGGAGCCTCGGGCAGGCCGCCCGCGTCAGCGGCATCCATCCCACCGACGTGGCGATCCTCCACCTCCACCTGGCCAGCCCGACCCGGGAGCGTGGCGACGCCGGCGCAAAACCTGCGCACCTGTAAATAAACCAACAACTCTTTGCCAGACACCTCGTTCGACGGTACGATTCTGAGAAGATAGGGGAGTTGGGTAACTTTCTAGGCCACGAAAATGTGAAAGGAATCACTGGTGGCGGTGAACACGGCATTGTTCCACAAGAGCGTCTTCACCACGGGCGAGGTGGCGGAGATCTGCAATGTCAGCCAGCAGACCGTGATTCGGTGTTTCGATCGCGGCGAGCTGCAGGGCTTCCGCGTCCCGGGTTCGCGTTTCCGCCGGATCCCGCGTGACGCCCTCATCGAGTTCATGAAGGCGAACAACATCCCGCTTGATCGCCTGGAAATGGGCAAGAAGCGGGTTTTAATCGTCGACGACGACCCCGCGATCATCGAGATGCTCGTCGAGCTGCTCGAGCGGGATGGGCGGTTCGAGGTTCAGACCGCCGAAACCGGATTCGAGGCTGGTATCCGAACCAAGGAGTTCCGCCCGGACGTGATCGTGCTGGACTACATGCTGCCGGACATCAACGGCAACGCGGTCTGTCGAACGATCCGGGCCGATGCCAGTCTCAAGGACGTGAAGATCATCATGGTTTCCGGGGTGGTCAACCCGGACGACGTCGGTAAGCTCCGCTCCGAAGGGGCTGACGAGTTTCTCCAGAAGCCCTTCAGCATCGAGCAGCTGGTGAACATCATTACCGAACTCGTGAGTAGCCAGTGAAGCCGGGAGGTGGGTCACGGAACCGACGTCGCCGCCTGATGCCGAGCTGGTCCTCACCCATCTGGATGACCTCCCGACGCTGCCGGCCGTCGCGGTCCGGCTGCTCAACGCCACGCTGGATCCTGACAGCAGCCTGGAGGAGGTCGCCAACCTGATTCGCGGCGACCAGTCGCTCACCGCGAAGCTGCTCTCGCTCGCGAACTCCGTCAAGTACGCCACTCACCAGCCGGTCGGCACGGTCGAGAAGGCCGTCAACATGCTCGGCTTCAAGACGGTGCGCTGCGTCGTCCTGACCACCAAGGTCTTCGAGTGTTTCAATGCTGCGGGCAGCCCCGCGTCGGTTGGCTTTGACCGCGTTGAGTTCTGGAAACACGCGTTCGCGGTCGGTGTGGCCTCGCGGCAGCTCGCGGCCGAGACAACGCACCTCGGCGTCGATCCCGGCGATGCGTTCGTCGCCGGGCTGCTCCATGACCTGGGCAAGGTCGCGCTCGACGCCGTGTTTCCGAAAGCCTACGCGCGGGTTGCGATGCTGGCGGCGGATTCGTACGGCGACATCGCCGACGCGGAGCGCCAGCTCCTGGGCGTCGACCACACCGTGGCCGGCCGCCGGGTCGCCGAGCGCTGGAAGCTGCCGGCCCAGCTCCAGGAAGTCATTTGGCTCCACCATCTGATGGCCGACGCGCTGCCCGGCCGGATCACCGCCCGCCACCTCATCGGCATCGTGCAGCTGGCGGACACGCTGGTACGCGAGCTGCACATCGGCAACTCCGGCAACTACTTGTTCCTCGAGCACTCGGAAACGATTGCGAGCCGCCTCGGGGTCCGCCCCGAGAGCTGCCCGCGCGTCATCGAATCACTCGGCGGCGAGGTGGCCGAATGGGTCGCCCTGCTGGGCCTCGACGCGGAGACGCCCGCCAGCGTCTACCTCAACGCCCTCGCACGCGGCAATGCCGAGCTGGGGCGGCTCTATGACGAGGTGGTCGAATCGAATCGCCGGCTGGCCGCCAGCAGCCGCTACTTCCGCGCTATCGGCCTGCTCGACAGCAAGCTCAGCGCCGAAGCCGAGACCGCGGCCGTCGTGCGGGAAATCTGCGTCTGCTCGGGCGCGGCGTTGCAACGTCATCGGACCGCCGCCTTCGGTGTCCGCTGGGCGAATCGCCTGCTCGATCTGGCGTGGCGCGACCGCCATGATCGACCGGTTCACGCGGCCACGCGGCCACTGCCGGACGAGCTGCGCGACTGGCTGGCCGATCCCGGCGTCGCGCTCGACGCGCTGGCCGTCCCGCCGCCGCCCGCGCTGGGGCGCATGCTCCACGATCTGGGCGCTGCTGTCGACGACCATGCCTTGTGGCTGCTGCCGATTGCCCACGAGCGCCAAGTCATCGGCGGCGTGCTGGTGTGGTCTGATGCTGACGAGCGCGAGCGGTTGCTCGCCGAGGCCGACGACCTGCGCTCGCTGCTGACGAGCCTTGGGCTCGCGCTGACGCGGGCCGAGTCGCGGGCCTCCGCGCGGCGGCTGGCCGATGACCTGGCCGAGAACAACCGCCGCCTCCAGCAGATGCAGGCCGAGCTGCTGCGTTCCCGCACGCTCGCCTCCATCG
This sequence comes from uncultured Planctomycetales bacterium, assembly GCA_964499235.1. Lineage (GTDB taxonomy): Bacteria > Planctomycetota > Phycisphaerae > UBA1845 > Fen-1342 > JAFGRR01. Next base: position 5,380 of record CAZCKC010000137.1, on the reverse strand, counting down.
CCGAGATCGCCTCGGGGGCCGGGCACGAGCTCAACGGGCCGCTGGCGGTGATCTCCGGCCGCGCGCAGATGCTCCAGCGCGAGATCACCAACGACGAACAGCTCCAGGCGTTAAAGCTGATCGTCGACAAGGCGCACGACTGCAGCCAGATCGTCCGCGAGCTGATGGACTTTGCGAAGCCGCCACCGCTGCACGTGACAACCGTCGCGCTCGCCCCGCTCCTGCAGGCGGCCCGTGAGCGCTGGCTCGAGGCGGCCCGCTTCGGTCCGGCCCGGTTCAGTTTCAACGTTCCGGATGACCTTCCGGCCGTCATGGGCGACGCCGACCAGCTGAACCACGTCTTCGACGAGCTGATCAAGAACGCCCTCGACGCCACGGCGCGAAACGAAGGCGCAATCATGATCCACGCGCGGACCACGACGCGACCGGGCTTCGTCGAGGTCATTGTCGAGGATCGCGGCGAGGGGATGGACAACGCGGTGCTGCAACGCGTGTTCGATCCGTTCTTCTCCTACCGACCTGCCGGTCGCGGGCGCGGGCTGGGATTGCCGCGGGCCTACCGCATCGTCGACTCGCACGGCGGCAAGATGTGGATCGAAAGCCATGCCGGCGACGGCGCGAAGGTGCATTTCACGTTGCCGATCGCGGCCGCCGAAGGCGTGCCGGGCGACCGGCCAGGCTGAGCGCTGCGGCCAGTTGGCATCGCCACTGCGTTTCCGGATGAGAACTACGACGAAGCGTGCTACGCGGCGTGGACGTCGTTCACGCTGGCGGTGATGACGATCCGCGCGCCGGCCAAGTCGCGGAGCGACAGCTTAATCTGCTGCTTGCGCTTCAGCTTGTCCCGCAGCGACTCGCTGGAGACGTACACCACCTCGGCCTGGATGCGGCGGTCGCCCTTGAAGAAGAGCTGCTGCAGCCGCTTCTTGACCGAGTTCGAGGTCCGCTGGCCGTCGTCATCCCAGGCCGAATCGACCGGCACGGACATCGGTTGACGAACCTTCACGCGCGTGCCCGCAGTCAACGGTCGTTGCTTGTTGCCCAGCATCAACATTCTCCTTCTGCGGCCGTGCGCAGCGAAAACAGCGCCACCGCGTCAGATCAGGTGACTCGCTCAGGTTGTGGTTCGGTTTAACGACGGCGATTGGGGGACGGGACCGTCGGGAATCAGCCACGCGTGAGGGTTGCGCGGACGCGACTGCCAGCAGGAGGATAACCGCGACAGCGCGTCCGACAAGCCTGAAACCTCTGCGGTTTTTCCCCAGGACCCTGGCGGTAAACCCTCTCGGCGGGCCTGCAACGCGTTAAACGTCGCGATGCCTTGGCGTGTGGCCGGAATGTCGGGCAGAATGTCGGGATGGCCGGGCCGAACGACAAGCCGAATGACACGCCGCGTCGGGCGTCGCGCTGGCGCCGCCTCCGACGCCTGCTGGCGGTGGTGGCGCTGCTGGTGATCCTCGTTGGTGGCGGGAGCTACTTCTACCTGACGCATCCCGCCCGCCTGGGATTGCTGGCCGAGGACTTCCTGGCCAAGCGGTGGTTCGGGCCGGCCACGTTCGCCGACGTCCACTTCAGTCCCTGGAACGGGCTGGTGGTCGAAGACCTGCGGCTCTACGCCGTCCCGGATGAAGCGTTGGGCGTGCGGGAGCCGCTGGAAGTGCTGGCGGCTGATGCCGTCGAGTTGCCGCTGCGCCTGGGACAGCTTGTCCGCGGCGATGTCGTGCCGCGGGCGATTCGCGCCGGCTCCGTTCGCCTGACGCTCTTCCAATCCGAGCAGGTCGGCGAACAGGTCGAATTCGACGAGCCCCAGGGGAATCCGCTCGCCGGCGTCGGTCGGTGGCCGGTCTTTCAGGCCGACAGCTTCACGTTGCGGCTGGCCGAACTCGTTGAAGGGCGTACGCGGCTGGACGAGCAGTGGAACCTTGCCGCCGTCGGGCGGCCGATCCGCGACGGCGCGACCACCGGCTACCGGTTCACCTTGCTCGAGCAGCGTGCCCGTCCGGCGCGGCGGCTGGTTGACGTCGAGGTCGACGCTGCCGCGCAGACCGTGACGGGCGCGGTGGACTGGATGCCGGTCACTACGGTTCAGCGGTTGCTGGCCCAGTTCCTGCCGCCGGCGGTCGCGCTCGGCGAAGAGTTTGAGAAGTGGGATGTCACGGGGCAACTGCAAGTCGAGGGGTTCAGCTGGCGGCCGGAGACGGCGCCGACCGCGACGATCGCGCTGCGCGATGTCAGCGGCACGGTGCCGATCGAGTCGGATGATCCGGCGGTGCCCCGCTACGTGACGCTGAATGACTTCGGCGGGGCGTTCGTCTGGAGCCCCGAGGGGCTGCGTGGCGAGCTGCGTGGCCGGCTACGCGAGGCCGAGACCCGGCTGGCACTGCAACTGCGACGCGCTCCGGTGGAAGCGAGCGTCGACAAAGGCCGCTGGGTGCTGGAGTCGGACTTCGATATCACCGGGCTGGCGCTGCCGGATGTCGAACGTGACAGCGATTTCATTCGGGCGGAGCGGATGGTCGGGGCGGTGCGGGAGTTCTTTCTGGACTACACGCCGACGGGCTGGGTCGACGCCACCGGGACGGTGCGCTACGTGGCCGGCAACGAAGCTGCCCGCGGCGAGCTCGACTTCGAGGTGCTGGTCGAGCCGCAGGACGCCAGCATCAGCTACTACCGCTTTCCGTATCGGATCCGCGAGATCAGCGGCGTCTTTCGCATCACTGACGACGGCATGTTCCTGGAAAACCTTGTTGGGCGGCACGGCAGCGGCCGAATCGTGGCCAACGGGAAGCTCGACGAGCCTTACAACTGGACCGGCTTTGATTTGCATTTCGATGCGGAGAACGTGCCGCTCGATGCGGCGCTCTACGACGCGCTGCCGGAGAACTACCGCGTGTTGTGGGATCAGACGCTGCCGCTGGGGCTGTGCGATGTGCGGGTGACGCTGACGCGGTTGCCGGGGACCGAGAGCAGCGGGCCGCTCGACGTAGCGGCCGACGTGTCGGCCAACATGCTGAGCGGGAGCCTGGCGTTCGAGGACGCGCGGCTGATCTCGGCGACGGGGCGGTTCGCGTTCGGCGACGGGCGGGTCGATGTCGAGCAGCTGCGCGGCGAGTACCGAGGCGCGCCGGTGAGTTTTCATGGCCACGCGGCGAGCGCGGGCGACGCGGTGCGGCAGTACTGGTCCTTTCGGCTGGCGGGACTGGCGATCGAGCAGCGTGAGCGCGTGCTGACGGAGCCGCGGCTGGCGGCCGAGGATCCCGACGTCAGCCAGGTGACCTATCGCGGCGACACCAACGTCTGGGGGCAGACCTGGCGGGCGCCGGGCGAGGAAGCGCAGCGCTACTACGTGGCCGAGCTGCTGGACGGCGAGCTGTGGCTGTTCGATGCGGAGACGCCGTGGCAGACGCGGGGCGGGCAACTGGTGGTCGGGCCGGAGTCGCAGCGGCTGGATGACTTCGCGGCTCGGAAGCCGACCGGCGACCTGACGTTGTCGGGGTTGCTGCAGCGAACCACCGACGAAGGGGTCGTGCCGGTGGAGTTGATCGTGCGGGTCGAGTCGCCGGCCGATTCGGCGGCGGTCGGCGCAACGGCTGACGGCGAGTTGGCGGATGGTGCGATCGGGGTGCTGCTGCGGGAGCTGATGCCGCCGCAGTGGCGGCATGTTGTCGAGCGGCTGGGGCTGTCGGGGGCGGGTGCGGCGACGTTGGCGCTGCGGGGCGCGGAAGATGCGACATCGGCTGAGGACTTCGTGGCCGGCATCGACTTGAAGGTGGCGTCGATGGAGTCGCCGTTGTGGCCGCTGCCGCTGCGTGACGTGACGGCGACGCTGGCGTTTACGTCGGAGACGCTGCTGTTGAACCAGGCGGAGGCGACCTATGGCGCGGACGCGCGGATCGAGCTGACGGGGAGCGGGGCGTGGAACGGTGACGATCCGCGGTTCGTGCTGACGGCCGTCATGCGGCAGATCGAGCTGGACGAGCCGTTCGTGGCGTCGTTACCGCAGCGGCTGCGGGAGTTCGTGGAGCAGCTTTCGCCGAGCGGGCTGCTGGATGCCCGGCTGGCGGAGGTGGAGATCGTGGCCAGCGAGCCGGCGGTCTGGCGGGTGCATGGCGGGCTGGCGTTTGAGGATGCGGCGTTGAACTTGGGGCTGCCGCTGACGGAGTTTGCGGGGCGGATTGACTCGCAGCATCCGGCGCACGTCGAGATCGCGGGAAAGGACGTCACGGCCGAGGCGCTGTTTGTCATTGAGCGGGGGCGGCTGGCGGGGCGGGCGTTGACGGAGTGCAGCGGGCGGCTGGTGGTGCGGCCTGACCGGGAGTGGGTGGCGATCGAGGAGTTGAGCGGGCGGCTGTGTGGCGGCGAGGTGCGGGGTCAGGGGCAGATCAAGCCGGCGACGGACGAGTACCGGATCGAGCTGTCGCTGCACAATTTGGACTTTACGAGCTTTGTGGAGGCGGAGCTGGATCCGGATGAGCGGCCGTTGGCGGCGCGGCTGGATGGTCGGCTGCATGTCGGGGGGATCAGTGATGATCCGGCGACGCGGCGGGGTGGCGGGGCGTTGCGGATTCGGGCGGCGCCGACGGCGGCGACGCCGGTGTTGCGGGACGTGGCGGAGTTGAGTGCGGCGACGGGGCGGCAGTTGCCGCAGAATGCCGACCTGATCGAGCTGCGGTTTGACTGGCTGGGGGAGACGTTATTGATTCGGCAGGTGGACATCGTGACGCCGACGACGCACCTGGTGGGTAAGGGGGAGTGGAACCTGGCGAGCAACACGATTGACGCGACGTTGATTGCGGCGCCGCCGGACGTGCCCCTGGTGCCGCCGTTCAACTTGCTGGACATCGCGCGGGAGGAGTTGGCGCAGTACCGGGTGACGGGGAGTGTGGACGAGCCGCAGGTGGCGATCGAGCCGTTGTACAATCTGGCGGAGGCGTTGCGGGAGATGTTGGAGGGTGAGGGGGCGCGGCGGTGAGGTCTTCGCGGGAGTGGGTGCGGTCCATTAGTGCGGCGTTCGATCCGGTCTTCGGGTTCGAGTCGCTGACGGGCGTGCAAACGCCGTTTCAGTCCCCCAGGTTGAAACCTGGGGCGCCCATTGGTCGCGGTATATAGTTGTCAAAGATCCGCTCCGGTGCCGGTCCAGTGGGGTCGGGTGGCGTGGAGGGTTCATTGGCGGCACTGCTCGAGAGCAGTGGCATCCGTTGAGCACTCCGGCCCGACTTGGTCTGCCGGCCGCGGCCTCGGTGTTAACCGGCGTGAGCTCCAGCCACGGAGCTCCGCTGGGTCACGGGCGAGGGAGCCTGATCCGCGCGCCTTGCAAAAGCCGCGGGGCCCCGTGCTGTTTAACAGCACCTCGCCGTCAAGGCAGCCGTGGGACTGCGTG
>CAZCKC010000136.1:0-9248 GCA_964499235.1 uncultured Planctomycetales bacterium | reverse complement strand
CTGTCCCTAAATACGCCACGCACGAGGAAGCGCTGGCGTGGTGCCGGGCGATGACGATCAAGGATGCGGAGGCGGGCCTACTGCCGGCCGGGTTTCGCTACGACCTGCCGACGTGGGCGCAGTGGCTCGAGTACAGCGCCGGGACACCGCTCGCCGGGTCGATCACGCCGGCGGGCGGGTACAGCGGCGACAGTCCGCGCTCCGTGGGGAGCGGTCGGCCGAATTTGCGGGGGCTGTACAACATTCGCGGCAACGTGTCCGAGTTCCTCAAGCCCGAGGGGCCGCGCGGGACGGGGGTCATCGCCGGGGCGTACTGGGGGACGCTTCGCAAGGATTATTTGGCGCTTGATAACAAGAGTTGGTTTGCGGATGCGGAGGCGACGCGTAGTCCGGCGGTCGGGTTTCGGTGTGTGCTGGTGCCGGGGGAGGTGTCGTTGCCAAGTGACGAATGAATGCTTCGGCACGCATTGTCTGGGGTGGTGCGAGGAGACAGATGGCGGGTCGAGGACCCGACCTACGGGGGGACGCTACCTGGGGAACACTCGTTGCCCCTGCTTTCCGGTGCGCCAGGCGCTCGGTACTGTTCGAAGTGCTGGGGGTTGTTGAGCGTTGATTCAGTCCCCCAGACTGAAGTCTGGGCCAGCCGGCGGGGGGATTATGATCCGAGGCGGGTTGGTTCCGGGGGTTGGCGCGGGGAGCGCTGGGATGCGACGGGTTGTGCTTTGGGTGTTGCGGTGGGGGGTGCAGTTGGCGTTGGCGCTGCGCTACCGGGTGACGGTGGTGGGGGCGGCGGCGGTGCGGGCGCGGGGACGGCGGGGGATCATCTTTCTGCCGAACCATCCGGCGCTGGTGGATCCGCTGATCGTGGTGACGTTTCTGCATCGGGATTTCCAGGTGCGGCCGCTGGCGGACCGGGACCAGATCGACCGGCCGATCGTACGGTGGCTGGCGCGGCAGGTGGGGGTGGTGCCGATCCGGGACGTGAAGGCGTACGGGCAGGAAGCGGCGGCGGACGTGGCGGCGGCGCAAGCGACGCTGCGGGAGGAGTTGGGGCGGGGCGGGGGGGGGGGGGTGTACCCCTCGGGGCACCTGATGCGGGGGCCGACGGAGATGCTGCGGGGGAACAGCGGGGCGCATGCGCTCGTGCAGTCGGCGCGGGACGCGCGGGTGGTGCTGGTGCGGACGACGGGGGTGTGGGGGAGCTGCTCGAGCAAGGCGAGCGGGCGGCCGATCGACCTGCGGCGGCAGTTCTGGCGACGGGTGGGGGACGTGCTGCTTAGCTTTGTCTTCTTTGTGCCGCGGCGGCACGTGCGGATCGAGCTGCGGGAGGTTGAGCGAAGCGCGTTGTGCACGGAGCGGCGGGCGTTCAACGCGCAGCTGCAGGCGTATTACAACGAGGTGGTGAGTCCGAATCTTTACGTGGCGTACCGGCTGGGCGAGCGGCCGGTGCGGCGGGTGTTGCCGGAGCCGGCGTGGCGGGGGGTCGAGGCGAGCGCGGCGTCGGTAGCGCCGGCGACGCGGGCGGCGGTGCTGGGGCAGTTGCGGGAGATGAGCGGGGTGGCGGCGTTGAGCGACAGCGATCGGCTGGCGCATGATTTGGGGCTGGACAGCTTGGCGCGGTCGGAGCTGTTGTTGTGGATCGGGCGGGAGTTCGGGCATCGGCTGGAGGATCCCGAGGCGCTGGAGACGGTGGCGGATGTTTTGCAGGCGGCGGCGGGGGCGGGGACGAGCCGGCGGGACCAGGACCTGATTGCGCCGCCGGGGCGGTGGCAGCGTCAGGGGCGCGGGGCGGCGCTGGCGTTGCCGGCGGGGACGCGGCTGGGGGAGGTGTTCCTGGCGACGGCGCGGCGGCGACGCGGGGATTACATCATCGCGGACCAGCGGAGCGGGGCGCTGACGTACCGGAAGTTACTGACGGGGATCCTGCTCTTGAGCGAGCGGATCGCGGCGCTGCCGGGCGAGCGGGTTGGGATCATGTTGCCGGCGTCGGTGGGGGCGACGGTGGCGTACTGGGCGACGCTGTTCGCGGGCAAGACGCCGGTGATGGTGAACTGGACGACGGGGGTGCGGAATGTCGAGCACATCCTGGAGCTGACGCAGACGGAGAAGGTTCTGACGGCGCGGGAGCTGGTGTCGCGGCTGGAGCACCAGGAGCTCGACTTGCGCGCGCTGCAGTCGCGGTTCGTTTACCTGGATGACGTGCGGGCGGGGATCTCGACGGCGCAGCAGCTGGTCGCGCTGGTGAAGGCGACGCTGGGGGCGCGGGGGCTGGATCCGGGGCGGATTCCGGATCAGATCGTGATCCTGATGACGAGCGGGTCGGAGACGCGGCCGAAGGGCGTGCCGCTGACGCAGCGGAACGTGTTGACGAACATTCGTGATGTGCTGGACATGGTGGCGGTGTATGACACGGATCGACTGCTGGGTTTTCTGCCGCCGTTTCACTCGTTTGGGCTGACGGCGACGACGGTGTTGCCGACGGTTTTGGGGGTGCCGACGGCGTACTATCCGAACCCGACGGAGGCGGCGCTGTTGGGGCGGATGGTGGAGACGTACGGGATCACGTTCATGCTGGGGACGCCGTCGTTCTTGGGGGCGATCCTGCGGGCGGCGACGGCGCCGGAGGTACTGGGGAGCTTGCGGCTGGCGGTGACGGGGGCGGAGAAGTGCTCGCCGCAGGTGTATGACGCGTTGCGGCGGAAGGCGCCGCAGGCGGTGGTGCTGGAAGGTTATGGCATCACGGAGTGTTCGCCGGTGGTGTCGGTCAACGATCCGCAGAAGCCGAAGGAGGGGACGATCGGGAAGGTGCTGCGGTCGTTCGAGCACGTGATCGTGGATGCGGAGACGGATGAGCCGGTGCAGCGGGGCGCGCGGGGGGTGTTGCTGGTGCGCGGGCCGTGCGTGTTCGAGGGTTACGTGGACGAGACGCGGGAATCGCCGTTCGTGGCGGTGGCAGGCAAGACGTGGTACCGGACGGGGGACCTGGTGACGGAAGACGAGGACGGGGTGCTGACGTTCCAGGGGCGGCTGAAGCGCTTCGTGAAGATCGGCGGGGAGATGGTGTCGCTGCCGGCGATCGAGGCGGCGTTGTGGGAGCACTTCGCGGACGAGTCGGACGAGGGGCCGCCGCTGGCGGTGGTGGCGCGGGAGACGGATCACCAGGCGGAGATCGTGTTGTTTACGACGCGGGAGACGGAGCGGCAGGGGGTGAACCGGCTGATCCGGGGGGCGGGGCTGTCGGCGATTCACAACGTGGCCGCGGTGCGGCAGGTGGACGAGATTCCGTTGTTGGGGAATGGGAAGACGGATTACCGCGCGCTGGAGGGGCGGCTGGATGAGGGTGGCGCGGACTGACGGCGCGTGGGGGTTACTGCTGGTCGGCCCAGTGGGCGAGGCGGGGGGCGACGACGTCGCGGAGGATGACCTTGCCGGAGGCGGCGATCGGGATGGCGAGGAACATGCCGAGGACGCCGCCGAGTGAGCCGCCGCCGACGATGGCGGCGAAGACGGCGAGCGGGTGCATGCGGGTGGACCAGCTCTGGACCCAGGGCGTGATGATCAGCGTTTCGCTGGATTGCATGATCACATAGACGAGCGTCGGCCAGACGAAGACGGCGAGCCAGGAGAAGGGCACGTCGGGGGCGATCTGCGTCTCGAGGTACTTGGCGGCGACGGCGAGGATCCAGCCGCTGGCCTGGCCGTAGGGGATGATGCTGAACGCGCCGCCGATGGCGGCGACGAGGAACCAGAAGGGGACGTTCGCGAGGTAGAAGCCGATCGAGAAGATGATGAAGGTGAAGAGGGCGACGATGAGTTGGCCGCGGAGGAAGCCGGCGAAGATGAGCTCGATCTTGCGGAGCAGGGCCCACCACTCTTCGCGGCGGCTTTCCGGGAGGTAGCGCTTGAAGTTGGGCAACGCGTTGAAGTGCCACGAGAAGTAGGCGAAGGTCGCGAGCATGAGGATGGTGGCGAGGATGAAGTAGACGGCGAGCCCGAGGATGGCGCCGACGAGGCCGAGGCCTTGCCTGACGTAGCGGTAGAGGAAGTTGGCCATGCTGGGGGCGTCAGCGGCCTGGACGCGCCAGGGGCCGTTGAGGTTCAGCGGGTTGGTTCGGTTCTCGGGCGGCGTGTCGGCGGCTCGGTCGGGGGATGCCTGGCTGGTGGTGGTGTTGGTTTCGGGGGCGACGTCGGGCTGGTTGGTGCTCTCGGCTTCGACGACGAGGTTGAGGCGTTCGGCAAGGAAGCGGCTGTAGTCGGGGAAGCGCTCAGCGAGGAGCGTGGACTGGCTGATCGCGGTGGGGATGAGGCCGACAACGACGCCGATCAGGACGGTGGCGAAGACGATGACGAAGACGATGGTCTGCATTTCGCGTGACCAGTTGAAATGGGCGTGGCCGTAGCGAATGACGGGGTCGACGAGGTAGGCCAGAACGAAGGCGAGCAGGACAGGGACGACGATCGCCTGGAGGGCGTACATCAGCCAGATGGTGAACAGGGCGAGGATGATCCAGAAGCAGTCGCGGACCGCGCGGACCTGCCAGATGTGCGGGCCGTGGCGGTTCTGGGATGACGTGTTTTCGGCTTGAGTTTGATCGGCCACCGGGCGACTCCTGAACGCTCAGGCGCATGGTAGGGGCGCGGCTGCGGGCGTGCGAGGCGTCAGGCGGTGGCGGCGACGGCGGCACGGCTGGCGGCCCGGCCGGCGGGCGTGAGCCAGCGACGGAGGGTGAGGGCGGTGAGGCCGAGGGTGGTGGCGAGCACGACGCCGGCGGCGGTGAGGAGGATCGGGTCGGGGCTGGGCGCGGCGCCGGGGGCGGGCGGCTTGAACTCCTGCATGATGGTGTAGACGAGAGCGCTGGTGGCGGTGAGCAGCATGAAGGTGGCCGGAAGCAGGGTGTAGATGACGTTGCTGCCGCGGGCGAGCAGCCAGCCGGTGGCGACGAGCAGGGCGAGGGCGGCGAGGACCTGGTTCGAGGCGCCGAAGACGCCCCAGATCGAGCTGTAGCCGAGCTGGGCGAGGATCAGCATCAGAGCGACGGCGAGGCCGCTGTTGACCCAGTACTGCTGGAGGGTGCGGAGCGCGAGGCGCTGGAGACCTTGGGTGGGGGTCGCGGCTTCCTTGGCTGGGGCGGTTTTCTTGGCGTTGGCGAAGACGTCGTAGCGGCCGAAGAGCGTGGCCCAGCCTTCCTCGATGGTGTAGCGGGTGAGTCGGATGGCGGTGTCGAGGGTGGTGACGAGGAAGCCTTCGAGCAGGAGCATGGCGCCGACGACGCCGAAGGCGAGCGGCAGGCCGAAGCCGAGGCCGGCGGTATGGCCGACGCCGAGGGCGAAGGTCAGGACGGGGTTGCCGGCCTGGTGTGGGGCTTGCGGGTGGGTGTGTGCGGCGTAGCTGCTGAGCGAGAGGCCGACGAGCAGGCAGCAGACGACGCAGGCGGCGAAGAAGCTTTCGAGGAGCATGCCGTAGAAGCCGACGCGGCGGGCGTCGGGCTCGGTCTTGAGCTGCTTGCAGGTGGTGCCGGTGGCGCAGAGGGCGTGGAAGCCACTGACGGCGCCGCAGGCGATGGTGATGAAGAGGATCGGCCACATCGGTCCGATGGCCTGGGTGGCGGTGGTGATGTTGAGGGCGGGGATGGCGTCGGGTTGGGCGAAGGCGCCGCCGCCCTGGATCGCGGCGGTGACGACGGCGGCGATGAGGAAGATGACGCCGAAGTAGAGCAGGTGGACATTGATGAAGTCGCGGCTCTGGAGGAAGAGCCAGACGGGCAGGCCGGCGGAGATGAGGACGTAGCCGGCGATGAGGAGCTTCCAGCCGGTGGGGCTGAGCTGCATCGGCAGGGCGAAGCCGATGGCGATCGAAGCCGCGCAGATCGCGAGAGCGAGCATTGAGCAGGCCCAGGTGGCGGCGTTGCGCTTGAGGTAGAGCCAGCCGATGAGCGGGCTGAAGAGCGTGATCACGACGACGGAGGTGGAGGCGATGCCGCCGATGACGGCCATCGACTCACCGCCGCTGTCGACGGTGCGGAAGAAGTTCTGCTCGGCGGTGAGGCCGAGGGCGGCGAGTGGAACCTGGGAGGTGAGGGCCTTCGCGGACAGGTCGAGGAACGCGGCGCAGATCAACGCGAGGATCGCGACAAGCAGTAGCAGCATCAGCAGAAAGGCGGTGCGGCCGATATAGCGACGGGTGATGACGGCGAGGTTCTTGCCGCCTTCGCGCATGGCGATGTGGGTGGAGACGAAGTCGTGGACGGCGCCGAGGAAGATGCCGCCGAGGACGATCCAGAGCAGGGCGGGCAGCCAGCCGTAGTAGAGGGCGATGACGGGGCCGACGATCGGGCCGGCGCCGGCGATCGAGGCGTAGTGGTGGGCGAAGACGACGCTGGTGCGGGTGGGGACGTAGTCGCGGCCGTCGTTCAGCGTGACCGCGGGCGTGGCGCGGTCGGGCTGCTCGCCCAGGGTGCGGGCGATGACGCGGGCGTAGAAGCGGCCGCCGAGTAGCAGCAGGCCGCCGGCGGCGAGCAGGATCAGCAGGATCGACATGGGCGACGACTCCGCGGCGACCGGACCGGCCCAGCGGGGGGGGCTGAACGCCGTGATCCTCGAGGGTAACTGGATCGTGGGGGCGGCTCAATACGGGATTGCGGCCGCCAGGGGCTGCGTGTCGGGCGCAGCGGGAGGTGCATTCCGTTTTACCGGGCGCGTGGGGCGGTTGCGGTTGGCTGGCGGCTGCGGGGCGGTTGGGGGTATAACCGGTTAATAAGCCCATCTGTGTATCGGGACAGGGAGCAGCCTGCTCCCTGGTTGATGAAACCCATCTCACTGCGGTTCATGCGGGGAGGAGACTGCCGTGTTGCTGCCGAAGCCGATTCGCAAGTTCATTGCGATCTTCCGGGGCGAAGCGTTGCCGGTGATGATCGTGTTGTCGACGTTGTTCGGGTTCTGGTTCGGTCTGACGCCGGGGTGGCAGGGGATTCACGTGGTGATCCTGGTGCTGGCGCTGGTGCTGAACGTGAACCTGGGGATCTTTTTGTTGTTCGCAGCGCTGGGGAAGGCGTTGGCGTACGCGGCGGCGCCGGGTTTGTACTTTGCCGGGCAGTGGGTGATTGGCAGCCTGGGCGGGTTGCTGATGACGCTGGCGGCGATCCCGGTGGTGGGGCTGACGGATTTTGCGACGTATGCGGTCGCGGGGGCGCTGGTGGTGGGGCCGGTGGTCGGGCTGGTGCTGGGGCTGTTGTTGGGGCGGTTGGTGCAGCAGTTCCGGCAGGCGTGGCTGAAGCTGGACGAGTCGTCGGAGAAGTTCCGGGCGTTTCAGCAGAAGACGTGGGTGCGCTGGCTGGACTGGCTGCTGCTGGGTAAGCGGACGAAGGACGTGAAGGCGGTGTTGCAGAAGAAGCCGAAGCTGATCCGGATGCCGGGCGTGATCGTGGCGGTGGTGGTGTTGCTGGGCGCGGGGATTGGGGTGTACTTCACGTCGGGGGACCAGCTGGGCGGCGTCGTCGCGGCGCAGCTGGGGCAGGCGAACGGGGCGGAGGTGAACTTGGCGCGCTTCAACTTCAGCCCGCTGGCCGGGCGGATTGAGGCGACGGGCATTCAGGTGACGGATCCGCAGGCGCCGGTGCAGAACCGGCTGGAGATTGGGGAGCTGACGGCGGACGCGGGGTTGTGGAGTTTGCTGATCGGGCGGCTGGTGGTGGATGAAGTGGCGGTCGGCGGGGTCGGCTTTGGCACGCCGCGCGAGACGCCGGGCGAGGTCTACCCGACGGCGGAGGCGGCGGTCGCGGCGGAGGAACCGGCGTTTGAAGAGGAGCGGTATGAGCTGCCGGAGGGGCAGTTGGAAGAGCTGGCGAGCTACTTCGAGCGTGGGGAGCAAATGAAGGAGAAGCTGCGGGAGGCGGCGCAGTGGTTGCCGTCGCGGGAGGCGCCGCCCGAGCCGGAGCCGGCGGCGGTGGAGGGGTACCTGGGTTACCTGACGGCGCGGGCGCCGACGGCGCCGACGCCGCGGGTGGTGGTGCGGCGAGCGCGGTTCGACGAAGTGATGCTGCCGTTTGAGGAGCTGGGGCGGAGCACGATCGAGGCGGAGAACTTGAGCGATCAGCCGGCCGCGTATGGTGAGCCGGTGGTGCTGAAGGTGACGTCGCAGGAGCGGCCGACGCGGGTGACGATCCGCAATCATTACGGTGCGGGTGGGCGGTATGCGGAGATTGACGCGGAGGTGGCGGAGGTACCGCTGACGAAGCTGCAGGAGCAGTTGAGCGGGAAGAATCCGGTGCGGTTTACGGGCGGGACGGCGACGGCGCAGGTATCGGGGCGGGCGGACCGCGAGCAGGTGGACCTGGCGATCGCGGTCCAGACGGCGGGGATGCAGACGGAGGCGTCCGGCGGTTTCTTCGGGCTCGATCCGCAGGTGGCAGGGGAGGCGCTGAAGGCGCTGGAGAACCTGCAGACGGAGCTGCGGGTGGTGGGGCCGGTGGGGGCGCCGCGGCTAGCGCTGAACGCGCCGCGGATCACGGCGCAGTTGCAGGCGGCGTTGATGGAGGCGGGCAAGCGCGAGCTGGCGAACCGGATGGATGCGGAGCTGGAGAAGCAGCTGGGGGACAAGCTGCCGGAGGGGACGAAGGCGAGCGAGGTGCTGGAGGATCCGGTGAACAAGGGGGCGGATGCGATCAAGGGGTTGTTTGGGGGGAACAAGGACCAGTAAGCGTCAGTCAATCCCCGGCGACGGCCCGGTGTCGGGTCGATCCTGGTCAGGCGTCCAGTGGTTAAGACTTGAGAAGCGGCCTCTGGTTGGTTGGGGGGCTTCGGCGTCCGCTCGCGCGACAAGGTCACGCTGACCCATTCCAGCTTTGTCTTCCTAAATTCTCGAACGGCACGTGCGCCCCCACAGGGTCGGCTCGCGGCCAAGGGATTTGTTCACGTCGCGCTAATTGTGTGAGGAATGGGTTGATTATTGAGAAACAATGTGGATCGATGAGAAAGTTCGAGTAGGCTTTGCGTGATGTGAGCGGGGGCGGTGGTGGCCGGGGGCGGCCGCACGCTGCGTGAAATTTCTGCCAGACACGTTGCCTTGGGGGTCCTCTGGTTCATGGGGGGCCATTGCCAGGGGCATCACGAGGAGCGAGACATGCTGCGAGATCGAGTGGGCCGGTTGGTGGCCGTTGTGGGGATGGTCACGGGGTTGTGGCTGCTGGCGGGGCCGGCGGCGGCGGAGACGGGGCTGAAGCTAGTGCTGAACCCGTACGCGGAGGTGGACT
>CAZCKC010000135.1:8911-9308 GCA_964499235.1 uncultured Planctomycetales bacterium | reverse complement strand
CCCGCCTGCACCGTCGCCGCCAGCGCCGCCGTCGGCCCCCACCGTTCTTCCTGCCGCTCGCCACCACGCCGTCCCCAAGCCATCACGCGTCTTCCGTGACGCTCCCATTACCGCATGCCCGGCAACGGGTTTTCAACGGGCTGCTAGAGGCCGCGCCGGACGTGTCGCGCTGCGCGACGTCCGCTGCGGAGCCCGGACGCTACGTTTTGGGTGGCGAGACGACTGGCCTTTGATAGCGGATTGTTGGGGTGGGGGTTGTTGCGGCCCCGCGGGCACGGCTGACACGGCCGGGGCGGGTTTCTAGTTTGGACGGGATCTCAGTACCCCAGACTCCAGTCTGGGGTACCCGGGACTCGGGGAACCCGGGCGTGGGGCGCGCAGCGCGGGTGTCTGGATG
>CAZCKC010000135.1:0-8901 GCA_964499235.1 uncultured Planctomycetales bacterium | reverse complement strand
GGGGGGGGGGGGGGGGGGGGGGGGGGGGGGGGGGGGGGTGGGGGGCTATGATCGCGCCGGCGCGGTTCGGAATTTCTTGTGTGCGATGGATTGGGAGTGTTGATGGCCGGTCCCCATTATCGGCGGGTGTTGCTGAAGGTCTCGGGCGAGGGGTTTTGTCCGCCGGCGGGTTTCGGGATTCATCGCGAGCAGTTGCTGGCGACGGCGCAGGAGATCAAGTCGGTCGCCGACCTCGGGGTGGAGGTCTCGGTGGTCGTTGGGGGCGGGAACCTGATGCGGGGGGCGTCGTTCTCGAAGGAGCTGGGGATCGCGGCCGCGACGGCCGACTACATCGGCATGCTCGGCACGGTGATGAACGCGATCGCGTTGCAGGAGGCGCTGGAGCAGCTCGGGCGGGAGACGCGGGTGCAGAGTGCGCTCACGATCGCGCGGGTGTGCGAGGCGTTCGTGCGGCGGGACACGATCCGGCACATGCAGAAGGGGCGGATCGTGGTGCTGGCGGGCGGGACGGGCAACCCGCACGTGACGACGGACTCGTGCGCGGCGTTGCGGTCGGCGGAGCTGCAGGTCGACCTGCTGCTGAAGGCGACGAAAGTCGACGGGGTGTACGACAAGGACCCGAAAAAGCACGCGGACGCCAAGCTGTACGAGAGGCTCAGCTACAACCAGGTGATCGACGAGCGGCTGAAGGTGATGGACATCTCGGCCATCGACATCTGCCAGCAGCACAGCGTGCCGATCGCGGTGTTCAACCTGTTCCAGCCGGGGACGATGCGGCGGGTGGTCGAGGGTGAGCACCTGGGGACCTTTGTCGACGGGGGTTGAGCGGGCGGCGGGGCAGGCGTCGCGGGACGCCGGCGCCACGGACAAGGCAGTGCCGCGGGTTAGCCGGTGCCACAATCTTCTCGAAACGACTTCTTCAACCAACCCACTTGAGACTGTGATGGGATCGCAATCTTCTGGTGAGACGGCGCACCTTCCTACGGCTGAGGGGCCGACGGGCGGCGTGCGGAGCTGGCACCAGTGGAAGCTGTGGTTGGCCGGGCTGGTGGGGGCGCGGTACGACCGGCTGCGGCATTTTGCGGTGGTGGAGCCGGGGGTGCTGTTGCGGGCCGGCCAGGTGCACGTGCGCGACCTGGCGCGGGTGCGGGCTGAGCACGGGCTGGGATGTGTCGTGGCGGCGCGGGGTGGGACGCGGCATCCGCTGCGCGGGCGGTGGTTCCGCAAGGAGCGGGCGTGGTGCGCGGCGCACGGGGTGCGGTTCGAGCATTTTCCGATGGCGGACTTTCGCGAGCCGGAAGGGGACGTGATCACGCGGTTTCTAGAGCTGGTCCGCGCGCCTGAGAACCGGCCGGTGCTGGTGCACTGTGAGCAGGGCTTTCACCGGACGGGGATCCTGTGCGCGGCGTTTCGGCTGGCGGAGTGCGGGTGGGGCTGGGAGCGGACGCTGGCGGAGCTGCAGGCGCGCGGGTTTGATCCGGGCGATCCGAAGCGGCAGGTGATGCTGGAGCGGCTGCGCGCGTGGGATCGGGGGCGGGTGGAAGCGGGCGCGTAGACAGACGATCCGCGGTTTGTCAGTCTACCAGACTGAAGTCGGGGGCACCCGAGGGGGATGGGCGGGCCTTGCCAATCGACCACGGCTGACACAGCGGTGGCACGACTGGTGTCGCCGGGAGATACCTACCTTTCTACTCCTGCGATTGGTGTTTGGACGTGAGGAACCGGCGGAGGCCGGGGAGATTGTCGGTGTTGATGTAGTCGACGCCGGCGGCGTGGAGGATTTGCCAGGTCTTGGGCTTGTCGGGGGTGGCCCAGAAGCGGACGCGGTGGCCGCGGGCCTGGATGTGCTTGACGAGGGCGTTGAGGACGACGACCTGGTCGGGGGGCAGCGAGCCGTCGTCGCGCCAGTCGAAGCGCCGGCCGCCGTTGTCGCTGACGAGTGGGACGAGAGCGGGTGAGGGGTCGGCGGTGAGCTCGCCGATGCGGCCGTCGAGGAAGGCGTAGCGAGTGGTTTCGGCCTTGAGCTGCGCGACGGGGCGCTTGCCGGTGAGGACGACGAGCAGGGGGCCGCGGCGGAGCTCGTGGCCGCGGGTGGTGGTGAGGAGGGCGGCGTAGTCGGCGAGGGCGTTGCGCAGGGCGGGGTAGGTTGTCTCGGCGTCGGTCTTGAAATCGATCAGGAGCAGGAGGGGTTGCTCGACGCCGGGGTAGACCCAGCCGTCGTTGGCGGCGATCCGTTGGCGGAGGGGGTCGAGGTAGAGTTTTTGGAGGGTGCGGTGCGGCTGGACCTCGTCGGCGTCGTGGGCGACGAGGAGCTGGCCGTCGACGAGGTGGATGTCGGCTTCGACGCTGAGGAAGCCGTGGTCGAGGGCGTCGAGGAGGGGGCGGGGGTGTTCGTAGTCGTTGTGGGCGTGGGCTCGCGGCAGGACGTGCGGCGGCGAGACGACCGCTGAGGCAGCTGCACCGACGGCAAGCAGGCCGGCCGATGCCAGCCAGAACCACTTCATGAACATGCTTTCTGCTCCTTTGAGAACCTTGAACGGAACCGATCGGGTGCTGACTGGGGGTGGGGGGCGAACCGCGGAGCCTGGGAACTCAAAACGCGTCGGGCATGAACGGGCAGGGGGCGGCGAAGATAGCGCGGGCGGTGGCCTGTGCTGCGGCGCTGCCAGCGGCCTGCCCGGTGCGGACGAGCGTGGCCGGCTCGGCGAAGCCGGTGTAGAGGGCGGCGAGGGCGCGGGTGTCGAGGCTGAGCGTGCGGTTGGCGGCGCCGGCAGGGGCGTTCGCGAGCGGCTCGACGTGTGGTTGGCCGGCTTCGAGCGTGAGTTGCCAGGTGCCGGCCTGTTCCGGGATGACGTCGTCGCGGAGGTCGAGGATCAGCTGGGTGGTGAGGCCGGCGGGGTAGCCGCGCTCGGTGAGGGCGTTGGGCAGGTGCGTGATGCGCGTCATCCAGTACTCGTTGTGGACGTGGGCGCCGACGTCTTGCAGGGCGTAGAGGAACGGGTCGGCGGGTCCGCAGCGCCAGAGGACGGCGTGTTTTTGGTAGCGCTCGCGGGCGTAGAAGCCGAGGAGGCGGCGGACGCTGGCTTCGTCGGCGGCGGCCATGTCGGCCACGACGATGTCGGGGTGGTGGGCCTTTCCGGGGCGGGTGGAGAGGTAGGTATAGCCGGTGAGCGTGTCGCCGTTGAAGACGCCGTAGCCTGCGAGGCCGTCGTCCTGCTTGCGCTGGAAGCGCCACCAGTGGATGGGGGCGCGGTCAAGCATGCCGTTCTGGGTTTGGGCCCATTCGTTGTAGACGGGGCGGACGCGCTGGTTGTCGGCGGGGGTGAGGGCGCGCATGGGGCGTTCGGCGTCGCCGCCGCGGATGCGGTGGCAGGGGACCTCGGCGTGGCAGGAGACGCCGGCGAGCTCGTAGCCGGCCTGGCGGTAGGTGCCGACGGTGGCGGGGTAGAGGGTCGAGACGGCGACGCCGGCGGCGTGGAGTTCCTGGACGGTGGCGCACATGAGCTGGGCGGCGGCGCGCGTGCCGCGGTCTTCGGGGGCGATCGCGACGGCGGCGATGCCGGACATCGCGACGCGCTGGCCGGCGAAGTACTGGCCGGCCGGGAGGAGGGTGAGCCCGCCGACGACGCGGCCGTGATCGCAGACCACGCGGGTCTGCTCGACGGGCCAGACGGTGTTGAAGGCGGCCCGGTCGGGGGGGCTGATCATGAAGCTGTTGTCTTGGATGGCGGCGAGGCGTTGCTGGTCGGCCTCGGTGGCGGGCACATGAACTTCGAAGCGCGCGGGCACGGTGAGCTCCTGAAAAGCGGGCGTGCGGGTTCGCGGCCAATCTTAGCGGGTGGCGGAAATCCTGGGCAGGATCGGACGGGGCGGGATTTGACGGGGTGGTGCGGGATCAGGTGGAGACGTAGCCGCTTTGTTCGGCGGCCTTTTCCTCGAGACGGGGGAGCTGGTCGTTGAGGACGGCGGCCTGGGGGGATTCGGGGTACTTGTCGATGAGGGAGCGGGCGAGGGCGAGGGCGTCGGAGTACTTCTTTTGTTGGACGAAGCTGCGGATCTGGTCTTCCATCTGGTGGCGGACCTGGATCTCGGCGTTTTCGAGCAGGGTGGAGCGTTGCTGGCGGAGGGCCTCGGCCTCGACGGATTTCGGGAAGCGCTGGATGACGCGGTCGGCGAGATCCAGGGCGCGGCGCCACTGGCGGCGGTTGGTGGCTTCCTGGGCGTCGGCCATCAGGGTCTGGAGCTCTTGGGCGAGGGCGTCGCGGCGGCGCTCGACGACTTGCTGGGCGAGCTCGTCGGCGGGGTTGGAGTCGGGGTGGCGCTGGACGAGGTCGCGGACGACCTCGACGGCGCGGTCCCAGGCGTTGAGGTTGGCGAGGTCATCGACCTGGCGGCGGGCGCGCATGAGGTCGGCGGCTTCGACCTGCTGGCGGGCGGCTTCGACCTGCTGGTTGAGCTGCTCCCACTCGGGGACGCCGGGGTAGCGTTCGCGGGCTTCGCGGAGACGCTGGCGGGCGACGGCCCACTTGTGCTCGCGGATGAGCTGGGGGACTTCGCGGACGAGCTGGTGCTTGAGCTCCTCGGTCTGGGTACGGAGGCGTTCGGACCGCTGATTTTCGTCAAGCAGCGAGACGTCGCGGATGTCGCGGAGGACGCGGAGCACGGCGTCGCTCTTGGAGGCGGCGAGGGCTTCGTCGATTGCGGCTTCTGCGGCGCCCACGTTTCCCATCTCGCGGGCGATCGCGTCGAGGCGGGTGACGACAGCGCCGATGCCCCAGAGCGAGAGGGCGAACCCCCAGCCGAGGACGAGCAGCACGAGCGTCGTCAGCGTTTCGAGGCCGCGGTCGGCTGGCACGACGGTGCCGGGTGGGGGCGGGCTCCAGATGGCCCAGAGCTGTCCGATGGCCCAGAAGAGGACCGCGATCGCGACGACCACGGCGCCGATCTCGAGGGCGGCCGACGCGAGCCGCGTGGCGTCGAGCGGCCTGACGGGTTGGGCGGGACTCTGTTCAGACATGCGTGGCTCCGGAACTCCCCCAGCGCACGTCGAATTATTCGCTTTAGACGGGTGACAAGCAATCCGTGTTTTCGGCCGGTTTATGGGGCATTGGCGCGGCGACGGGGGCGGTGAAGAGGCTGGGCTGGGTGAGGACGCGGTGGAACTCCTCCTCGACCGCGAGGAAGGCGGAGACCACGCGGGGGTCGAATTGCGTGCCGGCGCCGCCGACGATCAGGGCGCGGACGCGGCTGTGGCTCTGGGCGGCCTTGTAGACGCGGGCCGAGCTGGCGGCGTCGTAGACGTCGGCGACAGCGACGATGCGGGCGGCAAGGGGGATCTCTTCGCCGCAGAGGCCGCGCGGGTAGCCGCGGCCGTCCCACCATTCGTGGTGGGCGATGGCGATGTCGCGGGCCATGGCGAGGAAGTCGTTGGTACCGAGGCGGTCGCCGATCGCTTCGAGGCAGTCGGCGCCGACGGTGGTGTGGGTCTGCATCATGCGGCGCTCGTTCTGGGTCAGCGGGCCGGGCTTGAGCAGGATCGCGTCGGGGATGCCGACCTTGCCGATGTCGTGGAGGGCCGCCGCCCGGCGGACGCATTCGACCCACTTGGCGTCGAGGCGGCGGTCGGACTTGCGGAGCTCGTTGGCGAGCAGGGTGCTGAGGCGCTGCATGCGGAGGATGTGGGCGCCGGTTTCCTGGTCGCGGCTTTCGGCCAGCTTGGCGAGGCCGAAGACGACAGCCTCGCGGGTCTGGACGAGGGCGGCGGTACGCTCGAAGACCTTGGTTTCGAGCGACTTGTTGACGTGGCCGACGTGGGCGTGGTAGCGGCGGATGATGTAGTGCGTGAGCAGGCCGGTGAGCAGGATCGTGACGACGCCCATGGCGAGGCCGACCTGGCCGAGGTCGGCGGCCAGTGTGGCGAGCGAGCCGCAGTCGGAGGCGATCAGGCCGCGGGCGACGACCGTGTAGCCGGTACGGGGAATCCGTCGGGCGGCGAGGTCATAGCGGGCGGAGTCGGTGCGGAGCTCGCCGGTGATCAGGGCGGCCGGGCTCTGCTGCAGGCGGTGCGACAGCGGCAGGGTCCGGTCGTCGTGGGTGATCGGCCAATGGCCGGGGATGTCGTCGGTTGCGGCCGACGTGTCGGCGGTGGTCGCGACAACGCGGCCGCCGCGGTCGAGAATCGTGAGGCGCCAGCCGGAGGGAACCGCGAAGGTGGCGAGATAGCGTTCGAGCGTTGGGCGGCGGGATGGTGCGTGGACGTCGGCGGGTGGGCGTTGGGGGGTGAGGGCGGCGACGGCATGGTTGACGAGGCCGCGGGTGATGCGGCTGAGGCGTTCGGCCTCGGCCGCGGACCAGGCCTGGCGTTGCCAGCCGGCGTACCAGACCGCGACGCTCGCGACGCAGACGAACTGCGCAACGAGCAGGCTGATCACGAGAGCTTGCGCGCGTCGAGCCATCCACCCTCCCAACGGGTCTGCCGCAGCGGCTGCGGTAAGGATGATTTCGGTTAATCGGAGGCGGGTGTTGCGCGTGTGACGGTTGGGGCTGTCAGCGGGTTGACGCGGGGGTCTTATTGGACGGCGGGGGAGGGGTGCGTCCGACAATCGCGAAGGTCCGCGAAGTACGGGGGCGACGGGTTGGGCGGGGGTGTCGCTCAGTTGATGTCGGACGAGGACGCCCGATCCGCCCGATTAGACGCCCGCCCACGCTTCTACTCGCCCGACCCACGTTGCTCAGCGACCGGCCCGACTTGCTTAGAGACCCATTTTTGGGGAGTGCGCCGCGTTTCGAACCTTCGAGCTGCGTTAGAAGAGCGAGTCGCTGACCTTCGAGTAGGTGCTGGCGCCGCGCTTTTTGCCGCGGCCGTGATAGCGGACCTGTCGCCGCTCGTAGCGTTTGCCAGTCGATTTGACGTGGTTTCGTGGCTTGAAGGTGATGTCGTTGGGGAGCTTGGGCAGGCGGTTGTTCGCCGCGATTTGCTCGAGCTGCTGGGTGACGTCTTCGAGGGTGTAACGGTGGCCGGCGCGTTCGCTGAGCGAGGCTGCGATGACGCGGAGGGCGACCTCGTTGGGGAGCAGGTTGCTGAGCGAGACCTTGGTCTCGCGGTAGAGCTGCAGCAGCATTTCGGTGTGCAGGGCGGGCCAGGTGTCGCCGGGGTCGCGAGCATCCGCCTTCGCGGCGGCGAGGCGTTGCTTCACGTGCGCGACGTACTCTTCGGAGAGGTCGATGCCGATGTAGCGGCGGTTGAGCTTTTTCGCGGCGACGGCGGTCGTCCCGCTACCGATAAACGGGTCGAGCACGAGGTCGCCGGGGTTGCTGCTGGCGAGGATGATCCGCATCAGCAGGGCTTCGGGCATCTGGCAGCCGTGGAAGCCCGCGCGCTCCTTGAACGTGCCGCAGACCCGCGGGAAGTCGTCCCAGACGTCGTCGGGCACGCGGCCGAGCGGGTGCGCCCGCAGGTCCTGGTATTCGGTGTGGCGGGCACTGGGGAAGCGGATGTTGCGGTCGTTGAAGGTGAAGTCCTTCGCGTGCTTCGTGAAGTAGAAGATGTGCGTGTGCGCGCGGGAGAACTTGCTGCGCATGTTCTGGCCGAAGGTGTAGTGCCAGATGATCCAGTTGCGCCAGTGCAGGCCGAGGTCGCGGGCGATGATGCGGATGTCGGCCGCGAACTCGTCGCCGATCGCGATGTAGAACGAGCCCGTGGGGGTTAGGACGCGCTGGACGGCGGCCATCCAGCTGCGGGTCCAGTCGACGTATTCCTCGTCGGGGCGGTCGTCGTGGTACTTGTCGTAGACGTAGCCGATGTTGAACGGCGGGTCGGCGAAGGCGAGGTCGACCGATTCGGCCGGGGACGCGTTCAGAAACTCGATGCAGTCGGCGTGATAAATCCTGTCCGGCGCCATGGTTTGCTCCGCCGTACGGGCCCCTGAAGTGATTAACTGCCCTGAATTGCTGCATATAGTAGCCAGCTGGGCTTGCGATCACAAGATAAAGGGTGGTCAGCGGGGGATGTAGAGGTGGACGGCTTTGCGGAGGGCGTGCTCGAAGCGGTAGAGGTACTCGGCCGCGCTGATGAGGCTCATGAAGAGGATGCCGGTGAAGGCGATGACGAGGCTGATGCCGAGCTCGTCGAGCCAGGCGGGGGGTGGGGGCAGCCAGGCGGGGAATGAGGACTGGACGGCGGCTGTCAATAACGCGATCCCGCCCGCGAAGATCAGGCCGAGGATCAGCCAGGACGCCTGCTGGTGGGAGCGCCAGCGGCCGACGAAGGCGCGCTTGGGCAGGTCGTCGGCGACGAGACGGATGAGCTCGCCGAGGGTGACGCTCTGGAAGCCGAGGACCATGACGATGACGAAGGCGACGAGCCAGGGCATCCAGGCGCGGATGTTCATGGCGAAGGGGGCGTGCCAGTCGCCGGCGGAGACAAGGAAGACCAGGCCGACGGCGAAGGCGCCAGTGAGCCAGGTGACGCCGGCGCTGACGGTCGTGTGGCGGCTGAGGGCGCGTTGCCAGGAGGTGTAGTCGCGGCCGGGGGCGGGATCGGGCTCCAGGCCGGTCAGGCGGCGGCTTCCCGCGTAGACCACGCCGGCGGCGAAGAGGGTGGCCGGGAAGGGGAGCAGGTTTAGGGTGAAATCGAGCGTGCTGTCGTGGGTAGGGGGGAAGCCGAAGGTCCACTGGATGATGAAGGTGATCGGCGTGAGCAGCAGCAGCGCCAGGCCGCGGGCGAGGGTGCGGACGCCCTGGCAGAATTCGGCGAGCCAGACGCGGTCGTAGTGGAAGATGTGGTGGGCGTTGAGGCCGGCGGCGACGGTGGTGCCGCATTCGGGGCACTTGCCGCCGCGGGCGAGGCTGCGGAGGTTGTAGCCACAGTGGGGGCAGCGGAGGTTTCCGGCGACGTGGCCA
>CAZCKC010000134.1:0-9329 GCA_964499235.1 uncultured Planctomycetales bacterium | reverse complement strand
CCCGGACCCCGCCCCCGCGACCGCCCCCAGCGGACATTCGTTCAGCCGACCCAACGCATCCCCCAGCCGCCCGTGATCCCGCTCCAATGCCTCGACGTGCGCCAACAGGTGATGCGCCAGCAACACCGGCTGCGCCCGCTGCAGATGCGTGTAGAACGGCAGCACCGTCTCCGTGTCCAGCTCCCGCTGCGCCGCCGCCAGCAAGGCGTGGATCACCCCCTCCACCCCGATCCGCAGTCGCTGCACCTCGCTGCGACACCACAGCCGCACATCCGTCGCCACCTGGTCGTTCCGCGACCGCCCGGTGTGCAGCTTGCCCCCCACCGGCCCCACCAGCTCGGTCAGCCGCCGCTCGATGTTCAGGTGGATGTCTTCATCATCTTCCCGAAACGGAAAACGCCCCGCCGCCAGCTCCGCCTCGACCTGCTCCAGCCCGTCAAGAATCTGCCGGACCTCGTCCGCCGCCAGGATCCCGGCCTCCCCCAACATCTGCACGTGCGCCCGCGAGCCGCTGATGTCCTCGCGCCACAGCCGCTGGTCGAATTGAATCGAGACGTGAATCCGCTTCAGTGCCGGGTCTTTGTCTTCAATGCCCATCGCCGCCAAGTCCCAGGAAATGTTCCGCGATCGCGGCATACGCGTCCGCCGCTTTGCGAACCATGGTAACCGAGACGAACTCGTCCGGCTGGTGAGACTGGCGCCCGTCACCCGGGCCGATCAGGCAACATTCCACCGGCACCGGCGGAATCGTGGTCAAGAAAAACAAATCCGACACGCCCCCAAAGCCCCGCAACTCCGCCTCCGGCAACACCCGCTGCGCCGCCCCCACGATCGCCGAGTCCATCGGCGTCGCCACCGGCCGAAACCGCGCGCTGATCACCTCGATCTCCGCCCGGTCACCCACCGTCTCCCGAATCGCGCGTAGAAAACGCGCGTTGTCCAGCCCCGTCGTCGTCCGGACATCCAGCGTGATCACCGCGTGATCAGGAATCACGTTCTTCGCCGTCCCCGCCGCCATCAGCGTCGGCTGCAGCGTCGGCACCCCGATCGCATCCCGCCCTTCATCGGCCACCTTTGCGGCCAGCACCTTCAAATCCGCGATGACCGGCGCCGCCTGCTCGATCGCGTTGACGCCTTCCCACGGCCGCGACGCGTGCCCCGCCTGCCCGTGCACGTGCACATTCAGCCGCAGCATCCCGCGCTGCCCGTTGCAGATGTTGAGCTGCGTCGGCTCACCAACGATCGCCCCGTGAACCGCCCCCAGCGTCGGCAGCGTCACCTCCATCCCGTTCGGATGATCCCCACCGCCGGTCTCCTCCTCCGTGGTCGCCGTCACCACCAGCCGCCCGCGCTCCCCCGGATCCACCCGCGACAGCGCCGCCACCATCGCCGCGACACACGACTTCGCATCCGTCGCGCCGAGCCCGTAAAGCCGGTCCCCGTCGATCGCCGGTGTCCACGGATCACGCGTCCACTTGTCCGAGGCCGGCACCGTGTCGAGATGCGAATTCAGCAGCAGCGTCCGCGCGCCCGTGCCCCGCTGAGCGATGACACTGTGCTCGATGCGCTGCGCCCGCAGGCCCGCTCCCGTCAACGCCTGCACGACCACGTCGGCCGCCGGCCCCTCCTGCCCGGAGTAGCTCTTCGCGGCCAGCAGCGCCTCGAGCAGCTCGATCGGATCGATCGCCCTGCCACTCACGGCGCGTCGACCGTCTTCGCCCGCGACTCGACCACCATCGTGCCGATGCCCTTCTTCGTGAAGGTCTCCAGCAGCAGCGAATGCCGCGTCAGCCCGTTGATGATGTGCGCCTCCCGCACCCCGCGTTCCGCCGCCCGCGCGCACGCCGCCAACTTCGGCGCCATGCCCCGACCGGCCGTCCCGTCGTCAATCAGGTTGCGGGCCTCGCCGGCCGTGATGATCGAGAAGATCTCCTCCTGTTTCTCGAAGTTCTTGTAAACACCCGGCACCGTCGTCATCACGAACAGCTTCTCCGCCCGCATCTTGCTACCAATTTCCGCCGCTACCGTGTCGGCGTTAATGTTCAAAATCGTGCCGCTGCGGTCGGCCGCCAGCGAGCTCACCACCGGGATGAAGCCGCGCTCGACCAGGTCGTCCAGCACCCGCGCGTCGATCTCTTCGATGTCACCCACGAAGCCGAAGTCCACCTCGCGGCTCTCGCCGTTCTCCACCACCCGCGTCAGCGGCCGCCGGTGCGCCTTCACCATCCCCGCGTCCACGCCGGTCAGCCCGACCGCCCGCCCGCCATGCTTCTGCAGCGCCGAGATCACCTCGGTGTTGATCTTCCCCGCGAACACCATCTTGGCGATCTCGAGCTCCGCCGCGCCCGTCACCCGCCGCCCGCCATAGATCTCCGGCTTGAAGCCCAGGCTCTCCGAGAGCTCGGTCGCCTGCGGACCCCCGCCATGCACCACCACCAGCCGGATCCCGACCATCGACAGCAGCGTCAGGTCCTCGGCGATCGCGTTGACGTGCTCGCTGTCCTTCAGCAGCTCGCCGCCGAACTTGATCACGAAAAGCTTGTCGCGGAACTCGCGGATGTAAGGCAGCGCCTGCAGCAGCAGCGTCACGTCTTGCATGGTCTTTGCTCGCTAAACGGTCCCGCCCAACAGCTCGAGCAGCAACGCTTTCTGCACGTGCAGGCGGTTCTCGGCCTCTTCGATCACCAGCGACCGCGGGCTCTCAATCACCCCGTCGGTCACGACCACGTTGCGCCGCACCGGCAAACAGTGCAGGAACGCGGCGTTGTTTGTCCGCGCCATCGCGGCCGCATCCACGATCCACGCGTCCAGCCCCCGCGCCGCGCGGTCGGCGATCTCTTCCTCGTCCCGGCCGTAGTAGTCCAGCCGCCCCCACGATTTCGCATACACCACCGCCGCGCCGTCAAAGGCCGCCGCGCGGTCGTGCGTGACCTCGAACACGCTGCCGGCCGCCCCGGCGTACGCGGCACACCGCCGCGTCACCGCGGCCGGCAAATCATAGCCTTCCGGATGGGCGACCGTCAGATCCCAACCCATCTGCGCCACCGCCAGCGCAAACGAGTTCGGCACCGCCACCGGCAACGCCCGCGGATGGTCCGCCCAGGTCAAAACGACCTTCCCCGGTCGCCCGCCCCGGGCGTCCTCGCGGATCGTCAGCAGGTCCGCCAGCGCCTGGCACGGGTGGTACAGGCAGCTCTCCAGGTTGAGCACCGGCTTGCCGCCATGCGCCATGAACGCCCGCAGCACCCGGTCCTGCGCGTCGACCTCCCAACTCTCCCGGCTCGGAAACGCCCGCACCGCCAGCAGGTCGCCGTACCGCCCCAACACCCCCACGGCTTCCTTGATGTGCTCGGCCGTCGCGCCGCGCATCACCGCCCCGTCGGCGTACTCCATCTTCCACAGCCCGCCGTCGACCTGAATCTGCACCACGTGCGCGCCGAGCTGCTGCGCCGCGAGCTCCATCGACACCCGCGTCCGCAGCGACGACGCCAGGAACATCAGGATGATCGACTGGCCCCGCAACGCATCCGACGCCGTCACCGACCGCAACGCCGCCGCCCGGTCGAGCAGGTCGTTCAATTGCTCGCGCGAAAAATCATCCAGCGTGTAGCCGTGCCGGAGCTCCCTCACCCTCAGAGCTCCTTCGCGATCTCGGTCAGCGTGTCCACGAACGTCCCCGCCTGCTCCTGCGTCAGGATCAGCGGCGGCAGCAACCGCAGCGTGTGCGGCACGCTGCTGCTGCCCGCGATGATCTGCCGCTCGCGCAGCGCGGCCAAGATCGGCTTCACCGGCTGATCGAATTCCACCCCCAGCAACAGGCCCCGCCCGCGCACTTCCTTCACGTGCGGCACTTCGGCCAGCCGGTCCTTCAGATACCGTCCAACCTGCAACGCGTTCAACGCCAGCCCCTCCGCCTCGATCACCTCCAGCGTCGCCCGCATCGCGGCCATCGGCACCGGCCCACCGCCGAACGTCGAGCCCAGGTCCCCCGGCTTGACGCGGTCCGCCAACGCCGGCGCGGCGACCATCGCCCCCACCGGCAGCCCGCTGGCCAAACCCTTCGCCATCGTGATCAGGTCCGGCTTGACGCACACCCCCTCGGCAAAGAAGAACGTCCCCGTCCGCCCCAGCCCCGACTGCACCTCGTCAAAGATCAACAACGCCCCCGCGTTCTTCGCCACTTCCGCCATCAAGTAAAAAAAGTCGTCCTTCGCCGTGTAGATCCCGCCCAGCGACTGGATCGTCTCGCACAGCACCGCGGCCGTGTCGTCATCGACCGCCTTGTGCAGCGCCGCCAAATCCCCGAACGGCACGTGCACGTGGTCGCTCAGCGTCACCGGCCCGGCCGTCTCGAGGTACTTCGGCATCCCCGACGCGCTCAGCGTCCCGATCGTCCGCCCGTGGAACGCATTGACGAACGACACGACCTTCCGCCGCCCGGTCAGCTTCCGCGCCACCTTGATCGCGTTCTCGTTCGCTTCGCTCCCCGAGCAGCAGAAGAACGCCTTCGACCCCGGCAGCGGCGCCCGCGCCAGCAAAAGCTCCGCCGCCCGCACCCGCTCCTCGCAGTGCACCGCGTTCGAGTAGAAGATCAGCTTCTCGGCCTGCGCCTTGATCGCCGCCACCACGTGCGGATGGCAGTGGCCCGTCAGCGCCACCGCGTGCCCGGCATAGAGATCGAGGTACCGCCGCCCCTCCTCGTCAAAGAGGTAGCAGCCCTCCCCGCGCACCGGCACGAACGGATACCGCGGATAGACGTTGAGCTCGACCCGTTCGGCCCGCTCGGCCAGACCCATCGATGGTGCCAGAGGTTCCACGTCCGTCATCCTGCTCTGCAAACAGCCTGCCTGCGCCTCACGGCGCTAGCGCCGCCAGCCGCAACCCGCGATCTTCCGGCAGGTCAAACGCCAGGTTCATGCACTGCACCGCCTGCCCCGACGCCCCCCGACACAGATTATCGATCGCCGAGATCACCAGCGTCACGCCCTCATCTTCTTTCACGAAGATTGCCCCGTTGTTCGTCCCGGCCGTCTCAATCACGTTCGGCGGCGCGTCCAGCACCTGCACGAACCGCGCGTTGCGGTAAAAGCCGGCGTACAGCTCCGCCATGCTCGCCACCCGCGCCCCCTCGTGCACCAGATACGCACAGGTGTAAATCCCCCGCACGTTCGGCGCCGATTGCGGCACGAAGCTCAGCGGCGGCGGGCTCGCGCTCAGCCGCCGCCACGTGTCCTTCACCTCGATCTCGTGCTGGTGCGTGAAGACCTTGTACGCCTTCAGCGTCCCCACCCGCACCGGGTGGTGCGTCACCGTCTTCGGCCCCGCCCCGCTCCCCGACGAGCCCGTCTTCGCGTCCACGATGATCCGGCTCAGCGGCACCGCCGCCTGCACCGCCGGCGCCGTCGCCAGCAGGATCCCCGTCGCAAAGCACCCTGGACACGCTACCTTCCGCGCGTTCAGGATCTCCTCCCGAAAGACCTCCGGCAGCCCGTAAACCCAGCCATCCTCACGATGCCCCGTCCGAAAGTCCTGCGCCAGGTCAAACAGCCGCGCATCCGGACACCGCTCCGCCGCCGCCGCCATCACCCCCGCCGACTCCCCGTGCGGCAGCCCGAAAAACACCGCGTCCGCCTTCGGATCCAGCTCCCGCGGATCCGACGCCGTCAGCGTCAAATCCGTCAACCCCCGCAGCCCCGGGTGCACCGCGCTCACCCGCCGCCCCGGCTCTCGCGACGTCGCCTGCACCACCTCCACGTCGGGATGGTTCAGCAGCAGCCGCAGCAGTTCGAACCCGCCATACCCCGTCGCGCCGTAAATCGCTGCGCGAATCATCGATTCGACTCCCGGCCAAACGCCCGCATCGCCACCAGGTCCCCCAGCCGCTCACCCCGCGTCCGCGCGTTCGCCGCCGGGACCCCCAACTGCTCCTCCACGTACGCCTCCCCCACCGTGTTGTCCGTCGCCGGGCCCGTCATGATGTCGATCGGCCGCTGCAGCTTCGTATTGCAGACCTCCCGCGCCCCCCACGCCGCCACCAGGTCCGTCGCCGACATCACGTGCACCTTGATCGCCCGCCGCAACTGATCATCGTGATAGAACGAGTCCACCGCGTACCCGCCGATGATCCCGTCCCCCATCTCGATCACCACCGCGTCCAGCCCGCCGTGCTCTACCGCCAGCGCGTTGATCAGCCCCCGCGCCATCGGCGCCAGGTCCTTGAACCCCGCCGTCGACGGATACCCCGCGTCCAGAAAACTCTTCGCGATCCGCGCCCCGTGATCCAGCATGTTCAGCGTGTCCCGCAGCGCCGCCACCCCCGATAGCTTCATCCCTCCCAGCTTGAACCCCCGCTGGTTCAACTGGTTGATGATCTCGACCGCCGCCCGCGTCTTGCCCGCCCCCATGCACGTCCCCGCCACCAGCACGATCGGCAGGTCCGTCGTCAGCGTCTCCGCCGGCGGCACCGCGGCATCCGCCAGGTTGACCGTCTTCCCATCCTTCTCCACCAGCCCCAGCACCTTCACCCGCAGCGGATGCCCGAGATCCTCGTTCGCCGAGGTCGCCATCCCGATCACCCCCCCCAGGTTCAGCACGTTCAGCACCTGCCCCGTCTTCACCACCTCCGGGCAGTACCCCACGAACCCCCGCAAGGCGTGCCGCGCCCCCAGCACCCCGACAATCACGTCATCCTTCGAGATGTGGGCCTGCCGCCCCGTGTTCAGCTCCAGCTCGTCGTAGACCCGCTTCTCCTCCAGCGCCTTCACCACGACCAGGTCGCCCGGCCGCACCCGGCCACCCTCGTGGATGTCCAGCCGGTGATCCGTCACCATCCCCGCCGTGCAAGACGCGATCTTGTGCACAAAAACCTGGGGCACCCTTCCGTCCTCCACCGTCCGCTAGCGCGAAGCCGCCGAACCGTCCGCCGTCCACGCCGCCAAAGTCGCCTGCAACGCGTACAGCTTCGCAAAGCCCTCCGCGTCCGACCCGTTCCAGTAGCCCTGCTCCTCGCCGTACCGCGCCACGTCAGGCCGCACCAGCGAATGCCCCGACCGCACGCCCGTCACCTGGCAGCCCCCGGCCGCCAGCCGCACCCGCACGTCCCCGCTCACCCGCTGCTGGTTCTGATCCAGCAATGCCTCGATGTCCCGCATCACCGGATCCAGGTACAGCCCCTCGTGCAGCAGCTTCCCATAGAACGCCGCCACCTGTTCCTTCCAGAACTGCTGCCAGTTCGTCAGCACCAGCTTCTCGAGCTCCCGGTGCGCCTCGATCAGCACCAGCGGCGCCGGCGCCTCGAACGCAATCCGCCCCTTGATCCCCAGGATCGTGTCGCCCAGGTGAATCCCGCGGCCAACCCCCCGCTCGCCCGCCAGCGTGTTCAGCTTCGCAATCAGATCGATCCCCGCCAGCCGCTCGCCATCCAGCGCTACCGGCAGCCCCCGCTCAAACGTAATCACCACGTCCACCGGGTCGGCGGCCTGCTCCGCGCTCCGCGTCAACTGCCAGACATCCTCCCCCGGCGCGTTCCACGGATCATGAATCTCACGCCCCCCCAGCGTCGTCCCCCACAGCGACTGGTTGATTGACAACTCCGTCGTCCGGGCGGCCACCTCGACCCCCGCCTCCTGCAGGCGTGCCGTCGACTGCTGCCGCGTGACGTTCCCGCTGCGGATCGGTGCGATCAACTCCATTTCCGGCACCAGCGTGCGAAATACGGCGTCAAACCGAACCTGGTCGTTCCCCGCCCCCGTCGAGCCGTGCGCGACCGCCTGCGCCCCGCGCCGCTGCGCCACCTTCGCGCACTCGATCGCCTGCTGCACCCGCTCGGCCGCCACGCAGAGCGGGTAAACGCCGCCCCGCAGCACGTTGCCCTTGATGATGTAGCTCACAAAGTCGTCGTAGACCGCCTGCCGGGCGTCGACGGCCTCGTAGCTCGCCCCCAGCCGCTCCGCCTTCGCCCCGATCGCCGCCAGCTCCTCGGCGCTGAACCCCCCGGTGTCGACCGTCACCCCGTGCACCTGCCAGCCCGCATCCTTCAGCTGCAACAGGCAATACGTGGTGTCCAGCCCACCCGAATACGCCAGAATAACGGTCCCTTTCGCGGCCACAGCCCCGGTCTCCCGTACCTCGTCAGCACGACCCCGCAAGCGAGGCCGCTCGAAATTGAAAGAAACGAAGAGTGTACCACGCCCCGGGCCGGCCGTGCATCAAACGGCGCTGAAAATCTTCACGCAGGAGCCGCAGCCGCCGCTTTTACCACTCCGCCACCCCCAACCGCCTTGCTTCGCCCCGCCCCGAGCGGTACGCTCGCACACAGCGCCGGTCTTGTCACAGCTCGGCCCCCGGCGTCGGGTCGGGCCGCGACCGCCGGCAGAGGATCCATCGCCCTTCTGCGTAAAGGTAGTGCCCCATGTCGACCACCACGGAGAGTCCCGCCTACGTCGTGCCGCAGGAAAACCTGATCCCGGTCAGCGATTACCCGTCCAACATGGCCACAATTCCGCCATCGCGGATGTTCCTGATCAAGAAATCGCTGAAAACCTACCTCGACGCCAATCCCGGTGACAAGATCTTCGACGCCTCGCAGGGTGACGGCGGCGCCAGTCTCCCCGGCGTCGCCCCGCCGATCCTCAACCGGGCCCAGGAACTCCAACTCGAGCACGGCACCAAGTACGACATGCCCTTCGGCTGCGACGCCTTCCGCCAGTCCGTCGCCGAGCAATATTGGCAGTTCGACGCCGCCAGCGGCCTCGGCCCGGCCAACGTCCTCGCCGGCGTCGGCGGCCGCGACATCCTGGTCAAGGCCTACAACGCCATGCTCTCACTCGGGGCCGGACGGATCGGCGATGTCCTGTTGACCACCCGCGTCCCGTGGATCAGCTACAACTGGGGGCCCTATGGCATCGGCGCCAACGTCATGCTCGCGCCCGGCGACCCGGCCAAGGGCTGGTCGTATACCCCGGAATCAATCCAGGCCTGCGTCGAGATGGCCAAGTCGAGCGGCCGCGAGATCGCCGGCATCGTCATCACCAACCCCGACAACCCGACCGGCGCGACGCTCTCGGTCGACGAGCAGGTCAAGCTCGGCAAGGCCGCCCTCGCCGCCGGCGTCCACTTCGTGCTCTATGACTGGATGTACCACTGGGTCACTGATGAAGAGCCGATGTCGATCAACGCCTTTATGGCCGCCTTCGACGCCGACGAGCGCCCGAAGATCATGTTCCTCGACGGCATCACCAAGTCGCTGGGCGGGTCGAACATCCGGAACGCGCACCTGGTGGCCGCGGAGGACGTCATCAAGTTCATCCAAGGCCGGGCGTCGCACGCGG
>CAZCKC010000133.1:7210-9646 GCA_964499235.1 uncultured Planctomycetales bacterium | reverse complement strand
GCTCAGCGGCGGCTGGCGATGGCTTCGGCGAGGGGGCGGACGATGTGGGGGACGACGCGGTCGGTGGCGAGGTCGGCGCCGGTGGTGAGGAGCTCGTGCTGAGTGGCGACGAGGTCTTCGGCGGGGTCGCCGCCCCAGTACTTGCGGAGCGTAAGGTAGACGCTGAGGGCGGAGGGCTCGAAGTCGCCGCAGCGGAGCTCGTAGGCGGAGGTGCGGCTTTTGAGCTCGATGTAGGCCTGGAGGTCGCAGGCGTCGTTGAGGGTGACGCCGAGGTAGGGCTGGAAGTCGACCACCTGGCGGTCGTCGCCTTCGAGGGCGTTGACGAGGGGGTGGGCGTTGAAGAGAGCTTCGGCGAAAAGCTCGTCGTGGTTGCCGGCGTAGTCGAGGTTGAAGCCGTAGGTGACCTCGAGGTGGTCGTAGTCGAGGTCGCTGAGGCTGAGCTGGGCCGGGGCCTGGTGCAGGATCGTTGCGCTGAAGCGGCGGACGGGCTCGAGGGCGGACGGCCCGCTGATGCCGAAGCGGAGCATGTCGCCGTCGACGCGGATGAAGCGGCGGCCGTCGTCGTCGGCGTGGTCCTGGTCGAGGACGGCGCCGCCCTCCTCGCCACGGCGGAAGCGGTGCAGGGCGGGGTAATGGCGACGGATCTGCTCGAAAAAGTGGAGCAGGGATTCGCGCGAGGGGCTGAGCTCAAGCTTGAGACGGAGGCGGGTGTTGACGGAGAACTCGTCACAGAGTGTCTGAAACGCCCACATCAGCAGCCGGCTCCGTAAGATGTCCTAAGCGGATCGTGCGCGCGGGAAAGGGCGACCCGGCTTGGGATCCTCTTTTAGCCCCGGCTTCTATCGGGGATCGTATTGCCGCGTTAGCGGCCAGACAACGCGAGGTTGGTGATGAGCACATCGACGCCGCCGATCGAGAATGGGTTACTCCGTCGGGCTTACGATTTGCAGGACGATTTGGTGGGGTGGCGGCGACACCTGCACCAGCACCCGGAGCTGAGCGGGCAGGAGGCGGCGACCTCGGCGTATGTGGCCGATAATTTGCGGGCGCTGGGGCTGGAACCGCGGATTGGGGTCGCGGATACGTATGGAGTGGTGGCGGACATCGCGGGGGGTGAGGGGCCGGCGGTGGCGCTGCGGGCGGACATGGACGCGCTGCCGATCACCGAGGAAAACGACCTGCCTTATCGGTCGCGGAATGAGGGGGTGATGCATGCGTGCGGGCATGATGCACACACGGCGATGCTGCTGGGGGCGGCGCGGCTGCTGGTTGAGAGGCGGGATGAGCTGCGGCAGCCGGTGCGGCTGATCTTCCAGCCGGCGGAGGAGCTGTATCCGGGTGGGGCACAGCCGATGATCGCGGGCGGCGCGTTGGACGGGGTGGGGCGGATCTTTGGGCTTCACATCTGGTCGCAGCTGCCGAGCGGGCGGGTGGGATACCGCGTGGGGCCGGCGATGGCGAGCCCGAGCTATTTCGAAATTGAAGTGGTGGGACGCGGGGGGCATGCGGCGGCGCCGCAGGAGTGCGTGGATCCGATCCTGGTGGGCAGCCACGTGGTGACGGCGCTGCAGTCGATCGTGAGCCGGTCGCTGGCGCTGGATGAGCAGGCGGTGGTATCGGTGACGCAATTTCACGCGGGGACGGCGGACAACGTGATCCCGCCGCAGGCGACGCTGATCGGGACGATCCGGACGTATGACGACAGCGTGACGATGCGGATCTTCGACCGGGTCCGGGAGATCTGCGCGGGGCTGGCGAACAGCTGGCGGGCGGAGATCAAGCCGGTGCTGCGGCGGGGGTATCCGGCGCTGGTGAACCACGCTGGGGAAGTGGAGCGGGGGCTGGCGGCCGGCAAGGCGTTGGGCATGAGCACTGAGCAGCTCGAGGTGATGCCGCCGCAGGGTGGTGGCGAGGATTTCGCGTATTTTCTGCAGCGGGTGCCGGGGGCATTCTTCTTCTTGGGGGCGGGCAAGCGCGAGAAGGAGACGACGTTCGCGCACCATCATCCGCGGTTCAACATTGACGAGGACGTGTTGCCGCTGGGCAGCGCGTTGCTCGCGCAGTACTGCCTTTGTTCGTAGTGGTCAGGGTTCGCGGTTTCGCATCGGAGCAGCTCATGGTCAGCAAGCCCAGCCGGCGGACAGAAGACGCGGCTTCGCCGCGTGACGTCGATGAGATGGCGGCGAACGCCGATTCGGGCGGAGCGCAGGCGCCGACTGAGGGGGCGTTCACGTGTCCGTTGTGTGGCGGGGTGATGACGGGGGCGCACTGCAAGCTGATGTGTGGGAACTGCGGGTACCGGGAGGACTGCTCGGATTTGTTTCCGGCTTGAGCGTGCGGGGCGACTTGCCGATCCGTCCGGTCCGGCCGCTCCCCCTGCTCCTGGGGCTGTCCGGCGCTGTTGGCCCGCTGACCGGCTGCCGCTCTGTGCCCCCC
>CAZCKC010000133.1:0-7110 GCA_964499235.1 uncultured Planctomycetales bacterium | reverse complement strand
TTGGTTTCGTGACTGGATCCGGTTGCCGACGGGCAGCTGTTCACAGGCGGTGCGCGCGGTAAGCGGCGGCGGCTGGGCGAGTTATCGGACAAGTGACAGGCTTGACAATTTGGTTTTTGTTCGGTATGTTAGGGAGACTCCGGGGGGGATGTTTGCTGCGTGGCACAAGATGTTGATCGGGATAATCGGTAGGATCGCAAGCTGTTGGGTTGAGGGGAGTTAGGGCAAAAGCGCCGGTGTCAGGAAAGTTTGTCTTGCCGCCACAACATATTGTGGTACGCTTAGGTTTGCCGCTCAACCGATGGGACACACACCTCAGCCATCTGGGAAGCGGTGGGTAGGCTGGCCAGCGGCAGCGCACGTGCTTGCGTCGCTCCCCCGCATGGCCGGCATTGCGTGGATCGTAAGGCGTTTCACGTCTTAGTTCTGACACGACGGCTGGCCGCAGAGCAGCTGTACGGCGCTTCCGGAAAAGGAGTTCTGAGCGATGACTTTCTCGACCCCCCGCGCGGGCGTGGTGCCCGAGACGATGTTTCCTGACCCTGAGCTGTCGCCCAATGCCCGCACGGTGCTGGAGGCGCGGTATTTGAAGAAGAACGAGGCCGGCGAGTGCGTCGAGGCGCCCCGTGAGATGTTCACGCGGGTGGCGCAGACGATTGCGGCGGTGGAGACGGAGTACGGGGCGACGCCGCACGAGCGGGCGACGTGGACGCGGCGGTTTTACGACCTGATGACGAGCGGGCAGTTTCAGCCGAACTCGCCGACGCTGATGAACGCGGGGCGAGAGATGGGGATGTTGAGCGCCTGCTTCGTATTGCCGGTGAAGGACTCGGTGAACGAGATCTTCAACTCGATCAAGCACACGGCGTTGATTCAGAAGGCGGGCGGGGGCACGGGCTTCGCGTTTGACGAGTTGCGGCCGACGGGGGATTTCATCCAGTCGAGCGGCGGGACGACGAGTGGTCCGATCACGTTCTGGAAGGCGTTCAGCGAGGCGACGAACGCGATTCAGCAGGGTGCGTTCCGGCGTGGGGCGAACATGGGGATGATGTACGTGCATCACCCTGACATCCTGAAGTTCCTGCACGCGAAGCAGGATCTGACGCAGTTCACGAACTACAACATCTCGGTGAAGGTGACGGACGCCTGGATGGACGAGTTTTTGGCGGACCCGGATTCGCCGCAGGTGGTGCGGAACCCGCGGACGGGCAAGAACTTCGTGATCCCGCGGGAGGTGGATGTCGCGAAGTATGACATCAAGAGCCTGATCGAGATCGATTGTGCGACGCTGGTGGCGGCGGGCGCGCGGGAGACGTACTACCGCTCGCCGCAGCTGACGGGTGAACTGCCGGAGGAGCTGCGCGGGAAGGTCTACACCAAGCGCGAGATCTGGGACATCATCATCCAGAACGCGTGGCAGACGGGCGAGCCGGGCGTGGTGTTCATTGACCGGATCAACGAGCACAACCCGACGCCGCACGTGGGGCGGATCGAGGCGACGAACCCGTGCGGGGAGCAGCCGCTGCTGCCGTACGAGGCGTGCAACCTGGGGAGCGTGAACCTGGGCGTGTTCGTGGAGAACGCGTGCACGCCGGAGGCGCGGGTGAACTGGGACCGGCTGCGCGAGGCGGTGCACGTCGCGACGCGCTTCCTGGACAACGTGATCGACGCGAACAACTACCCGCTGCCCGAGATCGAGCACATCTGCCGGACGAACCGGAAGATCGGGCTGGGGATCATGGGCTTTGCGGACGCGTTGTACAAGCTCGGCGTGGGCTACAACACGGACGAAGGCGTAGCGTGGGGCGAGCAGTTCATGCGGTTCGTGAACGACGAGGCCCACAACGCGAGCGAGGCGCTCGCGAAGGAGCGCGGCTGCTTCGAGAACTGGGCCGGCTCGATCTGGCAGACGCGGCACAACCGGCTGATGCGGAACGCGGCGGTGACGACGGTGGCGCCGACGGGGACGATCTCGATCATCGCGAACTGCTCGGGCGGGATCGAGCCGATGTTCTCGCTGGCGTTCATTCGGAACGTGCTGCGGGGGCAGAAGCAGGGTGAGAAGCCGCTGGTCGAGGTAAACGGCGTGTTCAGGGAGGTGGCGGAGCAGCGGGGCTTCCTGTCGGACGAGCTGCTGGAGCGGATCGCGCGGGAAGGGACGCTGGCGCACCGCGACGAGATCCCGGACGACATCAAGCGGGTCTTCGTATGTGCCCATGACATCACGCCGGGCTGGCACATGAAGATGCAGGCGGCGTTCCAGAAGCACTGCGACTCGTCGATCAGCAAGACGATCAACTTCCCGAAGTCGGCGGCGGTGGCGGACGTGCGCGAGATCTACGAGCTGGCGTTCCAGTACCGCTGCAAGGGCGTGACGGTCTACCGCGACGGCTGCCGCGAGTTCCAGCCGATGGCGTTGAAGAACGACGAGCAGAAGGCGGAGGCGGCGAACCAAGCGGCCGAAGCCGCCCAGCAGGCGCTGGCGGCGGCGCAGCAGGCGTTGGCGCAAGCGCAGCGGGTGGAGCCGAAGGACCTGCCCGAGATCGTGAGCGGGCTGCGGATCCGGCAGATGACGCCGTTCGGGAACATGCACGTGAAGATCACGGTGGATCCGCGGGAGGACCAGGAGCGGGAGGTCTTTGCGCAGCTCGGCAAGGGCGGCGACGTGGCCAACAGCGACCTGGAGGCGATCTGCCGGATGATCTCGCTGTGGCTGCGGAGCGGCGGGTCGTTGAAGCACGTGATCAAGCAGCTCAGCGGGATCGGGTCGTCGCTGCAGATCCCGACGCGGACGGGGCGGATCATGTCGCTGGGCGACGGGCTGGCGATGGCGCTCAAGAAGTACCAGCGGGCAAAGGAGCGGTTCGGCCTGCGGGCGCTGCTGCTGGGCGAGATCGATCCGTCGGACATCGACAAGCCGCACACGGGGCCCAATGCGCCGCTCGACCGCAAGCCGGCCACCGGGAGCAACGGTGGCGGCGCGAACAAGCCGGCGCACGCGACGGAGCAGCGGCTGGCGCAGGCGACCGAGGCGGCAGAAGGCTCGGATGCGGGCCCACGGGCGGCGAACGGCAAGGGGCATCGGGTCGGCGGCAACGGGCACGGCGCAAGCCAGCCGGTGACGGCGGGCGACGACCAGCCGGTTGCGGCGGCCACGCTGGTGCGGGCCGAGGCAGCAGCGGTCGAGGCGGTGGTCGCGCCGCACGACGCGGCGGCGAACTACAAGCTGGCGTGCCCGGAGTGCAGCACGACGCTGGCGTTCCAGGAGGGATGCCGGAAGTGTCATAACTGTGGGTGGTCGGCCTGCTAGGGCGGGCAACGCGGCCAGGCGATTGAGCCATTGCGCAAAAATGGGCCGGCGTGTGAGGGAAGCTCACACGCCGGCCTGTTTGCTTCCCGGTTTTTTGGGAGGGGGCGTCGCGTTGCCGCCCTTGCCGGGCGGGACGCCGGACCTACCGTTTTCAACCAGCCGTCGCGTCTAGCGGCGGCGGATGGCCAGGAGACCGAGGCTGAGCAGCATCAGCGCGGCCGGCTCGGGGACCACGACGACGTTGTCGAAGATGATCCAGTTGGTGTCGTTGGCCGAGTTGAAGATGTCGGCGCCGCCGAGGGCGATGTCGCCGGTGGTGGCGCCGCCGGTGATGTCGAACGAATCGAGGAGCACGCCCTCGATGAAGAGCTCGAGGAGGTTGCCGGTCTTGGTGAGCTCGAGCGTGAACCACTGGTTACCGGCATAGCCGTCGTCGTTGAAGCCGGAGCCGTCGGGGCCCGGGAACGAGATGCCGAGATCGGCAGGATCCGGAACGGCGGCGTTGCTGCCGGCGAGCTCGGTGAGCGTGCCGTCGGCGACGCGGTAGTAGTCGTCGGCGAAGCTGGTGGAGCCGAGGCCGCTGTTGTGCGGGATGTGGTAGAACTGGCCGGCGCCGGCGGTGGCGAAGGTAAACGGGGCGGCGGTGCCGTCGGCGTTGGCGCCGATGAAGGCGTGCTCGGAGGAGCCAGCGCCGCCGCCGTAGTAGATGAAGACCTCGGCGGTGACCGTGTAGTCGCCCGGCAGATTCGGGATGAGCGGGCTGACGCCGATGGCCTCGCCCTCGTCGACCGGGTCGTTGGTGTTGTTGACCGCGACGCCGAGGCCGATGGTGGTGCCGCCGCTGCCGGGGGCGGCGGGCACGCCGCCGAAGCCGGTGAGGGTGCTGTAGTCGAAGGCGTAGTCGACGAGGCCGTCGATGGAGCCGGTCTCCGCGGAGAAGAACGGGCTCGACCAGCGGGTCGCGGCGTTGCCGTCATCAAAGGTGTCCGTGAAAATCTGGGCCGAGGCGATCGAGACCGGGGCCGCGATCAGCAAGGCCGACAATAGACGCAGTTGCATGGCTTCTGTCCTCCAGTGGATTCCGGGCGACACACGGGTCCGCTTGCCTGGAAGGCAGGCGGTCAAAGCGTGTGGCAGCCCCAACGTGTAAACAAGGGGTGGAAGCGGCTCAAAACCCCTTTCCCATTCCAATTGACCAAGATAGGTGCGAACTCCGGGGGGAACAAGAGAAACTGCAAGCGCTCACGAAGATCTAACATGGGGTGGGCGGGGCGTCCGGGGGTTGGCGTCGCCCGGGAAAACTAGGTGAGTTCCCGTAGATGTCGGACATAGAGAAGGCGTGTGGCCCTTGTTATTCGGACCACACGCCTCTTTGGGTTGCACAGGCCAACTGCCGCGGGCAGCTGGCGAGATTGATGGCCGCCGAGCGGGGTTAGCTGGCCTGGGCGCTAGCCGGGGCCTCGAGCTCGGTTTTGGCGAGCGTGGCGGCCTCGGCGGCGGCGTTGATCTTGGCCTGGAGCAGCATGACCTTGGCGGTAACGGAGCACTCGGTGGTGTCGTCGTTGACGACGAAGTGCATGGCCGGCTTGGCGCTGTTGTCGCCGCCGGGGCTAGCGCAGGCGGCCTGGGCGGTCATGGGGCAGGCGTAGGACTTGTCGCCGACGCGGTAGGTCATCTTGACCTGGCTGGCAGCCTGCTCGGCGCGCTGGGCGGCTTCGCGGGCCTGGCGGGCCTCGCTGAAGTCGACCATGGCGACGCGGTAGCGGACGGGCTGGTTGTCGGCCTTGGCGAAGGTGCCGGCGGTCTTTTCGCAGCAGGTTTCCTTGTCACCGACGACAAACGAGACCTTGGTCATGCCGGCGAGGTGCTTGTCGAGGGCCTTGGCATAGGCGGTCATGGCAGCCGGCTTCTCGCAATACTTCTCGTCGCCGACCAGGTAGGTGATCTTGGCGTCGTGCTGCTTGGCGAGCTGCTCGGCGGTGCAGGGGCACTCGGTCTTCTGATCGCCGACGAGGAAGATCATGGCCGGGGCGCCGGTCGCGATCTGGCCGGAGCCCGAGCTGTCACAGCTGTCCTTGCCGGCGACGGTCTGGGCCGGGGTGGCGCAGCTCTGCTTGCCGGCGACGGTGGTGGCGGGGCTGCCGCAGCTTCCCTTGTCGGCGACGGTCTGGGCGGTGGTGGCACAGGTTTTCTTGGAGGCAACGGTCTGGGCGTCGCTGCCGCAGGTCTTTTTGCTGGCGACCGTTGTTGCCTTATCGCCACAGGTGGACTTGTCGGCGACGGTCTGGGTGGTGCTGCAGGTCTTCTCTTTCGTTGCGGTGGTTGTTTCCTTGGTGCCGCAGCCGCCGCAATCGGCCAGGGCCGGCGCGGCGGCCAGCAGCGTGGTCATGACGAAGGCACTCATGAGGTTCAACATGCGTCGTACTCCTTTTCGAACGAGTCGTGTAAAACGAAGCGAGCGGGCAATGGCCGTCTCGCTGCAGGGTTCTGTGCGGTTCGCGCGCGCCGTGGCGGAGCCGCATTCGACTTTCGTCGATTCTAATGTACTGACGGCCGCGACGGTCGCGATTTTCCACCCGCATTAGGGTGAACCCCGATTCCGGGATGGCGCCGTCACGGCCGGTGGCGCGACGTGAGTCGAAACGGCTGGTGGCGGGGGTATATTCCCAGCTTGCGAACTTTGCGCGTTCCGTGAGCGGAGGATGTTATGCGAGTTTTTGGTTGTGGTTTGCTGCTGGTTGTGCTGGCGGCGCCGGCGGTTGCCTGGGATGCGCACACGCATCGGGTGGTGACGACGCTGGCGCTGCAGGCGGCGGAGGAGACGCTGCCGGCGTGGCTACGGGACGAGGAGGTACGGCTCCGGATTGCGTTTCAATCGAACCAGGCGGATCGCTGGCGGGGGTGGGATGCAGCGGCGGTGCGGCACGTCAATGATCCGGATCATTACTTGGACGCGGAGCTGCTGGAGGAGTTCGGGCTGACGCTGGCGACGCTGCCGGCGTTGCGGCGGGAGTACCTGCGGGCGATGGCGGTTGCGAAGCACCTGCACCCGGAGCGGGTCTCGGCGTACGACCCGAGCGCCGATCCGCGGCGGACGAAGGAGTGGCCGGGGTTTTTGCTGCACCGGATCAGCGAGGAATACGCGGCGTTGCAGGCGGCGCTGAACCAGGTGCAGATCCTGGAGCGGCTGGACGCACCGGCGCGGCGGGTGCAGCTGGCGCAGGCGCGGGCGATCGCGGTGTATCACCTGGGTAACCTGGCGCACTTCGTGGCGGACGCGGCGCAGCCGCTGCACACGACGAAGCACTTCAACGGCTGGGTCGGCGAGAACCCGCAGGGGTACACGACGGATCGGGGCTTTCACCGCTATATCGACCAGGGCGTGATCGCGC
Source organism: uncultured Planctomycetales bacterium (assembly GCA_964499235.1). Classification (GTDB taxonomy): domain Bacteria; phylum Planctomycetota; class Phycisphaerae; order UBA1845; family Fen-1342; genus JAFGRR01. Next base: position 408 of record CAZCKC010000133.1, on the reverse strand, counting down.
ACCACGGATTTACGGTGGAGCGGCTGCGGCCGCGGGTGAGCCTGACGCGGCGGGTGGCGGCGGACGGGGCGTGGGGCGTGGTGCGGGATTACTTCGAAGCGTCGTTTACGCAGGTGGAGCCGCTGTACCGGCTGGAGCGGGACGGGCGGCTGAACGGGCCGGAGGGGAAGCTGTTCATCGAGCGGCGGCTGCTGGACGCGGTGGACATGCTGCACGCGCTGCTGGTGGCGGCGGTGGAGACGAGCCGGCCGACGAACGAGCAGGTGGCGGACTTCGTGAAGTACGACGACCGCGCTGACAACTTGAACCACGGCGTTGACGAAGCCGAGCCAACCGAGAGCGGCGGGCTGGATGCGGCGGGGGGGGGGGGGGGGGGGGGGGGGGGGGGGGGGGGGGGGGGGGGGGGGG
>CAZCKC010000132.1:5624-9731 GCA_964499235.1 uncultured Planctomycetales bacterium | reverse complement strand
ACCGCTCGCGCGCGACGCCAGCGCCCCCGTGGAGGGCGGGATCGTCTCACCCTAGGGCGAGTGCCTCGATCACTTCCTTTGCTTCAGCCGCAGCCTGGACCACATCAGCCGGGAAGACGTCCGGTTTTTCCACCGTCATCGGCCGCAGCAGGGCTGGCGGTCGAGGTGGGCGCGGTCTCGCCAGCGCTCCGCGTTCTGGACGACATGTCCTGGCGACCGCCTGACATTCGGAACCTCCTCGCGCGGGCCCAGGTGAGCTGCGACGCCCCAGCGGGCGATGGCAGCGTGCGTCGGGAGCAGGCTGACGGTGTCGGTGTCGGTGTCGGCGGTGGAGCGGTCGGTGCCGGCCCGGTCTGGGATGATAAGCAGCGGCCGCGTGCACGCAACGCATCGTGATCTCGTCGCGGGTTGTATGTTCGGATCACAACGGTTTCGTCCTTGTCAAGGGGCGCGCCGGACGCCGGCGACTGCGGCGTTGGTGCCTTTACTCGATCAGAGTGGCTGGGTTTGTGTGATTCTGCCGGCAACCGCCCCGCCCTGCCCCGAGGGCTTCAAGGTCGGGACCTTCGCACGGACGCACGGCTCCGGCCGGTGTATTGTCCGATCCCCGCGTGCGTTTAGAATGACGACGTTGTGCTGAGGAACGGGCCCGCGTCGCCCATGCATCTGCGCCGCCGAGGTATCGAGCATGCGGAAAGCCCGAGAAGTTCGCATAGGCACGCCCCAGTCGGATCCGTACGGAGTCATCCTCGACTCGGTGGCCGACGGCGTCTTCACCGTTGACCTCGAATGGCGGATCACCTCGTTCAATGCTGCCGCCGAGCGGATCACGGGCGTCCGGCGTCAGGATGCGATCGGGCAGCGCTGCTGCGACGTGTTCCGGGCCAGTATCTGTGAGACCGACTGTGCGTTGAAACGCGCTCGCGACCGCGGCAAACCGGTCGTCAACAAGACCGTGTACATCCTGACGGCCGACGGCCAACGCGTCCCGATCAGCATCTCCGCCGCCGTCCTCAGGGATGCAAACGGGCGGATGATTGGCGGTGTTGAAACGTTTCGCGATCTGAGCCAAGTTGAGGAACTGCGCAAGGAGCTGGAGGGGCGGTACACCTTCGCGGACATTGTCGGGCGCAGCTTGGCGATGCGGCGGCTGTTTGAACTGCTGCCCCAGGTGGCCGAAAGCAGCAGCACCGTGCTGATCGAGGGCGAGAGCGGCACCGGCAAGGAACTCGTCGCCCGGGCCCTGCACAACCTGTCACCGCGGCGCAAGCGGCGTTTCGTCGCGATCAACTGCGGCGCGTTGCCCGATACGCTCCTGGAGTCGGAGCTGTTCGGCTACAAGGCGGGGGCGTTTACCGACGCGAAGCGCGACAAACCGGGTCGCCTGGCGCAGGCCGACAAGGGGACGCTCTTTCTCGACGAGATCGGCGACGTGTCGGCGGCGATGCAGACGCGCTTGCTGCGCGTACTCCAAGAACGCGTTTACGAGCCGCTGGGCTCGGTGGATCCGGTCCCGGTGGACGTGCGCGTGGTGGCCGCGACGCACGCGGACCTGGACGAGTTGGTGCGGGCCGGGCGCTTCCGCGATGATTTGTACTACCGCATCAACGTGGTTCGTCTGGGGTTGCCGCCCTTGCGTGAACGTCGCGAGGACATCCCGCTCCTCGTGGATCGCTTCGTCGCGCGGTTCAATAGCGTTCAGGCCAAGGACATTGTCGGCGTCTCAGAAGGGGCGCTGGCGGTCCTGATGGCGCACAACTATCCGGGGAACGTCCGCGAGCTCGAAAACATCGTCGAACACGCCTTCGTCCTCTGCCGCGGCGGCTTGGTCGAGGTCCAGCACCTGCCGCCGACGCTCCAGGCCGCAGGCGGCAAGCGCGGCCGGCGTCCCGGGCGCGGACTGACACTGTGCGAGCTGGAAGCGATCCACATCGCGGACGCACTCCGACGGCATCGGAACAACCGCGCGGCCGCCGCGCGGGAGCTGGGCGTCAATCCGAGCACGCTCTTTCGCAAGCTCAAGTCACTCGGGCTCGACACGGAACGAGCAGCGCCCCGGCGGCAACCGCGGGGGTAGCACCAGGGCGCCGCCTGCCCGGAACCACGCTGCTCGGCGGGCACCAGCGAGCATTGCATATTGCAAGTTCCGTGCTCCGGGCCATTGCATTTTGCAATACCGGCACCGACGGGGGTCGGGGGCTGAACTCCACAACTATTTTGTTATCAAACGCTTAAGCGTGGATTGGGTGCCTGGCGCCCGGCGGCACGCGATTTGCAGCACACCCACCATGCGTCTGGGAATCGCTACGCATCAGGGGCGTGTCTCGCCGGTGCTGGACGTGACCAAGCATCTCCGGGTGGTGAGTCTCGGCGGTAAGACGCCGACCGGGGAGCGTGAGGTCGCGCTGGCTGCCCGGTCGCTTGTCGGCCGCGTGCGCGAGATCCAGGCGGCGGATATCGACGTGCTGATCTGTGGCGCGCTCTCGTGGCCGCTGGAGACCGCGCTGGCGGCGGCGGGCATCCGCGTGGTCTCGCAGGTGTGCGGTGAGGTCGAGGCGGTACTCGAAGCTTACCTGGCTGGAAGGTTGGCCCAGGGGGCGTTTCGGATGCCGGGATGTTCCCGGCGGCGACGCCGTCGGGCCTGCGGCGGTGAGACACACGGGCCCTTGGGCATCGAGACGGGGGAGCGTTAGGCCGTGACCGAGGTGAGACGATCAGTATGAAGACCTACCTGGACTGCATTCCCTGCTTTCTGCGACAAACGCTGGACGCCGTGCGCCTCGTCACGGACGACGAGGGGATTCATGAGCGGCTGTTCAACGAAGTGCTCGGCGCAGCCAATACCCTCGACCCGCATCAACCCCCGCCCGCGATGGGGCAGCGCATCCATCGTCGCATCCGGGAGTGGACCGGTCAGGGTGATCCGTACGCAGAGGCGAAGGCGCGGTTTAACGGCCTAGCGTTGCGCGACCTTCCGGAACTGCGTATCCGCGTGGACGCGTCAGCCGCGCCGTTCGACACAGCCATACGCCTGACGATCGCCGGGAATGTGATCGACATGGGGGTCAACGCGACATTGACTGAAGCGCAGATTACGGCAGCAGTTGACGCCGCGCTGAACGCACCGCTCGACGGCGAGGTAGAGGCCCTGGAGCGCGCTGTTGCGCGTGCGGAGCGCATTCTCTTCCTGGCCGACAACGCGGGTGAACTGGTTTTCGATCGTCTGCTGCTCGAGCGGCTGCCGCTAGGGAAGGTGACCGTCGTGGTGCGGGGGGCGCCCGTCATCAATGACGCCACGCTGACCGACGCGCGAGCAGCGGGTCTGCTGGAACTGGTCGAGGTCATCGACAACGGTTCGGACGCACCGGGGACGATCCTGGAGGATTGCAGCGCCGCGTTTCGGCGGCGCTTTGATGCAGCTGACCTGGTCGTCGCGAAAGGGCAGGGCAACTTCGAAACGTTAAGCGAGGTGCAGAAGGACATCTTCTTTGCATTTATGGTGAAGTGCCCTGTCATCGCGCGCGAGGTGGGTTGCGGGCTGAGAAGCATGGTGCTGCGTCGGTCGCTTGACCTGCCGGCTCGCGCGACGGCGGGCCCTGCGGGGGCGACGGCGGTCCTGTCGCGCTGAAGCAGCGGCCGCGAGAAACTGCAAGACACCGGCTGCCACGGGCGATGTGGCCGTCGGTCAGCAACAATGACGTTCTGCAACAGGGGAGTGACAACATGCCTGGTGACGATCACACGGGACCGCTTGGACAAGGACCCAGAACCGGCCGCGCGGCCGGCCGCTGCGCGGGCTACGACCGACCCGGTTACGCCAACCCGGTTCCGGGTGGCAGACGCCGCGGCGCGGGCCGTGGTAACGAGTTCGGAGGGGGGCGCGGTGGGCACGGCCAGCACCATGGCCATGCCGACACCGAGTCGGCCGGTCGAAAGCGTGGCCGGCGTGGGCGCGGGTGGTGGAAGGTCGAGCATCACGCCAGCGCCGACAACATGCTAGCGCTCGCCTCCGAGCACGAACTGGGCGTGTTGCGGACGGACCTGCAGTGTCTGGAGCAGAAGGTTGAGCACCTCCGGCGGCGCATCAACGAGCTCGACGGGCAAGCG
>CAZCKC010000132.1:0-5524 GCA_964499235.1 uncultured Planctomycetales bacterium | reverse complement strand
TGGTAATTGCTTGTGTGGGAGCAGCTAACATGCAGCGGCGCACGCACTACGTATTCGGTCCGGTACCCTCGCGGCGCCTCGGGCGCTCGCTGGGCGTCGATCTTGTGCCCCACAAGACGTGCTCGTACGACTGCGCCTACTGCCAGCTCGGCCCGACGACGAACCGGACGCTGGAACGTGGCCCGTTCGTGTCGCTCAGGAGCGTTCTGGGCGAACTCCGTTCCAAGCTCGCGACTGGCATCGCGCCGGACTACATCACGCTCTCGGGATCGGGCGAGCCCACGCTGCAGGCCGGGCTCGGGGCGCTGATTGCCGGCATCCGGCGGATGACGGACCGGCCGGTGGCCGTGCTGACCAACGGCTCGCTGTTGTGGCGGCAGGATGTGCAGTCGGAACTGCAGACAGCGGATCTCGTGATCCCCTCGCTGGATGCGGGGGACGCGGCGATGTTTCGCCGGGTGAACCGCCCCCATCCCGGCCTTGAGTTCGAGCGGATGGTCGCGGGGCTGGTCGCCTTTCGGCGGGCCTTTCCAGGCCAGCTCTGGCTCGAGGTCTTTCTGCTCGCTGGGTTAACAACAACCGACGACCAGCTCCGCAAGATCAGGGCACTTTTGGACGCGATCGGGCCCGACCGTATCCAGTTGAACACCGTCGCTCGACCGCCGAGCGAGCACGGTGCCCGCGCGGCTTCCGCCGCTGCGCTGGCGCACGCCACGCGCGTGCTCGGGCCGCGGGCGGAGGTCATCGCCGAACGGCCGGCGGCGGATACCCCCGATACGGTCACGCTGCAGGTCGAAGAGATCCTCGCGCTGCTCGCACGGCGTCCCTGCACGCTCGATGACATGGCTGCCGGGCTGCAAACCCACCGGCTGGGGGTGGCAAAGCAGGTCGAGCAGCTGCTCCGCAGCCAGACCATCGTGTCGCGGCGGTACGGTCGGCGCGTCTATTACCAGCCGGCGCCGGGCCACGTCGAATCGGGCGGCTTGACACCGGCTTCGAAGGGGCAGCGAGCATGAACGAATGTACGGACATCAGCGGCGCGGGTGGTCGCGGCAGGCTGCGCAGCACGGCCCCGTTCGTGGCGCTCGTGGGTGAGCCGGCGCCGGGCAACTGTGATGTGAACACCGACGACGTGACGTGTGGTGGTGTAGGCACACGTTGCGAAACGCATTGCCTTCGTCAGCGGACCCGGCAACCGAGGAGCACACCATGACTGATCGCCGTCCCCGTGCGGGAACGATGCAGACCAATCCAGAACGGGAACTGGAAAACGAGATTCTGCAGCATCATATGGAGCGGATTCATCAGAAGGTGCTGGTGCTCTCCGGGAAGGGGGGAGTTGGAAAGAGCACGGTGGCAGCCAACTTGGCCGTGACGTTGGCTGCCACCGGCTTCAAGGTTGGACTGCTGGACATTGACATTCACGGTCCCAGCATTCCAAAGCTGCTCGGACTGGAGTACCAACAGCCGCGAATCGATGGCGGTCTGCTCGCGCCGGTCATGCTGAACCAGAATTTGAAGGTGATCTCAATCGGGTTCTTTCTGCCGGACGAACGGGCGCCCGTGATCTGGCGCGGCCCGCGGAAGTTCAACGCGATCCGGCAATTCTTGAAGGACGTTGCGTGGGGCGAGCTCGACTACCTCGTCGTGGACTCACCGCCCGGTACGGGCGACGAACCGCTCGCGATCGCCGAGCTGGTCGGCAAGCCGGCCCGCGCCGTCATCGTCACGACGCCGCAGGAGTTAGCACTTGCAGACGTGCGGCGCTGCGTTTCGTTCTGTCGCGCGCTCGACATCGGGATCGCCGGGATCGTGGAGAACATGAGCGGATTGATCTGCCCCCGTTGCGGGCAACAGATCGACCTTTTCAAGTGCGGTGGCGGGCGGCGGCTGGCACAGGAGGCTGGCGTGCCGCTGCTGGGGACGGTTCCGATCGACCCCGACATCGTGCAGGGCGGTGATGAGGGGCGGACGCTTTCCGAGGCCGGTACGGCCAGCCCGGCCGCGCGGTGTTTTGCGACGATTGCCGCCGGCCTCGCCCCGCGCACCGCGGGGCTGTCGCTATCGGGCAGCTGGCGGCGCCCAGAAAGCGATCCGCGGGCTCTGGAGCAAGCTGATACGAATGGAGGTGCGTGATGACCACTGTCAGTTATTCAGACATGCGGCGCGATCTTGACCATTGGGAGGATGAGCACGTGCAGTGGTTCCGCGATGTGAGCCACTGGCAAACCGAGCACCAGTCCGCCTTGGCGGAGATGCACGAACTGGAGCGGCGCTGTACCGAGCATGGTGACGCGGTGCGACGCCACGCGGAAGCCATCGCAACGCAGGAGGAGCGATTCCTGGAACATGCGCGGCGCCTGCGTGACGAGGGTGTGGCTGGCGAGCGGGAAGAGGAGCTCGCCAGCAGCCATCAGCAGCTTGCTGAAGTGCGTCGCCAGCAGCGCCAAGCGCACGAGCGCATTCGCGCTCACCACCTGGTGACCATGGCTCAGTTGCGCATGCTGGTTCAGGCGATCTGTGCGCCGATGTAGGGGCCGGGTTCCCTCGAGCAGTGGCGTTGCGGTCCCAAGGGGCGACACGCCGCGCGGGGTGGGCGCAGATGGTTCATGCCGTCATTGCGGCCGAAGTGGTGATACTCGGCATCGCGATCGTGCTCTGCGGTCTGCTTGCGTTCGCCGAGGAGGCGTTGCGTGTTGATGGAGACCCTCGCATCCAGGCGGTCATCGAGTTACTGCCGCAGGCCAACTGCGGGGCTTGTGGCTTTGCGGGTTGCCGCACGTTCGCGCGGGCCGTCGTTGAGGGGCGGGCCGAGTGCACCGGCTGCCCGATCGCCGGCCTCGCCGTCGCCCGCCGCATCGGGGAGATCATGGGGATTAGCGTCATTGAGACGGTCCCGCGGCGACCCGTCATCCACTGCGCGGCCGGGACCCTGGACCGGCTAGGTCACATGCCAACCGAGGGCGTCAGTCGTTGTTTGGAAGCGCACGCAATCGGCACCACCCAGGCCTGCACTTACGGCTGCCTCGGCTTTGGCGACTGTGTTGAGGTGTGTGAATTCGATGCGCTGCAGATGGTCGACGGGTTGCCGGCGGTCGACTACGACCGGTGCGTCGGCTGTGGTGCGTGTGTGGATGTCTGCCCCCGCGACCTCATCGAGCTCGTGCCGTTCAAGCAGGTCCCGATGCCCGTCGTCGCTTGCGCCAACCGTGAGCCGGGCCGCTTCGTCCGACGGGTATGCCGGCGCGGCTGCATCGCCTGCGGCCGCTGCCAGCGCTGCCTCCCCGAGCTCTTTCATATCAAGGACAACCTGGCGATCCTCGATTACACCAGGCTCGGCGATGACCAAGACATTTCAGAAGCAATTCACAACTGTCCCACGGGGATTATCAAGCACGTCGGCCCACGCGGAGCCATCCGCGAGAACCGTCACAAACTCGACGGACGAGCAAGTGGGTGACACGCGGCCGTCGACGACAGAACCCGGGAACCGCGTGGTCATTCGGGCGCGAGCAGCTAGCATGGCGCGTAGAAACGAAACACCGTCGGCCCAATGTGAAGGAAGCGTGCATGCCTGGTGAGACGCGACTCCGTATCCAGCTCCCGGACGCCGAGAAGACGGTTCTGGTTCCGCTCGACCGGTCGCCCCGACGAGTGACGGACGTGCTGCGTGGCGCGGGCATTTTCCTGAACACGCGGTGCGGTGAGCGCGGCCTGTGCCAGGGGTGTGAGGTCGAGCTCGTAGAGGGACGGTTTGTCGGCCTCGATCAGGCAGCGCGGACGGTGACCGTCGGCGCTTCCGGACTCATCCGCGGGTGTCAGTGTCGCATGACGGGCACGGCGCCGGTAACGCTCCGTATTCCCGCGCGCTCCCTGCTCGGGCATGCGCCCCAGATCGTGTCGCAGTTCACGCTGAAGGTGGCGTGCGCCCACCACCCGCTGTGGCGCTCGGCCGTGCTTCACGCCGGCACCGTCGGTGACTCCGAGGACGAGGTCTGCAGCGCGCTGGCCGGCCAACGGCAAGTCGAGAGCCCCGTCCAGTGCGCTGCGCGAGCGGCGTCCCGGATCGCCCGCCTGTCTTCGGATGGCGACGTTTACGTTGCGCTCGAGTATGACGGGCAGCGCTGGCAGGTGGCCGAGGCGTCGAAAGTGGACCCCGGCCCCCGGCTCGGGGCTGCGATCGATATCGGCACGACGACGGTGGTCGTGCTGCTCGTCGACCTGGCCACGGGCGAGATTCTCGCAGAGCAAAGCGCGTTTAATCGGCAAATGCAATTCGGCGACGATGTCGTCACGCGCATCAGCCTGTGTGCCGCTGATCCCGCGATGCTCGGGCGGCTGCAGGCGGCGTTGCTGCGGGATACGCTTGCGCCGTTACTCGACCAGGTCCTCCGGCAGGCCCAGCGATCCCCAGCCGACCTCGCAGGCATCACCGCAGCCGGCAATACGACGATGCTGCACCTGCTGGTGGGCGCGGACCCGGGACCGATGGGCACCGCCCCCTTCACCCCGGCGTTTCTGGAGCACCGCCGCGTTCGCTGGGCTGCGCCGCGTACAGATCCACCATCCCAGCCACCCGCCGCCGCACGCCCGGTGGGCCGTCGAGACCACGACGAAGCGCCTGCGGACGTGCCCGCCCCTCCAGCAACGGCAACTGCCGGCCCGTGGCTGCACGTTCTCCCGAGCGCCGCGGCCTATGTCGGGGCGGACGTGTGTGCTGGCGTGCTGGCAAGTGGGCTGGTCTACGATGACGGCCCGAGCCTGCTGGTGGACGTCGGGACGAACGGCGAGATCGTGCTGAAGCACGACGGCCGCTTGCGGGCCTGCGCCACCGCGGCCGGCCCGGCCTTCGAAGGTTGCGGGCTCAGCTGCGGCGTGCGGGCGGGCGCCGGCGCCGTGGGCCACGTGTCCTTTTCGCCTGATCTCCTGACGGTCCACACGGAGGTGATCGGGGGGGGGTTCCGTTGGGAATCTGCGGTTCGGCCTACATCGACATTCTGGGAGAAGGTCGGCGCCACGGGCTGCTGAATCGCAACGGGCGCTTCAACCAGGACGTTTGGCCGCTGGAAGCCCAGCAATTGCTCACCACCAACGCGTCACGCCGCACGCTGCAGCTAGCCAGCGGGCGTGGCGGACAGCCCATTACCGTGAGCGAAGCCGACATCGCCCGCTTGTTGCAGGCCAAGGCGGCCATCGCGGCCGGAATCCTGACACTGCTCGCAAACTTCGATCTGACCGCTGGGGATGTCAGGACCCTGTACCTGGCCGGCGGGTTTGGCCGGCACGTGCATCCGGCCAACGCCGTCGCATGCGGATTGCTGCCCGGGTTTCAGGTGGAGCAGATCGAGTTTCTCGGCAACAGCTCGCTGGCCGGAGCCTATTTGGCGCTGTTGGACGCCGGCGCCCTCGACGAACTGCAGCTCGTCAGCGCGCGGATCGAGGTCGTCGAACTCAACCGCGACGCAAACTTCGAGCGACGCTACATCCGGCAACTCCGGCTGCCGTAGCGTCGGTCAGCTTGGAG
>CAZCKC010000131.1:0-9793 GCA_964499235.1 uncultured Planctomycetales bacterium | reverse complement strand
GGCAAGCCCGCCCGCCCCTTTTGTACCGGGGCGTATTTCCGCATGCTCAGCTTGAACCGCTCGAGCTCGGTGACGCCGTCCCCCACCGCCACCGCCGCCCGCGCGATCGCGTCGATCGGCCGCTGCAGCCGCCCCGACCGCGGGCGTGTGTCCACCGCCACCCGCGGGCAACTCGCCCCCGGCACGACCGCGTCGCGGTCGCTTGCTTTCACGCCGTCGTGCTCGGGCGGCTTCTTCATTCCCGGCAATTCCTCACGCAACGCCGACCGGCGCTCCCGCGGTCTTGAAGGGCGCCGGATACCGCCGCGGGTGCCGCTTGCGCCGCTGGTACGTCCGCGCCAGCTCCAGAAAGATCTCCAGGTCGCCCGACACCTGCCCGTTCACCTTGTCAAAGTACAACGACCGGATCGGGATCTGGTCGTGGTCGGCCGACACCGCCGGGTAGACCGCCTCCGACGTGATCCCGTTCATGCAGCTGAACGGGCTGATGTCGATGATGCCGTCGGCTCCCTGATAAAACAGGTAGATCGCCTTGCCTACGCTCAGCGTCATCTCCCCCAACGCCCCCGTCGCCGGCAGGTAGGGCAGCGCGTGCGCGATGATCTCCCGGATGTCGTGCGGCTCCTCCGTCCCCACGAAGTCCGCCGCCACCGGCGCCAGCAGCGCGTGCTCATAGCGGTGCTGAAAGTGATCCTTCAGCCGCAGCTTCAGGTAGTCCAGGTTCAGCTTCCCCCGCGTCCGCGCCTGGTCATACTCCCGCGACCAGTTCGTGTACCAGATCCACTCCGTCAGGTCCGACATCCAGCACTCGCCGCCCAACCGCTCGATCTGACGGATCGTGTCCTCGTTCGAGAACGTGTTCATCCGGCAAAAGATCTCGCCGACGATACCAATCAATGGCCGCCCGGGGACATAGTCCGCCGGCACCCCCCGGAACCGCCGCCCGATGGCCCCGGCCGCCTGCGCCGCCTGCTTCACCAGCTCGCCGGCCGACAACCCCGGCCGCTCCAGCAACCGGCTCAACGCCTGCACCGCCTCCTCGTACACCGCGTCCGTGTCGCCGGCCACCCGCTCGTAAGGCCGCGTGCGGTGCACGTACCGTGTCACCAGGTCACCCAGCACCACCGCGAACCACACCGTCTTCATCAGCGGGCCGGCCTGCTCGCCCACCGCGCCATACCCGTCCGCCGACGTCGGCGCGACCACCAGCGCGTCACCGTAACCCTGCTGGTGCAGCACTTGCTTCAGGTACGGCGCGTACTGCCCGAATCGGCACGGCCCGCCGGCCATCGGCAGGAAGAACGCCGTCTTCGCCGGATCAAACCCCGGCGCCTGGCACACGCGCAGGAAGTCGCCGATCACGATCTTGTGCGGCAGGCACTCCTCCCCACTGCTGCACGCCCCGCCCAGCGTCAGCGTCGTCTCGTCCGACGGCGGCGGCGTGGCCGCATTCACCCCCACCGCCCGGAAGGCCGCCGCCGTCAGGCGGGCGACCGCGTCTGACATCGGGGGGATATAGAGCGTGCGTCCGGCGAGATCGTTGCCGCGTCCTGATTGCGTGTCCGCCACCATCGCAGGATTCCCTTGCTGTCAAGATACGCTTCGCAGCGGGTCAGCATCCCCGCATCGTTCGAATGCCCGTCAAACTGCAGCGTCAGGAAGGGCTTGCCCGACGCCGTCCGGATGAAGCTCTTCAAGTACGAGTCCGGCCCGCACTTGAAGTTCGTCACGTAGATGATGTCCAGGTTCGGCGTCTGCCCGACCAGCCGCGCCGCCCGCAGAATCCGCCGCCCATACGACCAGTACATGTTCTCGTTCAGGTCCCGCACGTCGATCTGCCGCAGGTCGAGCGCGTCCACCGGGATCACGTTCACCCCGTACAGGTCCCGCAGCTTCGCCGCCACCGCCAGGCTCGCCCCGCCGTCAAACACGTTGTAGCTCCGCCCCACCAGCAGCATCCCCGGCTCGCCCGTCGACCGCAGCTTTTCCAGCGCCCGCGCCCCGGCCGCCTGGTACGTCTCCCGGAACGCCTGCCACGCCCCCAGCCCCCGGCTGAACGCCCGCCGCGCCGCCGCCCGCTCGACACCCAGCTCCACCGCCAGCGCCACCAGGCTGGTGCGCACCGCCTCGATCCCGTCGTCAAACCGGATCGTCGGCGCCAACACCCGCCCCTGCTCGCCCCGCAGCCCCGGGCTCTGCCGCGCCACGAACGGCAGCGTCATCCCCCACGGGCAGAAGAAGCTGTGCTGCTGCGGGTCCTCACGCTGCGCCGACACCATGTTCGGCACGAAGACGTGATCCACGTCCGCCTGCTCCAGTAGTTCGGCCACGTGCCCGTGCGCCACGATGATCGGGAAACACGGCTCCGCCACCGTGTGCTCCAGCCCCCGCCGCACCGTCGCGCGGTTCGTCTCCGCTGACAGCCGCGTCGCAAAGCCGCACGCGTGAAAGAACGTCCGCCACAGCGGCAGGTAATCCCACGTGTACATCGCCAGCGGGATCCCGATCGTCCCCCGCGGCCGCGCGGGCGGCGTTACCACCGCGCGGTTCAGCAACTCCGTCCGCAGTCCGGCCAAGTCCTCGATCACCGGCTGCCGCTCGCTCTTGATCTGCTTGCGGAACCGATCCGAGCACTTGTCCCCCCAGTGCGTCTTGTTCCCGTCGACGTCAAACTGCTGGATCGCGCAGCGGTTCCCGCACCCGTGACACGTGAACTCCTGCAGCGTGTAATCCACCTGCTCGATGTCGTAGCCCCGGAAGCGCGTCGCCGCCCCCGTCGCCTGCATCTTCTCCCGCGCCAACAATGCCGCCCCGATGCAGCCCATCACCGCGTTGTACGGCGGCACCACGATCTCCCTCCCCGTGATCTCCGCAAACGCCGCCGCCACCGCGTCGTTGAACGCCGTCCCGCCCTGGAAAAAGACCGTCTGCCCGATCGGCCGCCCCCGCACCACCCGGTTGATGTAGTTGTAACCCACCGAGTACGCCAACCCCGCGATCACGTCCTCCCGCGCCGCCCCACGCTGCAGCGCCGCACTCACGTCCCGCTCCATGAACACCGTGCAACGCTCACCCAGCCGCGCCGGCTGCTCCGCCCGCAACGCCTCGGCCGCAAACTCGTCCTTGATCGCGATCCCGAGCTCCTCGGCCCGCTCCTCCAAAAAGCTCCCCGTGCCGGCCGCGCACGCCTCGTTCATCGTGAAGTCCACCACGATCGCGCTGCCGTCGCCGTCCGGCTCGAGGCTGATGTACTTGCTGTCCTGCCCGCCGATCTCGAAGATCGTGTCCGGCTGCTTGCCCAGCAGCCGCCGCCCGACAAAGCTCGCCCCCGTCTTGTGCGCCGTGATCTCGTCGTTGATCGTGTCCGCCCCGACCAGCTCGCCGATCAGCTCCCGCCCCGAGCCCGTCGTCGCCACGCCGCGAATCTTCACCGCCCAGCCGACCGCCTCGTCGAGCTCCCGCAGGATCCGCCCGACAACCTGGATCGGCCGCCCCGCCGTCCGTGTGAAGATCGTGTGGATCACCGCCCCGTCCGCGTCCAGCAGCGCCAGCTTCGTCCCCACCGACCCGATGTCGATCCCGAGGTACGCATCCCGGGGCGTCCCTTCCGGCGTCAGCTCCACCGTCTGCTCGAGGTGCCGCAGCAACGTCACCTTCCCGCGCGACAGCTTCGGCAACGCCGCGAATTGCTGCTTCACCGCCGCCCCGTCGCGCACAAAGTCGACGAGCCGCGCGCCCAGCGTTATGTCCGCCGGCTTTTCCGCCGCCAACAGCGCCGCCCCCAGCGCCCCCACGACGCCCGGCACGCTCGGAATGACCAACTCGTCATCTGTCAGCCCGAACGTCTCCTTCAGCACCGCCGCGATCGCCGCGTTCCGTGCGACCCCGCCGATGAACATCACCGGCCTCTCGACCGGGTGCCCCTTCACCACCGCACTCCGGAAGTTCACCCCCACTGCCCGACACAGCCCCTTCAAAACCTCCGCCGGCTCGTAGCCCTTCTGTTGCGCGTGAATCATGTCGCTCTTCGCGAAGACGCTGCACCGACCGGCCACCTGCGCACACCGCTCCGCCCCGGCCACAATCCCGGCGATCGCCTCAACCTTCACGCCGAGCCGCCCCGCCTGCTGATCCAAAAACGCCCCCGTGCCGGCCGCACAGTCCCCGTTGCTGTTGTAGTCCGCGATGGTCAGCCGCTCGCCGCCCGCATCCGCCGCCAGCCGCAGGTACCGGCTCGACTCCCCGCCGATCTCGAAAACCGTCCGCACCCGCGGATCCAGCGCCGCCACGCCGCGCGCCGCCGCCTGGAACGGGTTGCCGCGCTCAATCCGCAACGCCTCAACGACCAGGTCCGCCGCCGACCCCGTGCAAACCGCCCCCTCAACCAGCCGCAGGTCCAGCCACGCGCCGACCGCGCCGAGCAGCTCACGCACGACATCCAGCGGCCGCCCGCGCGTCCGTCGCTCGCCCAGCACCAGGACTCGGGTCCCGTCCGGCAGCGCTTGCTCAACCGCCCCGCGGGCCGTCGCTTTCGCCCGCAGACCCGCTACGTCCTCCGCCGACCCGCCGAGCACCACCTTGCTCGCGACCACCCCTACATCAATGCCGAGCGTCAACATGCGGTCCGCCTCCTGCTCCGGGAAACTCGTCCAAGAGGTCTGCGGCAAGACCGGTGCCACTCGCCGGACGGACCCAGATTCGAGAGATTACCGATCAGAAGTGTCTCAATGAACCCGAATCCTCGCCGCCCGCCCCACCGCGGACGCCTCGAACTCCTCCGGGCCAAGCCAGCAAAACCGGCCCCACACCACGAAACGTCGCCACAACCGTTCCCGAAACCCGCCCGCGCGCCTCAGCACCAAGACCCGCTTGCGGGATCACCCTAATGCCGGCTCAGGCGGTGGGGAAAATTACAAGCCGCTGCGTCAGGTTCCGCTCCGCCGCTCCCGCTCCGCCGAGTACCGCTTTTCGTAGATGTCCCCCCGCCGGAACACCCCCACCACCGTCCGCCACAGGATCCACAGGTCGAACCACAAACTCACCCGCTCCACGTACTGCACGTCCAGCTCCAGCTTCTCCTCAATCGTCAGGCTCCCCCGCCCCGACACCTGCGCCAGTCCCGTCAGCCCCGGCTTCACCGCCAGCCGCCGCCGCTGCCGCGCATTCCACTCCGCCATCTGCTGCAGATACAGCGGCCGCGGCCCCACCAGCGACATCTCTCCCCGCATGACGTTCACCAACTGCGGCAGCTCGTCCAGGCTCGTCTCCCGCAAGAAGCGCCCGATCTTCGTGATCCGTGGATCGCTCCCGCTTTGCGGCGAATCGCCGAACGGGTCCGCGTCTGTCCGCATCGTCCGAAACTTGTACACCTGGAACGGCTTCCCGCCCCGTCCGGCCCGCTCCTGCCGAAAGAATGCCGGCCCCGGGCTGTCCCGCCGCACCCGCCACGCCAGCACGCCAAACACCGGCAACAGCGGCAACAGCACGACCGCCGCCACCAGCCGATCAAACGCATGCTTCACCGCCCCATAAACCGCGCCCGCCCCCTCATCGGTCGGCACTAAGTCCCGGGCCTCAACCCCGGCGACCAACGGCCTGTCGTTGCCTTCGTCCGACAAAATCCTGCCCCAGCGAACAGAAGCGTTCGACCCGATCCCGCGGCCGCCCACGACGCCGACAGCACCGGTCGCCTTTCCCGCGCCATGTCGCGCGACCACGACCCGTTCCGGTGATCACCCGCCCGGTGATATCGCATGATTTTGGCGGCCGACCTGTTGCCAACCGCGACGTCGAGTTATACTACAGAGCTTGACGCAGCAACGCGAGGCGGGTGTAGCTCAGTGGTAGAGCGTCACGTTGCCAACGTGAATGTCGTGGGTTCGAATCCCATCACCCGCTTTCAGCCCGGCCGAGCGTGATCCCACGCCCGGCCTTCTTTATACGCTGATCGCGACACCCCCGCCGTGCGATCAGCAACCCCGCCCACGGACACGCCCCGCCTACTCCCACCCCGCCGGAAACTTCGCCCACTCATAGAACACCCGCGAGTTCGCCGTCGGCCCCTCGTCCGTGCGGTCATACAACCCCCACGCCCCCAGATCCCATCCTGCTGATAGATCAGCCCGTAGTGCATCATCACGCCGCCCCCCGCATCCGACCACGCGTTTAGCCACCGCCGGTACAGCGCCCCCATCCGCTCGTCCGGGTTCACCCGCCGCTGCTGCTCCCGCGCCGCGGCCGCCGTCCCCGCGAAACCACACCCGCCGCGTACTGCTGCATCAGCGCCGCGTCCGCCAGCTCCACATCGCCCGACGGGTCCAGGTCCGCCAGCAGGCAGCTGCCCGTCGCCGCGACACCCTCGCCGAGCAGGCAAGCGGCCAACAGTTCCAGGTCGCCAACGTCCACGTCACAGTCGTTGTCCAGGTCGGCCGCGCTCGTCGGCGTGCACGTCGTACCGTCCTGCGCGGTCAAAATCACCTCCGTCGGCGTGTACGTCACCTGCCGCGACTGCGTCGAAACCACCTGCGCGAACGATCCCTGGACGTCCGCCGCCGTCAGGACCGTGAACTGCTCGCCCGGCTGAACCTCCGTCCCCGGCAGCACGGTCACCACCAGGAACCCGTCCAGCATCGCCGTCTGGCCGACCGCCGCCCATCAGTAGGTCCCGCAGCCTTTTTATCACCCGGTCCGCCCACCCCCACTGCGCACCACGGAGCAACGGCGAACTCCACGCCACCTTGCCAATCCGCCACCGGGCCCCTATCAAACGCGGGGATTGGCGCGACCGCTGGCGGCCCCCCGCCGCCCGCACCATCCCTGTGTGAGCAACCCCGCGACGAACCGTGCCCCGCCAAGGAGTGCCGTGTGACCAAAGACGACGCCTGGCCGCCCGCCCCGCCGCTCATCGTCCCCCACGAAGAGCCCGGCGACGGCCTGCCCGCCTCGATCACCGTCGAGCGCGACCAGCCCGGCCGCTGGCGCTGCACCTTCTTCTTCATGCCCACCCCCGACGTCCGCCAGATCCACCTCGCAGGCAGCTTCAACAACTGGTCCGCCACCGCCAACCCGCTCCGCGGCCCCCGCGGCGACGGCTACTGGTACACCGAGCTCGAGCTCCCCCCCGGCACCCACGCCTACAAGTTCGTCGTCGACGGCGACCGCTGGCTCGAAGACCCCGTCAACCCCGACCGCGAGGACGACCGCCAGGGCGGCGTCAACTCCCGCCTCCGCCTCGGCAAAGCCGCTTTCCTCGCCGAATCAACCGCCAGCCGCGGCGACGGCCAGATCGACGTCGCCGGCCTCGAGCACCTCCCCGACCGCGCCCTCTACTTCCAGCCCCTCACCCTCGACCGCGTCCTGCTCCGCCTCCGCACCTTCGCCAACGATGTCGAGCGCGTCTTCATCGCCGTCAAAGGCCAGCCCCCCGTCGAAATGCACCGCGCCCGCCAGGACGAGCTCTTCGAGCTCTACGAAGCCACCGTCGAGCTCCCACCCCTGCCCCCCGACCGCACCACCCGCGCGATCGAGTACACCTTCCTCCTCGAGGACGGCCGCCTCCGCGCCACCAGTCCCCTCAAGTACGTCCTCGACTACGACGCCGACGACCTCTTCGAAACCCCCGCCTGGTCCCACCACGCCGTCTGGTACCAGGTCATGCTCGACCGCTTCCGCAACGGCAATCCCGACAACGACCCCGACCCCGTCCACCCCTGGACCAGCGAGTGGTTCAAGCAGCAACCCTGGGAAGGCACCGACGGCCAGACCTTCTACCACCACTTCGTTTTCGACCGCCTCTATGGCGGCGACCTCGACGGCCTCGAGCAACAGCTCGACTACCTCGCCGACCTCGGCGTCAACGCCCTCTACCTCAATCCCGTCTTCATTGGCGAAAGCCACCACAAGTACAACGCCACCAACTACCTCCACATCGACCCCGGCTTCGGCGCTCCCGACGACGACTACGACGCCATCGCCGCCACCGAAGACCTCACCGACCCGTCCACCTGGGGCTGGACCAAGTCCGACCGCCGCTTCCTCGCCTTCCTCCAGACCGCCAAAAAGCGCGGCTTCCGCGTCATCATCGACGCCGTCTTCAACCACGTCGGCACCCAGCACCCCGCCTTCCAGGACATCCTCCAACACCGCCAGCACTCCCGCTACGCCGACTGGTTCAACGTCACCAGCTGGGAACCCTTCCACTACACCGGCTGGGGCGGCTTCGACGGCCTCCCCGAGTTCCGCAAGACCCACGATGACATCGCCAGTCCCTCCGCCAAGCTCCACGTCATGGAGGTCACCCGCCGCTGGCTCGCCCCCGACGGCGACGTCTCCGCCGGCGTCGACGGCTGGCGCCTCGACGTCCCCAACGAGCTCCCCCATGAGTTCTGGATCGAATGGCGCCGCCACGTCAAAACCATCAACCCCGACGCCTACATCGTCGGCGAGATCTGGGACCGCGCCGACCTCTGGCTCGACGGCCACCACTTCGACGCCGTCATGAACTACCAGCTCGCCCAGGCCATCCTCCGCTGGATCGCCTTCAAGGACATGAAGATCACCCCCACCCAGTTCGACCGCTGGCTCCAGGAGCTCCGCCTCGCCTACCCCTGGACCGCCACCCTCGCCATGCAGAACCTCATGAACAGCCACGACACCGACCGCCTCGCCTCCATGATCCACAACCCCGACCGCGACTACGACATGGGCAACCGCATCCAGGACAACGGCCCCGACTACGACCCCTCCAAGCCCACCCCGATCGAGTACCAGCGTGCCCGCCTCATCGCCCTCTTCCAGCAGACCTACGTCGGCGCGCCGATGATCTACTACGGCGACGAGGTCGGCATGTGGGGCCCCGACGACCCCTCCTGCCGCAAGCCCATGCTCTGGAAAGACCTCGCGCCCTACGAAAACCCCGCAGAGAACTTCGTCGACGAAGACCACCTCGCCTTCTACCGCCAGGCCGTCCACCTCCGCCGCGATCACCCCGCCCTCCGCGTCGGCGGCTTCCAGACCCTCCTCACCGATGACGAGAACGACGTCTACGCCTTCCTCCGCACCACCACCGACGAACAGCTCATCGTCGTCCTCAACGCCGCCGAGCGCCAACGCAAGGTCAAGATCCACGTCCCCCCCCTCGGCGCCAAGCGCTGGCAGGCCGTCTTCGGCCCCGACAAGAGCTACCTCGTCCGCCAGGAACACCTCACCGTTGAGATCCCCCGCATCAATGGCGTCGTCCTCAAGGCCGTCGTGAAATCATGAGTCCCCGCCCAACCAAACCCCGCGCCCTCGACCACCGCGCCGCCGGCATCCTGCTGCACCTCACCTCCCTCCCCGGACCCCACGGCAGCGGTGACCTCGGCCCCGCCGCCACCGGCTTCGTCGACTGGCTGGCCGCCGCCGGCCAGTCCTGGTGGCAGATGCTCCCCATCAACCCGCCCGCCGAAGGCCTCTCCCCCTACAGCCCCATCTCCGCCTTCGCCGGCAACCCCGACCTCATCAGCCTTGAGCGCCTCCACGAGGCCGGCCTCCTCGACCGCGCCGACCTCGCACCCCCCAAATCCTTCAGCCCCCGCAAGATCCGCTTCCCAACCGTCCAGCGCTGGCGCGCCCAGCGCCTCCACCAAGCCTTCCTCCGCTTCCAAGCCCGCCGCCGCGGCAAGGGCGCTTACCACGCCTGGTGCCGCCAGGCCGCCGACTGGCTCGACGACTACGCCCTCTTCGCCGCCCTCCGCACCCACCACGACGATCAACCCTGGCAAACCTGGCCCCAGCCCGTTCGCGCCCGCCAGCC
>CAZCKC010000130.1:0-9887 GCA_964499235.1 uncultured Planctomycetales bacterium | reverse complement strand
CCGCGGATCCGCGGCGCGCAGTAGGTCTCGAACTTCACCCCGCGCTCGAGCTCGAACGCGTCAATCGCGTCCATCAGCCCGAAGATCCCCGCGCTCATCAGGTCGTCGACCTCAACCTCCTCCGGCAGCTTCGCGCCGATCCGCTCCGCGTTGTAGCGGACCAAGTAGAGGTAGTGCTCCATCAGCCGGTTGCGGACGCCCTCGTCGCGGTCGCGCGTGAAAGCCTCCCAGGCCGCCAGCAGCGACGCCTGGTCGGGATAGCTGCGAACCGCCGGGTCGCGCGTCACGCGACGACGACGCCCGAATTGTCTCGGCGAACTGCTCATGATCTCTGGCTTCACCTTCCGCGCGGATTAGCTGGACAGCGCCCCGGCCGCCTGCGCTTCGGCGGTCAACGCTTCGTCGATAATGACCTCGGCCGGCGCCTCCGCGCCCGCCGGCGCCGCGGTCGGCAGCGGCGCCTGCGCCTTCTGCTCGGCGGCTTCTTGCTCGGCCTTCAGGATCGCCTGGACCGCTTCGATATGGGACGTGTCGACCTTGGACTTCTTCCGTTGCAGGTGGTCCCGGAGCAACGCCTTGAAGGCCGACGCCACGACCTGGCCGACGACCAGCATCATGAACATCGAGCCCAGCGCCCGCGTCAGGATCGTCATCGCATCATTGCCGGCTTGCAGCCCGGCGACGGTCGTGACCGCAAACGCCAGCAAGGCGACTTGTGCGCTAATTCGACGAACCATCACACCCTCGTCCCACGCCAGTTCCTATCGGCGTCGACGGGGCGGATCTTGGATCGGGGCATCCCTAGAGGAACAAACTCGCCACCCGGGCCCACATGCCGCGGTCAGGCGCCACCCGCCGCTGGGTCACGATCTGTCGGGTCAGGTCGGAAATCGCCAGGCTGGCCGCACAACGCGGATACCGCTCCGTCACCGGGCACCGCTGGTTGACCGCCAGCGTCACGTGCCGGTCCGCCGGGATGCTGCCCCAGTAACCGACGGCCAGGTTCAGAAACTGCCGGCAGGTGCGATCCAACCGCCGATAAACATCCGCCGCCTCCCGGTGGCCGGCCAGGTTCACGACCAGCGACACCGGCCGCAACAGCCCCCGTAGCGAGAGCACCTTCAGCGTCGCATAGGCGTCCGCCAGCGCCGTGGGCTCGGGGGTTGTCACCAACAACACGCGATCCCCCGCCAACGCCAGCGAAGTGACCAGCGGCGTGATCCCAGCCGCACAATCCACCAGCACCACCTCGCTGCGGCCCCGCAGGCGGTCGAGCACTTGGCCGCCGAGATGGGGGTCGGATTCAACCCGGCTCGCCCCGGCTGGCCCTGAGACGCCGCAAATCACCTGCAGGCCGCCCGGGCCGAGAATCGCGAGGTCATCGACCCGGATGTCGGGATCCGTGAGCGCGGTCACATCGTTTAACGGCGTCACATCGAGCAGGATATCGGTGTTGGCGAGCCCCAAATCGGCATCAACCAGGAGGGTGGAGACGTTTCGGCGAGCAAGCTGAATACCGAGGTTGAGGGCGAGGTTGCTTTTCCCAACGCCGCCCTTGCCGCTGACGACGGGGATGACCACCCCGCGACGTCGGCCGGACGCCTGAAACGGGGAGGCAGCGGTGTGTCCGTGGCTTCGAACCATCCGTGGCTCTCAGCCCTTGGCCCGGTATCAACCCTTGTCTGACAAGATTAACGCTGCCACCTCGCGCCCGCAAGCGGTTTTGATATCGTTCGGGACCCGCTGGCCGCTCGCCAGGTACGACACCTGCAACGCGACCTGGTCGAGCGTCTCCAGCAGCACGCCCAGCCCCACCGCATCGTCCAGGTGCGTCCAGATCAGGTGCTTCGCGCCCAGCGGCTCGAACGCCCGCACCAGGCTTCGCTGCGTACCCGCGGCCAGGGACGCGGGCAGCACCAGGTGAACCTCGCTCACGCGGGCGGCCCGGAGCAGCATCGCCAAACGCGCAAACCGGGACTGCTCCCGGAGCCCCGCCCCTGGCGTATCGATCAGCACCAGATCCACCTCGCCGATCTGGTGAACGGCGTTCTTGACCTCCATCGCGGATTGAACCGTGTAGACCGGCACCCCGATCAACTCGCCGTAGCGCTCGAGTTGCGATTGCGCGCCGATCCGCTGCGTGTCGACCGACAGCAACGCGACCCGCTTCTTTTGGCGCAGCTTGAAGTGGGCGGCCAACTTCGCCAGCGTGGTCGTCTTCCCCCCGCCGGCCGGCCCGACGAACGCGACGCGCTTGCAGGCCCCCGACTCGAGTTGGACCCCCCCCGACGTCGGGACGAGCTCGGCGATATACCGACGCAAGCTGTCGGCGACCTCGTCACTCCCGAATTGCTGTCCCCGCGGCAGCCGCCGAATCGCCTCGCTCACCAGCCGCTTCGCGAGCGCCTTGCTGACGTCCTGCTGGACGAGCTGGAGGTAGAAGGGCTCGACCTGCTTGGCGAGCAGCTCGCGCGGGCCGGCGGCGGGCGCGGGCGGATGCTCCCGGGCGGGCGCAACCACGGAACGTTCCGGCGGGCTGCGCCTGGCCGGCGTTTCGGCTGCCTGCCGGGACTCCGCCGCAGCGACCAGCCGATCGATCCGCTCGACCTCGGCGTACTCCGGAACGCGGCTGCTGATGGTCGGCCAATCGACCGCGCGCACTGCGCGCTCCCCGGCGACGGCTTTGCGCGGCGTCGCGGTCGCGGTTCCGGCCGGCGCCTTGGCCCGCGGGGCGTTCGACGGCGTGTCGCCGGACGCGGCCGTGATCTCGACCTCGTCGCGGCCGGTGAGCCCATTGATCCCCCGAGCGGGCACGGACCGCGTTCCGAGGATCACCGCGTCGGGTCCCAGCGCCTGTTTCACGGCGGCCAGCGCGGCGCTCATCGTCTTGGCGCGGAAGGTCTTCATCTCAGCCATCGATGCTGATCACTCCGTGGGCCCGGACCTCGACGCCGCGCACGATCTCGTTGAGCGCGAGCACCGGGGTCTGGGGCAAGCTGGTCTCGATGATCCGGCGGATCCACATCCGCACGGGCGGCGAGCAGAGCACGACGATCGTGCCACTCGACAGGCCGGCGGAGGCCTGCTCGATCGCCGCTTGCGTCCGTGTCGCGAGCAGCGCCTGCTGATCGGGTGGCATCGTCAGCGCCGAGCCGTTCTCCAGTCGCTGGATGTTGCCCTGCACGAAATCCTCGGTCGCGGGATCCACCGACACGCAGTGGATCGCGTTGGCGTCGTCCTTGTACTGCGCGCAGATCGTCCGCGCCAGCGCGTTGCGGACGTACTCGGTCAGCACCTCGACGTCCTTCGTGCGGACCGCCCAATCACCGATCGTCTCGAGGATCGCCTCCAGGTCGCGGACCGGGACCCGCTCGCGGAGCAGGTTCTGGAGCACCCGCTGCACGTCGGCCAGCCGTAGCAGGTTCGGGATCACCTCCTCGACCAGCGGCGCATTGCGCTCCTTGAGGTTGTCGACCAGCCGCTGCATCTCGCCGCGGCTGAGCAACTCGGCCGCGTATTGCTTGATGATCTCGGTCAGGTGGGTTGCGACCACGCCGGTCGGCTCGACCACGGTGTAGTTCAGCCGCTCGGCCCGGTCGCGGTTGCCCGGGTCGATCCACCAGGCGGTGAGGTTGAACGCCGGCTCGCGGGTCTCGATCCCCGCCAGCGTCTCGGAGGCCAGCCCGGAGTCGATCGCCAGCACCCGATCCGGGAAGAGCTCGCCGCGGGCGATCTCCTGGCCCCTGAGCAGCAGGGCGTAGGCGTTGCCGCCGATCTGACCGCTGTCGCGGATCCGCACCGGCGGCACGATCACGCCCAGCTCGACTGCCACCTGCTTGCGGATCGAGCTGATCCGGTCGAGCAGGTCGCCGCCCCGCTTCTTGTCGACCAGCTTCACCAGCCCGTAGCCGATCTGCATCTCGAGCGCGTCGACGCCGAGGTGCGACTCGATCGGCGGCGGCTTGGCCTCGTCCTGCTGGCGCTGCTTCTCGGCCGCCGCCCGGGCGGTCTGGCGGTTGCCCCGGTGCAGCAGGACCGCGATCGCCCCGCAGCCGCTGCTGAGCGTGAGCAACGGGATCTTCGGCAGCGGCGTCAGCATCAGGACCGCCAGCAGCCCGCCGGCCATCGCCAGCGAGACCGGGCGGCCGAGGAGCTGGCCGATGATCTCCTCGCCCATGTTGGACTTGCTGTTGCTGCGGGTGACGAGCATGCCGGCCGCGATCGAGATGATGAAGGCCGGGATCTGGCTGGCCAGCCCGTCGCCGATCGAGAGCTTGAGATAGACGCTGGTGCACTCGAAGAACGGCATGCCGCCCTCGACCATGCCGATGTAGACGCCGCCCAGCAGGTTCACGAACGTGATCACCAGGCCCGCGACCGCGTCGCCGCGGACGAACTTGCTGGCCCCGTCCATCGCCCCGTAGAAGTCGGCCTCGGCCGTGATCTCGTCGCGGCGGCGGCGGGCCTCCTTTTCGTCGATCGTGCCCGCGTTGAGGTCGGCGTCGATGGCCATCTGCTTGCCGGGCATGCCGTCGAGGGTGAAGCGCGCCGCCACCTCGGCGATGCGGGTCGCGCCCTTGGTAATCACGACGAACTGGATCACCGTGATGATGATGAAGATGATGATCCCGACCGCCAGCGAGTTGCCGGCCACGAACATGCCGAAGGTCTCGATGACCTGGCCGGCCGCCCCGGTCCCATCGGGCCCGTTGGTCAGGATGATGCGGGTCGTCGCGGTGTTGAGCACCAGCCGCAGCAACGTCATCGCGAGGAGAATGGCGGGAAAGCTGTTCAGCTCGAGCGGGCCTTTGATGTACATGACGGTCATCAGGATGATGAGCGTCAGCAGGATGTTGGTCATCAACAGGAAGTCGAGCAGGAAGGTCGGCAGCGGCATCAGGATCACGAAGATCAGGGCGGCCGCCGCCAGCGGGAACAGCATCCCGCGGTGCTTGGCGAGGAAGTCGGTGATCGAGTTGAACGTCGGCATCCAAGCCCTTCGTCGGTCGGCTCCGCCGACCCGCGTAGCAGCGGCAGATCCTGCGCCCGGGGGCGCAGATCCCGTCTCTTAGCAATCGGCGGTTTACGGCTTGCGGCTGCGGTTGGCGGGCGCTAGGAGGCGGCCCCTGCGCGGCGGGAGAGGCGGTAAACGTAGGCGAGCACTTCGGCCACCGCCTTGTAGAGCGCCGGCGGGATCTCCTGGCCGGGGTCGGTCTGCGCATACAGTGCGCGGGCCAGCGGCGGGCGCTGGACGATCGGGATGCCGTGCTGCTGGGCGAGCTGGCGGATCCGCAGCGCGAGCAGGTCGGTGCCCTTGGCGAGCACGCGCGGGGCGTCCATTGTGCCCTCGTCGTACTTGATCGCGACGGCGTACTCGGTCGGGTTGGTCACGACGACGTCGGCCTGGGGAACGTTCTGCTGGAGCTGCTGCATCGCGATCTTGACCTGCGCCTCGCGTTGCCGCTTCTTGGCCACCGGATCGCCGTCCATCTTCTTCATCTCGTCCTTGACCTCCTGCTTGGTCATCTTCAGCCCCTGCTCGTGGCGGTACTTCTGCCAGATGAAGTCAAGCAGCGCCAGGACGAGCAGGACAATCGTGAGCCGGATCGCGAGCGTGTAGATCAGGTCTGACCCGGCGAACAGCACCCCCCAGACGTGCAGCGCCCCGGTGCCCAGCACGGGCTCGATCTGGTCCCGGATCGTGTACCACGCGACGGCGCCCACGATGACCGTCTTCAGCAACCCCTGGCCGAAACGCATCAGGGCGTTGAGCGAGAAGATCTGCTTGAGCCCGCGGAGCGGGCTGAGCATGTTCGGCTGGGGCTTGAGCTTTTTCCACGAGACGAGGATTCCGAACTGGATCACCATCGACAGCACTGTCGCCAGCGCCAGCAGCAGCATGAACGGCACCAGGATCCACGCCACTTGCTCGCCCGTGCGGAGCGTCGGCGTCCAGAGGTCGTCCACGGTCAGCGGGGCCGGCGTGCCCATCTCGCGCATCACGAGCAGCAGCCGGTGGAGAAAGCTCTCGCCCAGCGCCGCCAGCAGCACCATACCCGCCAGCAGGCTGACGGCGGCCGTCAGGTCCTGGCTCTTGGCGACCTGGCCTTGGTCGCGGGCCTCCTTGCGCCGCCGTGGCGTGGGTTGTTCCGTTTTTTCCTGCGCGGATTCCGGCATGGGCCGCGATTACCTCCACGTGTCCTGGCCGCCGCGGGCGGCGCCGGGCCTCAGCCGCTCACCCAGCGCTGCAGCGCAACCAGAACGACCTCGAGCTCGTGCGAGAAGATCATCAGCATCGACGACAGCGAGACGGCGATCATCAAGAACGCCAGCAAGCCCTTCACGGTGAAGCCGAGCATCATGATGTTCAGCTGCGGCAGCGTCCGCGACACGAAGCCCATCGCCAGGTTCACCAGGAACATCGTGATCACCGTCGGCGCCGCGATGCGGATCCCGGTCTCGAAGCTGAGCGTCAACGCCGCCAGCAGGATCTCGCTGCCCTCCCACAGGAAGGCACCCGCGCTCAGCAGCGGCACTCCCTGCAACGAGTCGATCGTGACCGTCATCAGCACCCGGTGCCCCCCGACCAGCAGGAAGATCATGATCCCCAGCTGCAGGTAGAGGCTGCTGAGCAGGCTCATGTTCTGCTCGCTGCCGGGGTCGACGATCTGGCCGAACGCCAGGCCGGCCTCCATCGCGATCAGGTGTCCGCCGAGCTGCAGGCCGACGAACATCACCGCGGTGATCATCCCGAGCAGCGCCCCCAGTGCGACCTCCTGGGCCATCCCCAGCGCCAGCCCCGCGAACGTCGCCGGCAAGTGGGCGGGGATCTCGACGAAGGGGAGCATCAGGCCTGTCAGCGCCAGCACCAGCACCACCCGCACCGGCGCCGGCACCGACAGCGCCGCCAGCACTGGCTGGAACATGATCATCCCCGCCAGCCGAGCGAAGACCAGTAGGAAGACTGGCAGCTGGAAGTAGCTGTTCAGCAGCTCCAGCGGGATGGCTGACATGCGGACGCTCCGCCGGGCTCAGAAGCTCGAAAACATCATCTGCGTGTAGTCGACCAGCCGCGAGGCCAGCCACGGCATGAAGAAGATCGCGGCCAGCACCATCGCGAAGATCTTCGGCACCAGGCTCAGCGTCTGGTCCTGGAGCTGCGTCAGCGTCTGGAGCAGGCTGATCGTCAGGCCGATCAGCACGCCGGTCCCCAGCACCGGCAGCGCGGTCTTCAGCGTCGTCAGCAGCGCCTGGCGGCCAAAATCAAGGGCAAGCGTGGGATCCACGGTACACTCCTCAGGTGGCGATACTGTTCATTAGCGATCCAACGATCAGGTGCCAGCCGTCGGCCAGCACGAACAGCAACAGCTTGAACGGCAGCGAGATCAGCACCGGCGGCAGCATCATCATGCCCATCGACACCAGGATCGTGGCGATCACCATGTCGATGACCAGGAACGGCAGGTAGATCTTGAAGCCGATGATGAACGCGGTCTTCAACTCGCTGAGGACGAACGCCGGCACCAGCGCGACCGTCGGCACCTCGCCGCGCGTCAGCGTTGCCTCCGGCGCCAGGCTCGTCTGGTCGGCGTACTCGACCATCAGGTAGACGTCCTCCTCGTTGCCGGCCGCCTCGATCTGGTCGAACATGAAGTCGCGCAGCTCCTCCACCGCGATGCCCAGGGCGTCGAGCTGCCCCATCTGCCCGTTGATGTACGGCTGCAGCGCCCGCTCGTTGATCCGCGCCCCGACCGGGGCCATCACGAGGAACGTCAGGATCAGCGACAGGGCGGTGATGACCTGCGCCGGCGGCAGCGACTGCGTCCCGAGCGCCCGCTGGAGCAGCCCCAGCACCACCAGGATCCGCACGAAACACGTCGTCATCAGCAGGATCGAGGGCGCGACCGTCAGCACGGTCAGCAGCACCACGATCTGCAGCGAGTTTGTCAGCGTCTCCGGCGAGTCGGCCGGCGGCAGCACCCGCGAAACGTCCGGGATGAACAGCCCCGGCTGGTTCGCCGGCGTCGGCGCCGGGAGTTCGGCCTCCTGGCCCGCGGCCGCGCCCGCGACCAGCACCACGCTCGCCCCCGCCAGCAGCAGCCGGCCGAGCCACCGGCACTGCGGCGACGGGTGCGGAGAACATCGAGCGCTGGACGGGCGGAGGCGCATCATCGAATCCCTACGAAGCGCTCTTCAACCGCCGCCGCAGACGCGCCAGCGCCTGCTGCCATTCGGGCGCCGGCGCCGGCTCGTCACGTTCATCGCCACCGGCAAACGCCAGCGCGGTCGTGTCCTCGTCCACCACGGCGAACGTGCGCGACTCTTCTTCCAGGGTGCGCGCGAAGTCGGCGGCGCGACTGTCCGCCTGGTCGCGAGCGGCGTCACCGAGCAGCTGCGCGGCCAGCTTCGGATCATCGATCACGTCGAGCGTGGTGACCCGCTCGGGCCCGACGCCGACCAGCACCAGCCGCGGCCCGAGCCGCACGAGCGCCAGCGACTGCTTCGGCGTCAGCGGCTTGCGGGCCACGATGTCGATCAGGTAGCTCCGGCGGTTGCGACCCGGCAGCGGCAGCAGGTCGCCCCGCCGGCTCGCCAGTCGATACCCCCACGCCAGCAGCAGGATCAGTCCGATCACTCCCAGCAGCGACAGCCCGCTCCGCAGCCACGAGCCGGTGCCGGCACGCGCTGCCGCACCTTCGGACGAGGAAGCGGCCGCCACGTCGTCCGCCTGGCCGACGCGGGCGAGCACCTGCTGCGCGCTGGCGTCGATCTCGGCCGCCCGGGCGGGGTTTAGCTCGATCGGCCGGTCAGCCGGCGCGGCCGGCGCCGGTGCAGCGATACTGGCAACAGGCGGCTCGGGCGTCGAAGTGGCTGGCGCCGGTTCGGCCGGCGGCGCGGGAGGCGTGCTGGCGGGCTCGGCGCCAGGACCGGGAGCAGCGGGTTGCGACGGCCCGACCGGCAACGCGTCGGCGTCGAACCAGATCCGGTCGTCGCCAAAGCGCAGCGGGCTCGCGCCGTTGTTCGGGTCAACAGCGAACGCGTGAATCGCGGCCGCCGCGCAGAGCATCAAGGTTGCCAACCGTCGCATGGCCATCCGTGGCGCGCTCGGGGTTGCACGTGAGATCCGGTCAGACCGTGGGTCCAACCTCGCTGACCGGACACAAAATATCGTTGATCCGCACGCAGAAGTTGTCGTTCAGCACGAGCACTTCGCCCCGGGCGATCAGCTGCTCGTTGACGAAGATGTCGACCGGATCGCCGGCCAACTTGTTCAGCTCGACAATCGTCCCGACGCCGAGCTGGAGCACGTCCTCGATGTACATCTCCGTGCGCCCCAGCTCGATTTTGACGTTGAGCTCCACGTCGTCGAGCATGTCGATCGCCGACAACGCCGTCGCTTCGTCGCCGTTCTCGAAGTCGGGCATGCCGTACGACTCGGCCGCATTGGGATCGAGCCCGTTGACCGCCCCCCCGACGATGTTCGGCGGGCCGTTGCCGTTGCCGTCGGCCGCAGCTTTCTCCGCTGCGATTGCCGCTTCCATCTCGGCCATGATGTCGGCTTCACCGCCACCGGCGGCGGCGCTGTTCGGCTGGGCAGCCGCAGAGGCCTCGGCCGTGAGCTCCTGCACCATCGCGTCGAGCTCGTTCTGGTCGATTGAGGACGGGGCTGCGTCATCGCCGCCGCCGTCACGCGTGACGCCCATCATCGCGTCGAGCTCGTCCTGCCCGATCGAGAGCGGCGTAACGTTCGACTCACTCGCTTTGGGCGGCGCCGTCGCCGGCTCAGTTGCCGGGGGCGAAGCCGCCGCGTCACGGGCCTCGGGGGGCGCTGACGCCTCCGCCGCGGGCGGCGCCGCATCCGAGGCCCGTGACGCGGCGGCTTCGCC
>CAZCKC010000129.1:0-9980 GCA_964499235.1 uncultured Planctomycetales bacterium | reverse complement strand
ACAACCCCGTGCTGCTGGGCGAGGCGGGCGTCGGCAAGACGGCGATCGTCGAGGGGCTCGCGCAAAAGATCATCAACCACCAGGTGCCGGAGATCCTGCACGAGCGGCGGATCGTGGTGCTCGACCTGGCGATGATGGTGGCGGGCACGAAGTACCGCGGCCAGTTTGAGGAGCGGATCAAGGCGGTCATGAACGAGGTCCGCCGGGCGCGCAACGTGATCCTGTTTATTGACGAGTTGCACACGCTGGTCGGGGCCGGCGGGGCCGAGGGCGCGATCGACGCGTCGAACGTACTGAAGCCGGCGCTGTCGCGCGGCGAGATCCAGTGCATCGGCGCGACGACCTTTGACGAGTACCGCAAGTACATCGAGAAGGACGCGGCGCTAGCGCGGCGTTTCCAGCCGATCACCGTCGACGAGCCGACGCAGGAGCACTCGATCGAGATCCTCCGCGGGCTCCGGGATCGCTACGAGGCGCACCACCGCGTGCAGATCACCGACACTGCGATCGAGAACGCGGTGGCGTTGTCGCACCGCTACATCACCGGCCGCGTGCTGCCCGACAAGGCGATCGACGTGATCGACGAGGCGGGCGCCCGGATCCGGATCAAGAGCATGACGCTGCCGCCGGACCTGGCCGACCTGGAGCGCGAGCTCGAGCGGATGACCTCCGAAAAGGACGAGGCGGTCAAGAACGCCGACTACGAGCGGGCGGCCGAGCTGCGTGACAAGTGCGAGACGCTCCGCCAAAAGAAAGAGGACATGGAGCGGAACTGGAAGTCCCGCGCCAAGGAGGTCGACGGGATCGTCGATGACAACATCATCGCCGAGGTCGTCAGCCAGATGACGGGCGTGCCGCTGACGCGGCTCGAGAAGGAGGAGGCCCAGCGGCTGCTCCAGCTCGAGGACGAATTGCACCGCCGTGTCATCAGCCAGAACGAGGCGATCAGCGCCGTCGCCCGGTCGGTTCGCCGGTCGCGTAGCGGCCTGAAGGATCCGAACCGCCCGATGGGCTCGTTCGTCTTCCTCGGCCCCAGCGGGGTCGGCAAGACGCTGCTGGCAAAGACGCTGGCCGGCTTCCTGTTCGGCGACGAGGACGCGTTGATCACGCTCGACATGTCGGAGTACATGGAGAAGCACAACGTCAGCCGGCTGATCGGCGCCCCGCCGGGCTACGTCGGCTACGAAGAGGGCGGCCAGCTCACCGAGCGCGTGCGGCGGCGGCCTTACGCGGTCGTGCTGCTCGACGAGATCGAGAAGGCCCACACCGACGTGTTCAACATGCTGCTGCAGATCATGGAGGAAGGGCGGCTGACCGACTCGTTCGGGCGGCACGTGGACTTCCGGAACACGATCCTGATCATGACGTCGAACATCGGCGCGGACCGCATCATGAGCCAGGACCCGTTCGGATTCATGAAGCGCGACGAGAACGTCGACTACGAGAAGATGAAGGAGATGCTGTCGAGCGAGCTCGAGCGGGCCTTCCGCCCCGAGTTCATCAACCGCCTCGACGAGGTCGTTGTCTTCCACAAGCTCACCCGCGACGATCTCACCGAGATCATCGAGCTGGAGATCAGCAAGGTCGACAAGCGGCTGCGCGAGAAGGGCCTGCGGCTCGAGCTCACCGAGGCCGCCAAGGAGCTGCTGATCGAGAAGGGCACCGACGAGAAGTTCGGCGCCCGGCCGCTGCGGCGGACGATCTCCAGCCTGGTCGAAGACCCCCTCAGCGAGGATCTGCTCCGCGGACGCTTCGACGGTCAGAACGTCGTCAAGGTCGACGCCGAGCCGAAGCCCGACGACCCCGACGAGAAGCAGATCAAGTTCGACGCCTACACCGAAGTGACCGGCGAGAGCGACGCCGCGGAACACGTGGCGGCCGAGTCGACGTAACGGCGTTCGCTGGCCACGGACGCATGCCGACAACCCGAAGCCACCTCCGGGGCCGCCTGCTCGACGGGCGGCCCCGACTTTTTCTGTATGGGCGATTGTCGACGTCCTGGGTTGGAAATCAGCGCCGGCCGGTTTAAGCTGCTGGCGGGTCGCCGCGACAGCTGACGCGGCACGTTCGGCGGCAAGGGAGAAAATCCTGAAAGGGTCGCCGCCGGCCCGCTGGCGTCACTTGGCCGGCTAGGATCTGCCGATGAGCTTCGAAACACAGCCCATTACTTTTGGTGGACGCCTGTCCCGCTTCGGGCGCAAAGGGTTTGCGTGGCTTGCCCGCGTCCTGTTGTGGGGCGGGCTGGTCGCGATTCACCTGCCGCTGCTGGCCGGGGCGCTGGTGACGAGCCTGTCGCACGGCGAGGGCTGGGCGGGCACGCTGCTGCTGGCGGGCAGCACGCTGCTGTTCGTGCTCAAGCTGGTCGACGTGCCGGCGTTGCGGCTGCCGCGGGACTGGCGGGCGCGGCTGACGGTCTTCGCGGTCGTCGCGCTGCTGCACAGTGATGCGTTGGGCTTGGCCGGTCGGGTCGAGCTCGATCTTCACAATGTGGCCATCCCGGCGGCGGTCCTCCTCTCGTTCGTGGTCGTGTCGCGTTGCCGCCGCGACCGCAAGCCCGATTTGGCACGCCCCGCGGCGACGGCTGCTGTTCGTGCTGCGATGCAAAGGGCCCGCAGTTTTCGTGCGCGGCTCCTCGCGGATTGCGAAACCCTGCCAACCGACCTGAGGCGCGCCGTCGCCGTTCCCGTCTTTCGAGCTCCGCCCAAGCACTGATCACCTTCCTGATTGACCTGCTGGCAGCCGCCAGCGGGCCGGTGTCTGTGTTCTTGTGTGGATTCGAAAATACCGCTGCTGTCCGGCACTGCGTGCGCTGCTGACGGCGGCTGAAAGACGGGAGACCTTCCCATGTTGAAGCGTTGTTTCGCCGTGGCGATCGTGGCGGCCGTGCTGCCCACGGCGCTGGCGGCCAAGTTCTACCTGCTCACCGGCGTGGACGGCGAGCGTTATCCGGGAGCGGATCGCACTGTGGTCGCGATCCCGGGACCCGGTATTCCCGGGGCGTTCCCAGATGGCGATCGGCTGGCCGGCACGAGCGACGTCGGCGGGACCGTGGTCTACCAGGGCATTGGCACACCGCGCTACGCGCCGAACGCGTTTGGTTCGCTGAGCATGCTCTACCGCCGCGGCTCGGTCCCGCTGACGGGCGGCTCGCAGCTGCCGTTCATGGGCATCGAGTTTCTGGGTGGCCCCTTGCTCGACCTCGACGGTGACCTTGGCAACGGCACGCGCAGCCTGATCCCCGTGCCGGATGCGACGCCGGTCGAAATCCCCGGCAGCGACAGTTACATCGATCTCGGCGTCGATCGCCTGACCGGCATGATCTCCCTCAATGCGGCTGACATGCTCGGCACGAACGAGGCCGGCCCGTTCATTGCTCCCGGCAATGCGACGATCCTGGTGACGCTGGCGGGAACGACAAACGACGGCACGCCCGGTGACGCGATCAACCCGGGCATCGACACCCGCGTCGGCACGCTGACGCCGCTGCTCGTAGAAGGACCGAACCGGCCGTCGGTCTACGCTGTCTCGGAACTGGGCTACGAGCTCTGGGAGGACGCGATCGAACCGACCTCGTCGACGGCCGACGTGCTCGGCACGATGCAGTTTCTGGGCAGCTTCAACGGCTGGTACATCGAGCGCGACCTGACCAGCGGCGACTTCCCCGCGCTCACCGGCATCGGGCTCGGCACGACCCTCTGGCCCGCCGTCGACGTGAGCGCGGTCGGCCAGACGTTCAACCCCGCCAACGGGCTGGCCGGCGGGAACGCGACGATCACGGCCGGCATCGGCAACGACACCTTCACCGCGCCGAACAACGGCGGGCTGCCGCTCAGCGATTACGGCGGCGACCTTGGGGCCTACCTGGACACGGTCGTCGTGCCCCTGCTGGGCCCGGAGACGCGGGCGTTCGTCTACCTCGAGTCGGCCGGCTTCGGGATCAACAACAGCTTCGACCCGGTGTTCCAGGACACGGTCGGCTACGACGCGGTGCTCATCGCGGCCGAGCCGCTGGACTGCGGCGCGCGGTTGATCGGCGACCTGAACTGCGACGGCGCGGTCGACTTCTTCGATATCGACCCTTTCGTGGCGTTGCTCGTCGACCCGGCCGCCTACGCGGAAAACTTCGGCGAGTGTGAGCCGCGGTGCGGCGGCGACTTGAACGGCGACGGCGCGGTCAACTTTTTCGACATCGACCCGTTTGTTACGCTGTTGGTGGGTGCGTGACGATGAACCGTCAGCGGATTCCGCGGGAGGAGCCAGCCATGCGGCGCGCCTTCTCGCTGATCGAGCTCCTGGTCGCGATCGCGATCATCGCCCTATTGATCAGCATCCTGGTCCCCTCGCTGCGCTCGGCCCGGCGGCAGGCCAAGCAGACCGTCTGCGCCGCGCAGCTCCGGCAGGTTGCCACCGGCCTGTTCACCTATTGGACGGAGCACGACGAGCGGCTGCCGTACGTTCTCTCGCCGATGACCAACGCCCATTTCGGCCAGCCGGTCAACCGCCTGTCCGACGACGCGTGCGATCCCTTTGCCGAGGACGTGGCGACCGGCGCGCCGGTCTGGCCGCGATCACTGCCGAACGTCCTGATGCCGCGCTATCTTAGCGAAGCACCGGGCCTGTTCGTCTGCCCGGATGCCCTGCTCGGCTGGCCACGCGGCGGCGGGGCGTTTCGCTTC
Source organism: uncultured Planctomycetales bacterium (assembly GCA_964499235.1). Lineage (GTDB taxonomy): Bacteria > Planctomycetota > Phycisphaerae > UBA1845 > Fen-1342 > JAFGRR01. Next base: position 5,304 of record CAZCKC010000129.1, on the reverse strand, counting down.
ACCTATCGGCCCGCCTCCGCCAACCAGCCCAACGGCACGGTCACGCCGGAAGGGAGCTACCTCCGTGAGCACTTCGGCCTGCTCGACGGGCGCAAGTGGGAACGCTACGAGCCCGAATTCAACGGCAACCCGATCCACGACACGATGCAGGAGCTCTTTCGCGACGCCACCTTCGTCCGCGACCTGATCGCCCGGCAGCCCGACGGCCGGCTGATCGGCCCGCACCAGCGCGGCGTCAACGTGATCAACCGCGACTTCAGCGTGAGCTGGCGCTCGCAGGAGGAGACCGAGGCGCACCTGGTGCCGTTCTTGGGGTCCAGTTCGGTGGGCGCCCAGTTTTGAAGCATTGAGAGGAGCGAGGCGGGAGGGGTGACCAAGCAGTGCGGGGTGGAGCAAGCGTACCGCCCGCCAGTGCGCGCTTGCGGGGCATTCGCCGCAAGCGCGACGCTGGCCCCACCCAGAAGGAAGATGTCTCGCCCGGCCTAGGTGGTCGGCACGTACTGCCGCAGCGTCTGGAGCCCGATCTTGAGGCCCGCCTCCTCGAGCGCGCCGCCGTAGATCGGGTCGTGGGCGCCCTCGATGTCGAGGTTGCCACGGTAGCCGGCCTCGATCACCGCGCTGATCACCTCGCGCCAGTTCACCTGCCCCAGCCCCGGCATGCGGTGCCGGACCGCCTGCGGGTCAAGGATGCCGTTCTCCCGCACCACCGGCCAGCAGACCTCGGCATCCTTGGCGTGCACGTGAAAGAGCTTGTCCTTAAAGCGGTGAATCGTCGGCACCGGCTCGATCAGCAGGCAGATCAGGTGCGACGGGTCCCACTCCAGCCCGAGGTTGTCGGCCGGCACCGCGTCGAAGATCTTCTCCCACGCGTCGGGCGTGAAGGCGATATTGGTGCCGCGGAACGGGTGGCTGTGGAACATCGGGCAGTTCTCGAACGCGATCCGCATGCCGAGGTCGGCCGCCACCTTGGTCATCTCGGTCCAGTATTCCTTCACCCGCGGCAGGTTCTCATCGATCGACTTCTCGGGCTCGCGGCCGGTGAACGTGCCGATCGTGTCGACGCCGAGCTGCTGGCCGAGCTTCATCAGCCCGATAAAGTGGTCGCGGTTACCGGGCTCGTCCGGATCGAAGTGGTTGGGATAGAAGCCGATGCTGCTGAGCTCGACGTTGAACTCCTGGCACTGCTGCTGGAGCTGCTCGACCTGGCCCGCGTCGAGCTGGGAGGGGTCGAAGGGGTCGCCCGGCCACGCCAGCAGCTCAAAGCTCTCAAAGCCGTTTTTGGCCAGAAAGGGCACGTCGTGCTGCCGCAGATTCGTCAACAAACCGATCCGCATCCCGAACTCCTCTCGCGCATGCGTGGGTGATCTTGCCTGGTCGCCGCCGGGGTTAGTTGCCACTCACTGAGGCCCGCGGCCCTTCGAGCGGCTGCCGCAGCGCGTCGCCCACCATGGTCAGGTACTGCCGCAGCGCCACCGGCGACCACGAGATCACAAGGTAGCGGTCGGTGACCGTCCACGCCACCACGTCAAACGGGCCGACCTGGATCGACCAGATGCCGTTGTTCTCGTGGATGACGGCCGGGTCGGAGACGCCGTCCTCTTCCATCGCCTTGGCGACGGCCTCCTGCCAACGGCGGCACATCTTGTTCAGCGTGGCCTGCACCTGGGCGTGGTTGCGCTCGATCTCGACGATGGTGGTGAAGAAGATCGGGAGGCGCAGCGGGTGCCGCGGGGCGTTGTGAAGGATGACCGTGTCGCCGAGGTTGTCCAGCACTTCCTTTTGTACGTCAAAGCCGTATTCCCGCTGGATTGTGTGCCAACGGCGCCGGGCCGCCTCGCGCGTTTCTTCCGCCTGCCAGACGTAGAGCCCCGCCACCAGGTTGCGAAGGACGGTGGCGGCCGGCACCTTGTAGACCGCCCGGCGGGCGCCGTCGGGGATCAGCGCCAGCACCTGCGGGTTGCGGATCTCGGGGTCGGCATAGACCCGCCTGACCGATTGCCCGTCCAGCATGAAGTGGGCGATGCAGTAGAGCGTGTTGTTCTCGATGCCCAGCGCCCAGTGGCCGCGTTCCATCGCCCCGGCGTCCCAGGCCTCGAAGAATTGCGTCACACGCCCGTTGAGCTCGCCGTCGAGCTTCGTCTCGATCATGGCCGAGTCGACGAAAATCTCGATCAGGGCGTTGCGGCCCCGCGCGCCACGCGTTTCCGCCACCCAGGGGTCGCCGGCCAGGGAGGCGGCCTCGCCGGCGGCGACGCGGGCGATCCGCGGCCAGACGTCGGTGCCGAGGGTCACGATGAAATAGGGCCCGATCTGGCCGAGGCCAACCTCCGCCCAGGCGGGCAGCCGGGCATCAACCAGGCGGTCGTATTCGAAGCCGGAGGCCGTTTGGTCGTCAATCCGGGCAGTGGCCTTGCTGGTTTGCTCGTTGATCGTGTCCTGGACGATGCGGCGGAAGCGCCCGGCGTCCTTACCGGCCTCGACGACGAACACGAGCTTTACGTCGTCCAGTTGGCGGGAATCCGGGTGCACGCCGGCCTGCCGGGCCGAGGTGTCAATCAGCGCCAGCACGTGGCGGTAGCGGACCATCTCGGCGGCCGCCTTCAGGATGCTGAGGTTGAGCCGGGCACCGCGGTCGAGCTGTTGGCCGGCGAGGTCGGCCATGCTCAGGAAAGTGTTGATCGCGCTCGGGCCGGCGTCGGCCGCCCCGGCTTCCGGGATCGGCCGCCCGTACCACGCCAGCATCGTGTCGGCCGGGATCAGGTCGAGCGGCTCGCTGATCCGGGCGGGCTGGGCGGCGGTCAGTGCGGTTCCGAGGCAGAGGACGCATCCGAGGGTCACCATTCGCATTCAATTCCTCCCAGGGGAAGTCGACGCCTAGTTGTACCACGCTGTCCGCCGCTCGCCGCATTCGCCTCACGAACGCGCTCGATTGTCCGGCGGCGGGGGGGTTTTTACGCCCGAACCCGGTTACGGGGACGCAGGGTAGCGCGGGCGGCGTTTTCCATCACGCGGACTCGCCATTGAGGCCGAGGGCGAGCACGGTCAGGTCGTCGAGCTCGACGTCCTCGGTCGCCAGCATGCGGTGCCGCCGCTGGAGCTCCAGCAGGGCGGCGGTCGCCCCCTCCGTCTCGAACAGGCCGAACCAGGGCGTCGCGCGGATTTCCTCGTCGGCCGCCGTCGCGGTCCGTGTCTGCGGTTCGGCCACGATCCCGCGGGCGGCGAGCTCTGGGCCGAGCAGCGCGTCCAATCCGTCGGTGTAGACCAGCAGCTGGTCGCCGGGCGTGAGCTGCGTCGTGGTCATCACGAACTCGGCGCCGGGGATGATGCCGAGCACGCCGCCGGCCGGCTTAAGCAGCTCAACCGCCCCGTCACGCCGCCGCAGGAGCGGGTAGGGTGAGCCGGCGCGGGCGACCGCGACGAGGCCCGTGCGGCTGTTCACGAGGGCGTACGTGGCGGCCGCGAAGCGCTGCTCGGCATCGCCGGCGGCGAGGAGGTCTTCGTTGAGCCGTCTGAGGACCTCGTCCGGGGCGTGGATCGACTCGTGGCCGTCCCGCTCGCGCTGGCCCCGCAAGGCCTGTCGGACGAGGACGGAGAGGAGGGCGGCCGGGATGCCGTGGCCGGTGGCGTCGGCCACCACGATGCCGACATGGTCGTCGTCGAGCCGCCGCACGTCGAAGGTGTCGCCCGAGACGAGGTCGCTGGGCGCGAACAGTATGTCGACAGCCAGCGGGCGAAAGCCCTGCAGGCGTCGAATCCCGCGTGGGCTCTCGAGGGCCGGCAGGTCGGCGCGCGTGGGTGTTTCGGCGTGGATGTCGTTTTCGGCGGCGTCGCAACGGCTGCGGGAAAGCAGGCCTGCCAGACCGTCTGCCAGTACCTCGGGGCTTGCGGCGGCCAGCCACGTGAAGCACTCGGCGAGTTCTGGCGGCCAGCTTGGTCGCTCGGCCGCCAGCACGAGGCACACCCGACCGCTGCGGCCGATGAGCTCCCAGAGCTGCGTCAGCGTTGGGCGGTCAGCCGCGGCGTTGAGCGTCAGGACGAATGCGTCGGCGGCGGGGGGCAGACCGCGCTGGACCGCCTCGTCGAGCGGGGCGAAGTGGATCGTGCAGTGGTTTTGGCGGGCGGCCGCCGCGAGGGCGTCGATCGGCTGGGGATCGCTGACCAGGACATGGATCTGTTGGCGGGCCATCGCGGCCATCCCTGCGCGCGCGTCGCGTTGATCGGAGGCGTGGGCCTCGTGCCCACGGGGGTGAACAGTCGGGTCGTCATTCCGGCGGGTGTCCCAAGAGGGGGCGCCGCGTGGCCGGCTTAGTCGTGCGGTTCCTCTTCGTCGTGTTCCTGGATGGCCTGGAAGAGCGCCTCGGAGGTGTTAGCGGATGCGACGGCCTCGCGGAAGGGCTCGATGTTCATGAGCCGGCTGATCTTGGCGAGGGCCTGGATGTGCGGGCCGGTCTGGTCGGGCGGGCTGACCAGGAGCACCACAAAGTTGACGGGGCGTCCGTCGAGGCTCTGGAAGTCGACGGGTTCGGCGGGCTTGCCGGCGGCCATCACGAGGTTCTTGCAGCCGTCGCTCTTGCCGTGGGGGATCGCCAGGCCGTAGCCGATGCCGGTCGTCCGCTCGGACTCCCGCTTGAGGACGGCCTCGAGCGCGGCGTTGCGGTTGCTGAGCACGCCGGCCTCGTCGAGGACGTCGATCAGTTCGGTAATGACCCCCGTCTTGTCGGTGGCGGCGATCGGGACCCGCATCCGGTCGGGGGTCAGGAGTTTCTCTAGGTTCATCTGCGCGCTTCCCTCGCAGGTTGGGCGAAATTCCAAGCCCGGAAGCGTAACGGAGCCGCTGTTTTCTCGCCACCCGGCGGACCGCTCCCCTCGACCCGATCGAGCCGTTATACTCCCGAAATCCGGTGTTTTCGGACGTCTGCCGCCGCTCTTGGAAGGAATCCACCCATGAAGAAGATCCGCCTGTTTACCCCTGGCCCGTGTGCCGTCCCGGAAGAGGTCCTGCTCGAGATGGCGCGGCCGTTCGAACACCACCGAACCCCCTGGTTCCAGGAGCACATGCAGGCCGCCTCGGAGAAGCTGAAAGAGGTTCTGCAGACCAAGAACGAGGTGCTGATCATCACCGGGTCGGGGACGGCGGCGGCCGAGGCGGCGATTATCGCCTGTCACCCGCCGGACACGAAGCTGCTGACGATCGAGGGCGGCAAGTTCGGGCAGCGCTGGGGCGAGATCGCCGAGGCGTACGGCATCGCCGTGACGCGTCACGAGATCGAGTGGGGCACGGCGATCGACCCCGACGTGATCGCG
>CAZCKC010000128.1:0-10062 GCA_964499235.1 uncultured Planctomycetales bacterium | reverse complement strand
CCACGCGCTGAGGCAACGGTGCACGTTTCGCGATCCGTGAGCGCCGGCGTGCGCCCGCCCGCGGCGGGTTTGCTTGACGGCCGACGGCGGGCGGGTAGACTCGGAAGGTTGAAACCAGACGAGCGGTCCCGGTAGCTCAATTGGATAGAGTGTCGGCCTCCGGAGCCGAAGGTTGCAGGTTCGAATCCTGCCCGGGACGTCCCCCCGAAGGCTGCCCCAGGCTTCAGCCTGGGGGACGGACTAACGGTTCACCCACTGATGAACACACGAACGAACGGCTCTGACCGGGCGTCCGCGCACTCCACCTGAGGTCCTGCGACGCCGTCACGCGACGCCGCTCGCTACGGTATCACTGCTCCACCGGCCGCACCGATCGCACGCCCTCCACCTGCGCGAGCGCGTGCAGCTTCCGCACGTCGATCGAGCCGATGCGCGCTACCCAAGAGGTTCCCGAAAAAGTTCAGGCGGCCCGGCGGGCGGCCGGCCTTCGGGTGGATCGGGTGGTTCTGGAACTGCTACGCGGACGTCCGGCGAAACACGACGTACCGGCTGATGAAAAAGTTAAACACCATGCCGGCCGCGACCCCGAACGGCACGGCGAGTTGCGGATACGCCTGGAGCGGCTCCGGGAGGGAACGCAGCGCCATGAACCAGACCCAGTAATTCACCACGGCCCCCAGCAGGCAGGTCGTGATAAAGCCCGCAAACTGGGCCGCGATCGACCCCGAGCGCGCATAGGAAAACGTGAAGCGCCGGTTCAGCAGAAAATTCGTGACCATCGACAGCCCGACCGCGAAGATATACGCCAACCACACCGCAACGCCCGCCAGGTCGAGGATCGTCAGCGTCGCGAGGTTGACGACCACCCCCGACGCCCCCACCACCGCGAACTGCGCCGCGTGCGACCACTCGCCGTACTTGTAGACCCCCAGTCGCCGCAAGTGCTGCAGGTACCGCAGCTGCTCCTTCAGCGAGAGCTTGCTTTCTCCGTACTGCCGGTCTCCGAAATGGATCGGGACCTCGACCACGTTTTTGAACCCGCACTTCACGATCAACTCGAGCCCGATCTTGTAGCCCACCGGGTTCAACGGCGCCGCCTGCGCCAGGTCCGCCCGCCGAAACGCAAAGAAACCCGCCATCGGGTCCTTCACTGAAGTGAACGGCCAAGCCAGCCACGTCGCGACCTTGCTGTTCACCCAGCGCAGCAGGCCCCACTCGGCGTCCGTGGACCCGCCCGCCACATACCGCGAGCCGATCACGAACTCGGCCCCGTTCTCTAGCGCCGCCAGCAACTCGGGAATCTTCTCCGGCGGGTGACTAAGGTCCGCATCCATCACCAGCGCGACCTCTTGGTCCGCCAGCCGTAACCCGTCGATCACCGCCGGGCTCAGCCCGCGATTCTCCGTCCGCACCACCAGCCGAGCCCACGGGTAGCCGCTGGCCGCGACCGCCTCTTCCGACCCGTCCTGGCTGTTGTCGTCCATGATGAGCACGTCGAGGTCGAGCCCGTGGGCCTCCCGCACCGCCGCCAGCCGTTGCAGGAGGTGCGGTAGGTTCTCCGCCTCGCGGTAGGTCGGCACGATGACCGTAACCGACGCCAGCCCGTCCGCCCCCGCGGACGTCGCCTTTGATGCCGCCTTCAGCTCGTCCGCCTCGCGCTCCACGTGTTGCTCCGCCGGGTCTCGATCATTGATTCATCGGCCAACGCCCGCCGTTCCGCCAGCGACGACGGCCCAGAACAGTAGCCGCAGCCGCCGGCCTCAGCCAAGCTCCCACGGAAGTTGCCGTCGCCCGTGGCCACCGATACCGCTCCCGGATCGCCCGCGGTTCAACCCGCCAACGACCGCGGGTACACTAACGCCCCAGATGAGCGACGCCACTACGACCCCAACCGAGCCGCCGGCCCGCCGCCGGTCGCGTCACCGCCGCGCACGGCGGAACGCCGATGTCTGGACGTGGCGCGAGCGCAAGTATCGCGTCCGCGCGCTGGTGCTGCTGACGCTCAACTTCCTGGTCTTCGCCGGCGTCTGTGTCTTCACCCACTGGCTGCACACCGGCGAGCCGTTCGACTTCTCGCCCGAGAGCTACTTCGAGCCGTTCCGCTTCTGGGGCGGTGAAAGCACGAACCTCAACGATTTCGTCCTCGCGCCGATCGACGTCCGCCAGACCCGTATGCACGGCGTCGTCCTCGGGCTGCTCGTCGCCGTCATCGTGGCCGTCCCGATCGCCGTCGCCATCCTCTACCGTTTCCAGACCAGCCTGCCGTTCATCGGCGTGGTGCTCCTGCTCGCCCACATGCCGTGGATGGCGATCAGCCTGACCGGCAGTTGCATCCTGGCCGCCGTCCGCCCGTTCCGCCTGCGCTTCCGCTACGGGGCGGCACTGGTCGGCCTCCTCCCGGTGATGGCATACCTCTACTTCGCGACCCGCTCGGCCAACGAGGAGATGGTCCTCCTCACCCGGCCGGAAGAACGCGTGCTGCTGATGCTGCCCTGGGTGCTCGCGCTCATCGCGGCCGCCGTGATGTTCGCGGTGATCCTGATCATCGCCCGGACGGTGAATTATCGGCCCGGTGCGGTCTTGCCGGTGCTCGCGGCGATGGCCATCACGCCGGCGGTCCTCTTCCACACCCGCGTCGGCCCGGACGAGCTGGCCTACCGCGTGCTCGAGGAACGCTTCGGCCCGCAGTCCACGCTCTTCCGTCCGGTCGTCGACGCGACCCCGCAGATCCGCGCCCTCGTCCGTGACTACGACCCCGACCCGCGCGAGATCCTCCAGGCCTGGTCGGGCGAGGTCGACTCGCTGCTCCGCCGCGGCGTGCGGGCGTTCCTCTTGGACCTGCTCGAAGCCCAGGCCGCCGCCGACGCCGCCTGCACCCGCTTCTACCAGACCTACCCGCAAAGCCGTCACACTGCGGCCGTGCTCTACATCCACGCCCGGGCCCTCGACACGCGGCTCTCCGAAGAGCGGCTCAAGCTCCGCCAGGAGCGCGCCCTCTACTTCGAATTCCCCCACCCGCGCTCCGAGCGGCCGTGGTCGGTCCTGTGGAAGCAGTACCCCGACTCGCCCTTCGCGATCGTCGCCGGGCTCCGCCTCGCGCAGCTCCACCTCCGCCAGGGCGACGCCGACGCCGCCCTCGAGCGCCTCCGACCGATCGTGCTCCGGCGCGGCGGGACGGCCGCCGACGCGCCGCTCGCCCCCCCGGACCTGCTGCAGCCCGAGGCCGCCTGGACCGCGCTCCCCTTCAAGCCCGAGCCCTACCTCAAGGAAGCGCTCGAGCTCTACGAGTTGATCCGCCTGAACAGCGCGGACCCCCAGTACGGCAACGAGCCGCTCCAGAAGCTCGCCAGCCTCGACCCTCGCCGCACCGGCGGCTACAAGCAGCAACTCCTCCGGCTCATCGACGCCTATCCCGACGCCCTGCTCTACGACAACCTCGTCGTCCAGTGGGCAAACTCGTTCTCCCAGCCCTCCGACCGTGCCCACATGCTCAGCCGCTGCCTCGAGCACCTGCCCACCGGCGACGCCCGCCTTGAGGCCGCCTACCGCCTCGCTAGCCTCGAGGTCCAGACGCTGCCCGACGACTCGGGCGCGACCCGCGAGCGCGGCCTCCAGCGGCTCGGGACGCTCGCCCACGAGCACGGGCATACCATCTGGGGCTGGCTGGCCGAAGAGCGGCTGGACCAGCTCGGGCCGGTCACTGCCGCCACCCAAAGGAATTAGATCGCGTGAAACAGATCGTCATGGGCATCACCGGCGCGAGCGGCGCGCTCTACGCGCAGCGACTCGCTCAAGAAATCGTCGCCAGCGGCGCGCACCTCCACCTGGTCATTTCGCCCTACGGCCGCCAGCTGCTTCACGATGAGCTCGGGATCACGAAGCCGGATACCACCGCCCTGCTCGGCAAGCCCGCGTCGAACATCACCATCTACCCCTACCGCGACGTCGGCGCGAAGATCGCCAGCGGCTCGTTCCTCACCGACGGCATGGTGATCTGCCCCTGCTCGAGCAGCACGCTCGGCGCCGTGGCGGCCGGCCTCGGCGACAACCTGATCAACCGCGCCGCGACGGTGACGCTGAAGGAATCGCGCCGCCTGATTATCGTCCAACGCGAGATGCCCATCAGCCAGATCGAGCTCAGCAACATGCTGCGCCTCAACCAGGCCGGGGCGGTCATCTGCCCGGCCAGCCCCGGCTTTTACCTGTTGCCGAAGACCGTCGACGAGCTGGTCGACTTCGTCGTCGGCAAGCTGCTCGACCTGCTCGACATCCCGCACGAGCTCAACACCCGCTGGACGCCCAACGATGCCCCCAGCCACGTCTCCGAACCCGGCGAGTAGCGCCCTGAGCGGTGTCGTCCGCACCAGCCGCACCTGGGCGGAGATGATCAAGTTCAGCCACTCGGTCTTCGCCCTGCCGTTCGCGCTGTTCGCGACATTCCTGGCTGCCCGTCCCGGGCTGCCCACGCTGCCCGAGGTCGGGCTGATCATCGTCTGCATGGTCGCCGCCCGCAGCGCGGCGATGACCTTCAACCGCCTGATCGACGCCGGCTACGACGCCGCCAACCCGCGCACCGCCCGGCGGGCCCTACCGGCCGAGGAGATCTCCCGCTCCACCGCCTGGAGCTTTTTCTTCGGCGCCGGGTTGATCTTCATCATCGCCTGCTGGGGGTTCTGGTGGGGGGAGCGCAACCCGTGGCCGCTGATCCTGAGCGTGCCGACGCTCGGGTTCCTATGCCTCTACTCCTACACGAAGCGCTTCACGCGCTGGTCGCACCTCGTGCTCGGCGCCGCGATCGCCTTCTCGCCGGTCGCCGCCTGGATCGCGATCGACCCCGCCTCGCTCGGGCTCAGCGCCGTGCTGCTGATGCTGGCCGTCACCTGCTGGATCGCCGGCTTTGACCTGATCTACGCCTGCCAGGACGTGGCCTTCGACCGCGCGGCCGGCCTGCACAGCGTCCCCGCCCGCCTCGGCATCGCCCCCGCCCTGTGGCTCGCCCGCGGGCTGCACGGGGTGACGGCCGCCAGCCTGATCGCGCTGGGCTGGCACGCCGAACTCGGAATCATCTACTACGCCGGCGTCGCGATCGTCAGCGTGGTCCTGGCTGCCGAAAACGCGCTTGTCCGCCCCACCGACCTCTCGCGAGTCAACCTCGCCTTCTTTACCCTGAACGGCATCGTCAGCCTCGTCCTCGGCGCCCTCGGGATGGCGGACATCCTGATCAGGCTGCCCTGACCAGAGAGGGCTCCCGGCCGCGTGACCGCAACCGCCCGCCCCAGCGTGAGCCCCGCATCCCCCGCCGTCCGTTGGCCGCGCCCGACGCTGCTGCTCGTGGTCACCGCGTGGTTCCTGGTGATGACGCTGCTGCTGCTGTGGGGCCTGCCGTCGAGCGCCACCGACGCCCTGCTCTTCGGCGCCGACCTGCCGTGGCCCGCGAGCCGCTACGCGGCCGAGCCCGCCCTGGCCGAGCTGCAGGAGTCCGAGCGGGGCGCAGACGTCGACCGCAACCCGCTCGACGCCACCGGCCGCATCGTCAACCTGACGGCGACCGAGGCGCAGCGGGCCGAGATCCTGCTGCGCTACCGCCTCTACACCCGCCAGCCCGACGAGCACATCACGTTCCGCGCCCTGAGCGCGATGTCGCCCGACGCGCTCGATTTCGACCCGCAACTCTACCAGTACGGCGGCGGCTGGATCTACCTGGTCGGCGCCGCGCTGGCCGGCGCCGACCAGCTCCGGCTCGTCAGCCTCGACGCCGGCCTCGGCGCGTTCCTCGAAACACCGGAGCTCTTCGCCCGCTACTACGTGATCGCGCGGCTGGTGACGCTCGCGTTCGGCGCGCTGCTGCTGGTCGCGGTGTTCCAGCTCGGCCGGCTGAGCCTGGGACGCAGCGCCGGCTGGCTGGCGCTGACGCTGCTGGCGCTATCCCCCGTCTTCATCAGCGGCGTCCTCGAAGCCAAGCCGCACGTACCGACCGCCTGCCTGCTGGCGTGGGCCACCGTCGCAGCCTGGCACTTCCTCGACCACGACCAGCCGCTGCACGTCGTGATCCTCGGGCTCTGCGTGGGGTACGCGGCCGCCCTGACGCCGCTGGGGGGGATCGGGTTCGTCTTGCTCGGCCTCGTCGCCTACTACGCCCTGCGCGGGCCGACGCCGCCCCGCCGGCGGCTGCGGCTCCGCTGGCTCGGGCTGAGCGCCGGGCTCGCGCTGGCCGTCTACGCGATCACCAACCCCTACGTCATTGCGCACCTCGTCACCGGCAGCGGCGCCCTCACCAGCAACATCACCAACACGACCGAGATGTACTCGATCAGCCGGTTCGGCCGCGGCATGATCCGCATCCTGGAGATCGCGATCACGGCGGCCGGCCCGCTGCCGCTGCTGCTCGCGCTGCTCGGTGTCGGGGCGAGCATCACGCGGATGGGCAAGCTCGTCGCGATCGTCGCCGTGCCCGCCCTTCTACTCACGCTCGGGCTGAGCCTGGTCGCCGCCAGCAAGCCGGCCGAGTTCGCCCGCTTCCTCGTCTTTCCGGCCGCGATCGTCGCGCTGGGGGCGGCGGTCTTCATCCGCTATCTCTGGCGGAAGAACGCCTGGCTCGGCGGCGTGCTGCTGCTGCTCACGATCCTGACCACGCCGACGCACGCGTACCTGCGCAGCTTCCTTCTCGACGCGGGCGTCACGACCGAGGCGCGCTACCGCGCCGGCGCCTGGCTCACTGCCCGGGTGCCGATGACCACGCCGATCGCCGTCATCCAGGAGCCGGCCCCCTACGCGATCCCGCCGCTCGACTTCGCGGACCGCACCGTGCTGCTGCTGCCGACCGACCGCCCGCTGCCCGACCCGCTGCCGCAGTGGCTGGTCGTGACGGCCGACACCGCCGACGCCATTCCGGACACGCCGTGGCGCGACCGCTATGCGATCGTCCAGACGTTCGGCACCGACGGCCCGCCGAGCCCAATCACCTGGGCCAACAAGCCGGTCTTCATCCTGGAACTGAAATCAGCAGGGGCTGCGGCGGCGCCCTGAGCTCAACGCACAAATGCGCCGGCGCGATAGGACTCGCGGTAGCTGTAGAAGCTGCCCGGCCCCGGCTCCTCGAAGCTCTGGTCGTCAAGCCGGAACTCGTAGTAGGTCGTGACCTCGGGCGCGCGGAAGCCGTGCACCGCCCGCGGCCAAGCGTTTCGCCCGGCGTACCGCTGCGCAACGTACGTGTCGTCGGGATGGCCGCCGAGCGCCAGCGACGTCTGCCCCGGACCGAGCACCGTCGCCCGCGGCGCACTCGCGCAGCCGCCCAACAGCAACGTGACCGCAACTAATCCCAGCAAGTACCGCATCACCGAATCGTAGGCCCGGCGGCCGGTCCGCCTCAAGCGGCATCTGCGCGTCCGATATTTGTGGGCGCGGGCGTGCGTCGCAACGCCGAGCGCGTCAGAGCGACACGTCGATCCGCCCCGCCCCCGCGATCGCCTGCCGCTCGAGCAGCGCCAGCTCGACCGCCCGCCGCGACTCGCTCGGCAGGCACCGCTGCACCGGCGCGCCCGCCCGCACACACTCGACGAAGTAATCGACCGTCCGCCCCCAGCCGCTGCCCGCCGCCAGCGGCAGCAACTCCGGCTCCGCCGCCCCAGCGTACAGCTTCGGCGGCGCGGCATCCCAGCTGCTCCAGTGCACCGTGCCGCCCGCGCCGCTCACCACGAGCGCCATCTCGAACGGGAACGGGTGGTGGTAGAGCCAGCTCCCCTCCAGCTGCACGCTGAAGTCGTCCGGGTAGAAGTACGTCGCGTGCACGTGGTCGACCGCGCCGGAATGGCCGCTGTTCCCGCTGGCCTGCAGCGCCGCCGGCGGTCCGAACAACGCCTGCGCGAAGTCGATGTCATGCACGTGCAGGTCGAGCAGCGCGCCGCCGCTGCGTTGCCCGTCGGCATACCAGTCCTGCGCCCCGAACTGCGGCTTGCCCGTGATCCGCCGCAGCGCCGCGAAGTAGAGCTTGCCCAGCCGCCCCGAACGCACCACCTCGGCGATCGCCTCGTACTCCGGCCAGAAGCGGATGCACTGCGCGATCATCAGCGTCTGCGGGTACCGCTCGGCCGCCGCCAGCATCTGGTCGCAGTCCGTCAGCGTCAGCGCCATCGGCTTCTCGCACAGGACATGCTTGCCGGCCGCCAGCGCCGCCTCGGTCAGCCGCGCGTGCAGCGGCGTCGGCAGCGTGATCAGCACCGCGTCGACGTTCGCGGCGCGCACCAGCTCGAACGCGTCGTCATACCGGGCTGCGTCGCGGATTGCCTCCTGCGGCACCGCTGGCGCCGGCAGGTTGCCGCCGCTCTCCTGCGATTCGAACGCCAGCCGCGATGCGTCCCGGTCCGCCAGCGCCGTGATCGTCACATCACCGCGCGTGGCCAGGTGCGCCAGGTGCGTGCGCCCCATGAATCCCAGTCCGCACACGCCGACCCGCAAGCCCTGCTCAGCCATCACGCCCTCTCAAGCCGGGCACCACCATTTCGCCGATGCGTACCCTACTCAACTGAATCGATTGGGTTGAACCCGTCAGCCACCGTACTCGAACCGCAGCTCGACCATCTCCGCCGGCAGGCTGGTGTGCACCGTGCACTTCTTCGCCGCCGCCTCGAGCCGCTCGCGCTGCGCCCGCTCCAGCGCCGCCGGCAGCCGCACCCGCGTCCGCAGCTTGCTCACCCGCCGGTTCGGCGGCCCTTCGTATTCCGGCTCCACCGCGACCCGCGCCGCGGAAAGGTCGATCGCGTTCCGGCCGGCCACCATCAGCAGCACCGTCAGCGTGCACGTCCCCAGCGCCGCCGCCAACAGGTCGGTCGGCGAGAAATGCGTTTCGTCGTTCGAGTCAGTCAGCACGACCGCCCCGCCGTCCGCCCGCCGCGCCTCGAGCTGCGTCCCCGCCACCGGCCGACACTCGATCGCCGCCATCCGCTCAATCCTTCGCTGATAACACCGACTTGAACCCCGACACCGTCACTGCCACTCGATCGTGCTCGGCGGCTTGCTGGAGATGTCGTACGCGCAGCGGTTGATCCCCGGCACCTCGTTGATGATCCGGTTGCTCACCGTTGAAAGGATCTCGTAGTCGATGTGCACCCAGTCGGCCGTCATGAAGTCCACGCTCTCCACCAGCCGCACCACGCACAGGTGCTGCCCCTCGTAGCTCCGCCCATCGCCCATCACCCCCACGCTCGCCACCGGCACCAGCACCGCAAAGCCCTGCGCGACCTTGCGGTACCAGCCGGCCGCGTAAAGCTCCTCGATCAAAATCGCGTCCGCCGCCCGCAGCATCTCCAGCCGCTCACGCGTGATCGTCCCCGCGATCCGCACCGCCAGCCCCGGGCCCGGGAACGGGTGCCGCCAGATCAAGTCCTCCGGCAGCCCCAACGCCTCCCCCACCAGCCGCACCTCGTCCTTGAACAGCAGCCGCAACGGCTCCACCAGCTCGAACCCCAGCTCGGCCGGCAAGCCGCCGACGTTGTGGTGGCTCTTGATGACGGCCGCGTGTCCGGTCGGCCCGTGCCCCGACTCGATCACGTCGGGATAGATCGTGCCCTGCGCCAGGTAGCGGGCGTTCTCGATCCGGTCCGCCTCGCGCTTGAAGACGTCGATGAAGACCCGCCCGATGATCTTCCGCTTCTCCTGGGGGTCGAGCACGTCGGTCAGCGGCGTCAGGAAGTCCTCGGTCGCGTCGACCGCCCGGAGCTGGATCCCGAAGTGCTGCCGGAACGTCTTCTCCACCAGCGCCTTCTCGTTCAGCCGCAACAGCCCGTTGTCGACAAAAATGCACGTCAGCCGGTCCCCCACCGCCCGGTGCAGCAGCGCCGCCAGCACGCTGCTGTCCACGCCGCCCGACAGTCCGCAGATCACGTGACCGTCGGCCCCGACCTGCGCCCGCACGTCCGCGACCGCCCGCTCGATCACGCTCTCGACGTTCCACGTGCCGGCGCAGCCGCAGATGTCGTACACGAAGTTCCGCAGCAGCTGGCTGCCCGCCGGCGTGTGCGTCACCTCGGGATGAAACTGCACCCCATACACCGGCCGCCGCCGGTG
>CAZCKC010000127.1:0-10134 GCA_964499235.1 uncultured Planctomycetales bacterium | reverse complement strand
GGCGTCCACGCGTGTCACGCTCGTCGGCCGAAATGAACAGCGGGTAAGCAGCGGCTGACAAGGCCGTTATCTGCGGGCTCTTCGCCATGCTGGGCCGCGCTTCGCACGCGCGCGGACAGGCTGCGGTCGCGCTGCTTTCAGGTGGGCCGCGCGGCGGCGCGCGGCGGCGGGCTGCTCACGGCGTCAACTCGGCGGCGTCGAGCCGCACCGTGTAGAGCCGTTCGCCGTTCATTTTCACCCACTCGGCCGTCAGGGTGGCCGGCTGGACGGTGCTATCGGCCGTCAGCTTGAGGAAGGTGTTGGGCTCGGGCTCGCCGAAGACCAGCGCCGGGTTCGGCGGGTTGAGGCTTGGGATGGTGCGGTCGTGCATCGGCGAGGTGATGAACTGCCACAGCGGGTAGCCGAGCCGATCCTCGGGGTAGCGTAGCGCCCGCGAGACGTGGATGTCGCCGCCCATCAGGATGACGCCGGGGATCTGCGCGGCCGCCACGAAGTCGAGGATCGCCTCGCGCTCGTGAGCGTAGGTGTGCCAGTCGTCCTTCTCGCTGTTGGTCTTGTCGTCCCAGATCATGCCGGTGGCCAGGATTTTGAACGGGGCGGTCGACGCCCGCAGCCGCGTTTGGAGCCACTGCCACTGCGTCGCGCCGATCCCGGTCGGCTTGCTGAGGTCCGCGAACGACCGCTCGGTCTGGGCGAAGTAGCGGGCGTCGAGCAGGAAGACTTCGATCGGGCCGCGGCGGAAGTGCGTGTAGATGCCCGCTTCGCCGTCGCCGTAGTAAGCCAGCGGGCGGTACTCGATGAAGACGTCACGGACCACGTCCTTGTTCGGCAGGTTGCCGTCGGTGTCGTTACCGCCGAAGTCGTGGTCGTCCCAGGTCGCCCAGAACGGCATCTGCCGCGCGGTCGTGGCGATCGGCGCGTAAGACCACCACGCGCGGTGCCGCTGGCGATTGATGGCGCGGTCGTTCGTGTCGATGTAAGGCGTGTCGCCGAGCAGCACCATCCCCTCGACGCCCTCGGTGACGATCCGCCGCCAGATCTCCGGAAAGGCGTTGTGGCTCGCGCCGGAGCCGAACCCCAGGATCACGCGGGCGGGATCGCCCGGCGTTGGCGCGGTGCTGAAAGTCTGGTTGTCGTGCTGGGCGATCACTTCGTCGCCGGCTGCGATGCGATAGCGGTACAGCGTGTCCGGCTGCAAGCCCGTCAGGTGCCAGCGGAGCGTCTGGTCGGCCGCGTCGGTGGCGGTGCCTCGCTCGCGCCGCACGAGCCGGCAGCGGTCGTCGAGCACCTCGAGCGTGTACTCGCCCGGCGTCGGTGGGCGCAGCCAGATCCACGCGTCCTGGTCGCCGACGTGCCCGACCACCGGGCCGACGAGCGGCGCGGCCGAGGCATTTTGTGCCCTCGCGTCAGGCGCCGCGCCGGCGGCCGCGTAGAGCACGAGCAGGCCGGCGAGCGTGGCCGCGGGAAGGCGATCAATCGTTGGCATCGTGGTGTTCTCCGTGGGCAACGCTTGGCAACGATGGGCCAAGAGCCGAGGAACGTGTCGCGCCAGCCCCCCCCGGCCGGCTGGCGCGTCAAGGTTGCGGGTTTATTCGGGGATGACCTCGTGGCATTCGCGGAAGTGGCGCAACTCGCTGCATTGCGACGCCAGTTCGCGTTCGAGGTCGAGCAGCGCCAGCGGCGACAGTGCGTTCCAATCTTGTCCATCGCTTGAGATCAGCTGCCCGGCCATGACGGCTTGCTCCCACTGCCTCATCTGCGCGGGCGAGGCGTCCTCGCCCGGGCGGTTGGCCCGGGCGGCCTGGGCCTCCGGCGTGTACTTCGAGAAGTAGCCGAGGAACGCATTGGCCGGATCGCACGGGCCGCAGGAGAAGAAGTGCGCCCGGACGCCCTCGTTGCCGAACGGGCTTTCGATTGGCGGGATCGCCTGGGCGGCGGCCTCAAAGTACTTACCGGCGACGGGGTCGTAGAAGGGGTTCTTGACGCGGGCCATCTCGGCTGCTCCGTCAGCGCTGCCCCCGAAGACCATCCAGCCGACAACGACGACGACGAGGGTGGCGAGGCCAACGGTGCGGCCGTGTTGCTTGAGGAATTCGGGCATTCGATTGGTCTTTCTTTCGGATTTACTTAAGGCGTGTGAACCAGGCGATCTCCCAATCGCCGGGATCGCGTTTGATCGTGGAGGCGTGTCCGTCCATCCAGCCCACCGCCGCGGCGCCGTCGTGGCGGAAATACTCGGCGTTCTGCGCATCGTTCCACTGCACGGCTGAAGTCGGGAACTGGAACGGGACGTCGCCGTTGGCGTCGTGGACCGCTTCGTAGGAATCCTGGAAGAAGATGACGTCCGACGGGCGGTCGATCTCGGCGAACTGGGTGGTGCACTGGCGCCAGCCGGTTTGGCCCTCGAATTCTAGCGGAACGGTGAAGATGTTCTCGGTGAACCGGCCCATCGTCCGCATCCACGCATCTTGCTCGAGGGCGTTGAGGCCGTACGCGGTGTAGATGTGGCCGTCGTCGAAGGGGCCATCGGCGTTGGCGGGATCGAGCGTCTTGGCGGTGGGGCAGGCGAAGATCTCGCGCTGGTTCTGGATGATCTCGCGATAGAAGGTGCCCCAGTAGCCGAGGTTCTCCGTGTTGCCCGTGTGATCATTCCACACATTGACCCATTCCGTGGACTCCTGGAAGCGTGCGGCCGGTTCAAACCACAGGCTCCAGTTGTTGCGGCGCGGCATGGGATAGTCACGGTTATCGGCCGCGTAGGTCTGGATCGCGATGCCGATCTGGTTGAGGTGTGACAGGCAGACGGCGGTCTTGGCTTGCTCGCGCGCTTTCTGCAGGGACGGCAGGAGGATGCTGATGAGCAGGGCGATGATGGCGACGACGACGAGCAGTTCGATCAGGGTAAACGCCGTGACTCGCGGTTTCATGAGGCGTGTCCTTCCAAGAATTCGTTCGAGCGTTCAAGAGGGGCTGGGCCCCGGCCGAGGATGGCCGGGACCCAGCGCGACGCAATGGGGGCTCGATTAGTCGACGAGCAGGCCGACAAACGGATCGATATCGAAGAAGTCGACCGTCCCGTCGCCGTTGACATCGGCGGCGTTGATGTCGCAATCCGGGAACAGGGTCGCGTAATCGCCTGGATTGACCAAGGCCGTCACAAACGGGTCGATGTCGAAGAAGTCGATCGCGCCGTCACAGTTCAGGTCGCCGACGAGCGCGGCGCCGAAGCAGACCTCGTAGACCGCGCCGTTGGTCTCGTCGCCGAAGTAGATCTTGTCGCCGACCGCGTTGATTGCCAGTGACGACCAGCCGGCGTTGTCGCCCCAGCCGCCGATGCCTGCGACGATCGGGGTGAGCGTGTTGCTGGTCAGGTCCACCCGCTGCAGCAGGCTGGCCGCCAGCGCGGACGCTCGCTCGAGGATGATCAGGTCACCCGTCGAGACGTCCGTGCGGACCGCGATCGGCGACTCGACCGGTGGGGTGGTGATCAGCTCGGTGACGCTCTGCGGCGCGTCGATGTACCACAGCTTGCCGCTGATCGCCGGCGGGAAGCCGGCGTCGGCGACGTAGACCAGATCGTCGGTCGCGGCGATGCCGCCGGTGTTGTAAAAGGGCGAGGGGAACGTCGCGTCGCCGACGCCGTCGGCGCTGTCACCGTCGATGACGTACACCTCGCTCGGGTCCTCGCCGAACGTGTCAGCGTTCGGGACCGCGGGATCGAAGACGTAGACGTCCTCGAAGCCACCGTTGCCGCGGTCGTTCATCACGACGTTGCCCGGCGACAGTGTGGAGTCGCCCGTCCAGGTCGGCGGGATCAACGCCATGCCGGTCGAGTCATCGTCGCCCGGCGCGAAGCCGCCCAGCCAGGTCGCTTCGGTACCGGGGGCGGTCGCGTTGAGGCCGTCCGCGATGCGGAAGACGAACCCGCTGAAGTCCTCGGTGTAGAGGATGTCACCGTTGGGCAGGATCAGGATGTCGGCAATGTTGCTGCCGTCGGCGATCTTCGTCTGCGTGCCGTCGGGGCTGACGCGGTAGATGCCGTCGTCACCGCCCTGGAAACGCTTGCCCACGTACAGGTCGCCGGTCAGCTCGTCGAGCGCGATGCCGGCCGGACCGGGGAACTCGATCTTTCGCGTGATCGACCAGCCCGGCGCGACGACCTCGGGGTCGGGAATCGCGAAGGAGCCGCCGGGAACCACGTCCAGAACGTTCGTCGGGTCGATCGCTGTGCCTTCGTACTCACCCGCGAACAGCGCCTTGGCCTGCTCGAAGCTCAGCGCCGTGTCGAAGATCGCGAAGTCGTCGATGAAGCCCTGCCAGTTGCGGCCGCCATCACCGGACCGGTGGTTGCCGATGTGCAGACCCCCGAGCTGCCCGGCCTGGTTGAAGTCCGCGCCGCCGATCGGCACGAAGTTGATCGCCTCGCCGTTGTGGTAAAACTGGATCGAGTTGGAGCCGGCCTTGTCCCAGACCAGGACCAGGTGCGTCCACTCGTTGTTCGGGACGATCGGGCCGCCGGTGTCGCTCGGACCGCCAGCGAAGAACCACTCGATGTCGTCCACGTCGCCCGCCGTCCGGATGCCGGCACCGACGCTGAAGTCCGGCGTGGTTTCGAAGAGGAAGTTGCGGGTGTCGTCCGGGCCAAGGGTGGGATCGAGCTTGTACCAGACCGCAACAGTGAAGGCCACCGGGTTCGGGTCGGGGAAGACCGGCGTCGGGATGTCGACGTAGTCCGCGGTGTCCGTGCTGTGGTCGATCTTCACCGCGCCGGTGCCCTTGATGAACTCACCGGCAGCGTTGGTGATCGAGACCCCGTCACCCTCCGCGACACCGGCGGTGCCATTGACCCCCGCGCTACTGAAGTCGGCGTCAAACGTCCAGTACTCGATCAGCTGCTGGGCGGAAGCCCCGCTCACCAGCCCGAGGGACATGCCCCCGGCCACCAGCGCACGGGTCAGGCGATTGCTGAGCATCATTTGCTTTCTCCCCATGAAGCGTGTGTTCCAGACATGGGCGTCGCGAAAGTTCGGGTTCGGTCACGCCGAGCCCCACAACGTCCATCGTGCCGAGCCGACCGTCGACTCCGCAGCAACCTTGTTGCGTATAAATCAATACCTGTTGCTTATGTTGGACCGATCAGGTTTGCGCGAAATTCCCGTTAAATTGGCTGCCAGCAGTGTTTTACCGCGACACGGCTATCCGCATTGTTGTTGAGGCAGAAGAAACAGAATGGGGTATGGCGAGGGGGAAGGGGGGTCAGTTGCGCGGGATCTCGAAGACGCACAGCACTTGCGCATCGTCACCGTCAGCGTTCACCAGTCGATGCGGGACGCTGGCATCGAAGTAGAGGCAGTCGCCGGGCGCCAGCTCGAAGGATTGCTCCCCATATTCGAACCGCGGCGACCCGGAGATCACCATCAGGAACTCCTCGCCATCGTGCGAGAGGGCTTCACGCCGCGAATCACCGGCCGGCACGTGGAGCAGAAAGGGGTCCATCCGCCGGCTGTCGCGTCGGTGCGCGAGCGCTTCGTAAACGATCCCGCTCTGGTGCTCGTCACGCCGAACGCTCTTCCGCTCTGCGGCCCGGATCAATGCGATCTGCGGCCGCCGGTCGAGCCCCTCGACCAGATCGGCGAGGGGGACGTTTAGCGCCTGGGCGATGTTGGCCAGCGCTGGCAGCGAGGGGGTAACGCGAAAGTTCTCGACCTTGGAGAGCCAGCTGCGGGTCAGGCCCGCAGCTGCCGCGACCTCCTCGAGCGTGAGGTTCTGCTCGCGCCGCACGCGTTTGATCCGCTGAGCCAACTCGACCAGATTCATCCCTGCCGCTCCGCCACACACGACGGGCGGCCGGGGCGGCGCGGCCCGCGTGTTGGTGGCAATATAACCGAATCGAACGGCCCTCTGAACCGCCGGCGGCCGCGAGCAATCACGCGCCCTCGAGGCGGCATCGGGGAGTCCGGGGTCGAACGGGGGAAGCGATGACCGGCTGGAACGTGGGCGGCGTGGTCGGCGGCTGCTATCGGGGCGCCGGGGTCGCCGTCGAACCCGCCGTGGCCCGCAGCAGATCGGCCAGTTCCGCCCGCGAGAAACGCCGCGGGTTGTTGCGGAGGCGGACCGGATCGACGGCCGCGGCGCACTCTGCCAGCAGCCGCTCGTCCACGCCGGCCGCCGCGAGCGTGCTGGGCAGGTTGAGTCGATCAAGCAACTCCCGAATCGCCAGCGGGAGGTCCTGCGGCCGGATGCCGAACAGGTCGGCCGCCGCCTGGACCTGATCCTTCACATGCTCCGGCCCGCGCGGATCGAGGCAGTTCTCTGCATCGACGCAGGCATTTGCCGCCCCGACCGAGCCGAGCGTCAACGCCACGGCGTGGCCGTGCGCCAGCCCGAGCCGCTGGGTGAACTGGTAGGAGAGCGCGTGCGCGGCCGTCGTTTTGCTCAAGTTGATCGCCTGCCCAGCGAGGTGCGCACCGATCATCATCGCGAAGCGGGCCTCCCGGGTGCCGCAGTTCGCGCTCAGCTCGAGCCACTGCAAGATCAGCTGTCCGGCGACGGCCGCGAACTGCCGCGACGCCGCGGTGCTGCCGACCGCCCAGCTCGATTCGAGCGCCTGGCTGAGCGCGTCGAGCCCCGTCACGGCCGCCAGCTCGCGCGGCATGGTCTCGTGGAGGCGTACGTCGAGCACCGTGCCGACCGGTCGCAGTGCCGGGTGGCCGACGGAGACCTTGCGTCCGTCCACGTAAACCGCGGCGAAGTGCGTCGCCTCACTGCCTGTGCCCGAGGTGGTTGGGATCGCGATGATCGGCAACGGATCGGCTTCCTCGGGGCGCTCGCCGCGGACCAACTCGGAGGTAATTTCGGGACGCCGCGCGGCCAATGCCGCCAGCTTCGCGACATCCAGCGCCGACCCGCCACCGAAGGCGACGATCAGGTCGGCATCCCGTGCCGCGCGAGCGGCCGCGACGCCATGTTCGTGTTTCGGATTCGGCGCGAACCCCTCGAACCACGTCGGGGCGTATCGTTCCAGCGACTGGGTGAGACTGCCGTTCGCACCGGTCGCGTCGAGTGCCGTCCGGTCGACGACCGCCAGGACCCGCTGCGGAGCCAACGGCGCAATGAGCGCCGGCAGCTCGCCGAGGTCCAGCGTCAGGCGCTGATCCGTATCAGACAGGAGCCGGGCAGCGTCCGCGCCGAGCGCCGCCCGGTGTTGGGCCGGCAGGTTGACCTCCGCTGCGACGCTCATGAACGCGCGCCCGCGGCAACCTGGTCGACCAGCGGTAACAGCTCGTTGAGGTGCGTAACCTGGTGCACCGTCGGGTAGCGATCGATCACCGCGCGGGTTCGCGCGTTCATGATGGCTGCCACCAGCCCGCAACCCGCGTTGATGCCTTGCTCGATGTCGCTCGCGCTGTCGCCCACCTTGCCGACGACGGCCGGCTCAGCCACGCCCGCCTGCGCCATCGCGGCCTCGATCATGTCGGGATAGGGGCGGCCGCGCTGGACCTCGTCGCTGGTGACCGAGTCGTCGATGAGCGTCTGCCAGCCGAGGCGGGCGATGATCGTGTCGAGCGTGCGGCGATCGAAGCCGGTATCCAGCGCGATGAGGATCCCCCGCTCGCGAAGGGCGGCGAAGAGCTCGACCGCGCCAGGGGCGGGTTTGACCGTGTCCGCGTCGCGGTAGTGAGCCACGATCCGGGCCTGAAAATCCGCGTGAATCCGCGCCACCTCGTCGTCGGCCGGCGTCTGGCCGCGGGCCTGCTCGAGCAGCATGCGGACGGCCAGCGGCTTCGGCATGCCCATCACGGGGTCGACGTCCGCCAGCGTGATCGCCGCGCCCGCGGCCTGCAACGCGTCGCAAAGCCGCCCGGCGACGGCATTGTCGTCGTCGCAAACCGTGGTCCCCGCCACGTCAAAAACGATCAATTTAAGGCTCATGCCGGTCTCCGCAAACGAGGCCGAAACAAACGCTCCCGTGGCGCTGGCCGACCTCCTGCACGTGGCCGGAACGTACTCAATTGTTGAATCGGAGTCAATGCCGTTGAGCGGCGAGAAACGCCGGGGGCGGACGGTGCCCGCGATGGTCCGCCACATGGCGTGAAACCTACCCCAGCGACGCGACCCTCATCGGCGTATTCTTGGCAGGAGTTAGGCCGACCGCCCCGCGAAGCAGGCCTTGGCGGCCTAGGCTTGGTCTATCGCGCGGATCGCCGGCGCGCGGCGCGACCGCCAACGATCGCGCGGTGGCGCGGGGCCGCGACCAGAAATCTTCCCCTCCGCGGGACGCCCGATAGCCACCGCGAGTCGTGGCCGCGAGCGCGGTGGGTTGACCAACGCGCCTGGTCTCCGGGCTGCGCATGGGCGATAAAACGCACGAAACGCGCCACGGTCGCGAGAAAACCGCGCATACACCGTGGGTTGCCGGCACCACGGCCCGCGTGAGGGCAGCGGGTGATTCGGCACCTGCACGGTGCGGATTGCGCGCCGATTTCAGGCGGCCTGCCATGACACCCTTGATCCGCTATCCTGCTAACGCGATAATCGACCATTAACGCAGTGGGCTGCGGGACAACCCCTAGGGTTCCGTGTCCCTATAGCGGTTTGCATTCCTCAGGTTCGTTCGGAGGGTCATCCCCGTGAATAGCCGATCGTGGTTTTCGTTCTCTTCTGTTGTGCTCGGCGCCGCGGTTGTCGCGCTGTTCGCGGGTTCCGCCCTCAAGGCGTCAGCGGAAGAACGCAAGTTCATCGTCATGATGGCCGTCCCGCCGCGCGACTTTCCGGCTTGGCCGAACGTCCCGCTGCCGAACCCCGAAAACGCCTTTAAGGCGTACTTCGACCGCACGAACGATGTGATCAACTCGTTCCATGAGTACTGGCATGAGATCTCCTACGGAGCCGTGAGCGTGACCGGCGACGCCGTCGGCCATGCCGAGCTGCCTTGGTCGACCCGCTGGGAGCCCGACGGTCAGGAAATTACCAGCTTCGCCGACCACAAGGACCTCGTGCTGCCGTTTACCGACCTCAACGGCAACGGCCGCTTTTCGCCGTTTGCGGGCGAGTCCTTTGATGAAAGCCGGCAGCAGTATCAGGTCGACGGTGAGGACGTGCCCGGCCTGGTGGATCCGAACTGGTTCGGCGGCGCGGTGTGGACGCCAGGCGAGCGTTTCCAGGACGCGAACGAGGACGGGCAGTTCAACACGGCGCTCGAAGTGACGATCCCGGCGCCGGCTGATGCCGAGGACGCCGAGGACGAGGTCCGGCTGGTACCGGAACTCTTCGAAGACTTCATGATCGTCTGGGATCCGGAAGCCGGTGAGTGGCGCAAGCTCGACCCCAGCCCCGCGAACGAAGATGCAGCTGACGCCGAATGGGCGCTTGAATACATCCGCCGCAACTACCCGGCCCGCGATCTGGGGCGGCTGGTGAGCGCCCCCGGTCAGGATAACGGTGAGGGCTTCCTGGGACGGTTCGGCAATGGCAAGTACGACGGCCCGGACAGTTGGGGGGAGCTAGGCAACGCGAAGCTGATCCGCACGCCTAGCACTTCTGGTAACACAACGCTGACGATTCCGCCGGATTGGTACGTCAAGCCGGACCCCGATACGCCGGAAGAGGAAGGGCCGTGGTTCTGGGATTCGCAGTATTTTCCGCAGCAATGGGAGAACTTCTGGTTCTTTTACCTCCTGACGACGGTGCCTGACGACCCGGAATTCGAGCTCGACTTCGACGAGTTGCTGGCGCTGATTCCGCCGCTTCCCGCGGTCGAGCCGCCGCCGTTCTCGGCCGTCATTCCGAACATCAACCCGTTTACGCTCGGCGAGCGGCCGTTTGATCCCAACCGTGGCGGGACGGACGACGAGGGCGAATGGGGCGTTGATCCCAACGGCGATCCGATCGAGCCGCCGGGCAGCGGCACCGCAATCTATCCCGACACCGACGGCCTGTACGATGGCCCGGCCGAGTTCGACGACCTGCCCTCGTCGATCTACCACCAAGGCGGCGACCTCGCCTTTGGCGAGATCACCGGTCCGACGGCGACCCAGATCTATGGCGAAGACATCGGCGGCGGTGATCCCAACTCGCCGGGCGGGGCAGACGGCTTTATTCAAGCCGCCGGCCCGCTGGCCACAGGCGTGCACG
>CAZCKC010000126.1:0-10288 GCA_964499235.1 uncultured Planctomycetales bacterium | reverse complement strand
TGCCGGCCGGCAGTTGCTGGGCGACGAACCACGGGAAGATCGCGTCGTTCTGCAACAGCGGATGCAGGTCAGCCGGGTTGACCTTGTAGAAGACGTAGAGTGCCGTGCCGACGCCGAAGAAGATGAAGGCGGCGGGGATCGTCAGGGCCGCGTTCGTCCAGATCGCCTGGGCGGCCGCCCGCTGGTCCTTGGTGGTCAGGTAGCGCTGGATCACCGTCTGGTCGGTCGTATAGGGCACGAGCTGGGCGAGCAGGTTACCGATCACGACCACCCACACCGCGGTCAAGGTGTAGTCCCAGCTCCACGTGAAGGTGTGGAACTTTTCGTCCGCCTGCCCGAGCTCTAGCAGCCGCCCGAACCCGCCGTCAATATCGGTCACGATGATCAGCAGGCTGAGCAGCGCCCCGCCTATCAGGACGATGACCTGCAGGACATCGGTCCAGATCACCGCCTCGATCCCGCCGAGCACGGTGTAGACCGTGCACAGCACGCCCATCACAACGATGCAGAGGTAGATGTCGAGTCCCGTCACCGTCGACAACGCGATCGCGGGCAGGAACAGGACGATGCCCATGCGGCCGAGCTGAAAGAGCAGGAAGCTCAGGCTACCGAACAGTCGCAGCCAGAGATTGAAACGCCGCTCCAGGTACTCGTAGGCCGTCGTGATGTTCAGCCCGCGGAAGAAGGGCAGGTAAAACCATACCACCGCCGGCGTGATCAGCACGATGCAGGCGTTCACCAGGATGAACGTCCAGTCGGTGGCGAATGACTTCGCCGGGATCGCCATGAAGGTGATCGCGCTCAGCTGTGTGCCGAAGATGCTCATGCCGGCCGCCCACCATGGGACGCGCTGCCCGCCCAGGAAAAAGTCGTGCGTCGTCTTTTCGCGACGCGAGAAGTAAACCCCCATCGCGACCAAGGCACCCAGATAGATCACCAGCAGGACGTAATCCAGCCGCTTGAACACCGCGTGACTGGCCTCGGGAACGGCTTTCAGCACGCTGGCCGTCCGATGCCCCGGCCGGTGTTCCCCCGTGGGGATCACGATCCCGCCCTGCCAGCTCACCGCGTTGGTCGTGACGGGGGTCGCCGGCATTTCGGCGAGCGGCGCCCAGGCGTCGGTGATCGTGTGATAGGCGAGCACGGTGCGGCTGAAGCCGGGGTGGTTGTCAGCGAGCTCCTGGACCCGATCCGCCAGGGAGCCGTCGTCGCCGCCGAACACGAGGACGTGCGAGCTTCCGAGCTCCGCCGCGGGGGCCGCGACGACGGGATGCGGGAGGGCGGCTCCCGGCTCCCAACCGCGGTCCGGGTAGAAGAGGTGAGTGTCACGCAGGTACCGCCGCTGCCCCGCGCCATCCGCGTTGGCGACGAGCTCCGCCCCGCTGCAGACGATGACCCGTCCATCTTGTGCTGCCACGACCGGCAACAGACGGGCGGGGCCGTCCCAGGACGGCATTTCCTTCCAGCCGGCCGCCCGGTCGCTCAGGTCGAGCCGCCAGAACGCCTGTCGGGCGCGCGGGGCGTCCGGTGCGGCCCGACCGCCCGCGACGTAAATGCTGTCACCCAGCCGGGCAGCGCCATGAAACGCATTCGGCTCCGGCAGGGGCGGCCATTCTTCGAGCTGCAACGCGTCGCCATCCAAGCTCAGCAGCGTCACCTGGCGGGTGTGCGTCTCGGGATCACCGCCACCTATGAGCAGCACGCCTTCATCGAGGGTGACCGCCGCGCCATAGGCACGCGGCGCAGGTAGGTCGCCGATCTGCAGCCAGCGGCCGCCTTCGGGCCTTAGAGCATACACTGCGCTGACCCACTGCTTGCTGCCGCCTTCGAAGAGGGGGGTCGGGAAATGCGCGCCCCCAGCGACGACCAGCGCGCCGTCGCTGACGCCCGCGAAGGCGCCGCCGACCGGCTGCGGAAAAGCGGGCAACTCCGACCAACTCAGCGACCCCCAGCGGACATCGTCAGCCTGCGCAGTGCTGACCACCCAGGTCGCAGCAACCGTCATCAGGCCCCAACCCAGCAAGTGGCGGAGTATGCGTTTCATGGCGCTCCCTGTGACCGCAGAATCGTCAGTGCCCGTTCAGCCACCGTAGTATCGCCGGCACACCTCTTCGGCGTCCGCTGCGTCGCGCGCTTCATAGCAGAAGGTTGCTCCAACTGGAAAGCGCGCCGCTGCCCGGCCGGAGGTGAGCTCGTCGTGGCTCGGCCGCAGCCGGGCGAGCGCGACGCCGTACTCCCGAGCGTCGCGGTACAAGCGATCCTGGTCCATCAAGTCGGCCTGGCCGAAATCAAGGCCGCGCACTTGAGCCAGTGCCAGCCAATTAGGGACCTGGTGCTGCCCGTCGCCGCAAAAATGGACGGCGATACCGTTCAGGGCTCTGGCGATCTGCGCGTCGTGCTCGCCGATCAGCGTCTGGTAGGCGGAGGGCGAGACGAGCACCGCCGAGTCGTTGCGGAGCAGCAGCGCGCCGCGCACCCCCGTTGCGTGCTGAAAGCAGCCTTGCGGCGCGAGGCTGTCCTGGACCAGCGGTGTCACCATCTCGGTGGCCCGCAGCGTCTGGGCCGTTACGTGGGCGAGCAGTGCCCGCACCAAATCCGGCCGTCGGTGCATCGCCAGGTAGATTTGCGATCCCCATAGCAGTTCGGCCGTGCTGAATGGCCCCTGCAGGTCTGGCAGCGTGATCTCGAAGCCGGCGCGGCAGCTGGGGTAATCGCGCAGAGTTTCGCGGAAGAACGCGTAGTGATCGCGGACCCGCGACCCGAGGCCGGCGGACACATCGGGCAGGGGGGCGGACACCAGCGCCTCGATGGCGCGCTCGTCGCCGAGGGGGCGGATCCAGGGCGGGTTGTTGTCGATCACCTCCCAGGGCGCGCCGAACATCGAGGCCACCAGCCCGGTGCCGACATTGGCCCGAATGCACAACGGCGTATCGTCCTGGCGTTGGCAGGCGTGGTAAAGGGATGTGAACCCGACCAGCAGTTCATTTACCAGCATCTTGGCCGGGTTATCGAGCGTCTCGCGGACCGGGTAGGCCGGCCCTGCGACGTCGTCGTACGGGACGTAGCAGACCAGGGGCGGCGGATCACAGGGCTCGCCGCTGAGCGTCTGGCGGTAGCGGCTTCGGACGTGCTCGATGTGCTGCAGATCGATGGCGCGTTCGAACCGGTCCAGCAAACGCCGCAGGCGATCGATCGGAGGTTCGGAAAAGCTCACAGGTTCACTTTGCTTCAGCACTCCGGCGTGAAACCGGGATGGTCGCCTCGGCGCGCCCATTCCGGAATCAGCGCCCGTTGCGGCGCTCTTCGTCGGGATCGCGGTGCGGCACGGCGTCGCGGGGAAACAATGTCAGGGCGTCGGTCAGGGGGCGCTCCATCGCTAGGGCCGAATCTGAGTTCCACGCTGAAACATGGCCGTCGAGGTAGCCGGCGTTGCTGCTCACGGACGGCCGCGACTCGTCGGGGTCGCTACTGGTGAAGTTGCCTTCAGAGGTCCAGATCGAAATCGTTTGCTCGCGGAGCTCGCGACTGCCCTCGAACCGATGGCTGGCGTCCCAGGCGAGCGAGCCCGGCGGGTCGTTGAACTCGAGTCGGTCGGCCACCAGCAGCCGGTTGCTGGCGGAAATGCGGCGCCGCCCGTCTTCGCCCCCACGCTGGTCCGCGGGGTTGCGGGGGCCGTAAAAGCCGCTGACCTCGAAGGCCGGGTAGTTCCACAACAGGTAGTACGATCCGTGCAGGAACCGCGTGTCGGCCGACTCGTAGTCCTCGTTCAGTGCCAGCGGCTTGCCGGGTGACATCGGACAGATAAAAACGTCGGGGGCGGGCAGGAACTCGCCCAGGAACGGCCACACCGCGCCGCCGGCCGAGGAGCACGTCGGGTTGTTCGCGTTGTAGTTGATCCACGAGGGCTTGGCCCAGAAACGCCCCCGCCGGTCGACGCACCGGTTCTGGGTGATGGCCGGCGGGAACTCCTTCCAGTTCTGCGTGTACATTAGCGCTGCGGTCAGCACCTGCCGCAGGTTGCTCGCGCAATTGACGAACTTCGCCTGGTCGCGGGCCCGTTGGAGAGCGGGCAAGAGCACACTGATCAGCAAGGCGATGATCGCCACGACGACGAGCAACTCGATCAACGTGAAGGCGCGGATGCGGGCCATGTCGTTCCTTCCTTATACCCACCACCGGAAGCAGGCTGCGCCGCCCGCCGCCGGCCCCGCTGCACGCAGCCGCAAACGGTGCCGGACGCGAGCGTCCCGGCCGCGATCCCGGGCCTTCAGGGTCGTCGACCGACGGCGCACCGATCGGCGGTTACTGGGGACCGCTGTACTGCTCCTGGAAGATTTGGAAGTCTGCCAGGTCCGTATCGTTGTCGTCGTCCAGGTCGGACGCCCGGGTTGTGTCGACACACGCCACAAACTCGGCGGGCGTCAGGGCGCCGTTACTGATGCGGACGAGTTCAATGTCGCCGATGAACGAGCGCGTGCTCGAGGTGACGAACTCACCGACGGTCAGAGGGGCCGTGTTCTCGATCGGCCCGGCCGTCGGCTCGCCGTTCGTCGCGACCAGTTCGTAGTCGACGTACAGCTTCAGCAACTCGGCCCGGCCATCGCGGACGAAGGCAATATGGTGCCAGCGGTCGTCGTTGAGCAGCCGGTCGCGTGAATCGATGCTGTTGCCGCTGCCGTCGGACGCGAAGAACTGGGCGCGGACGTCGTCGCGAATCCGCGTCCAGTACTGCGGACCGGGGGCGTCGCGTGCGATGAACGCCTGGAAGACGTCCAGCGCCGAGGTCTTCGCCACGATCTCGAAGGTCATTCCCTCGTTGGCCGGGATGTCGAACGGGTAGGGAGCGCTGTACGGGAAAAAGAACCCGTCGTCGCCCGCCGTCAGGCGCAGTGCCGTCCCGCAGACGCCCTCGACGTACTCCGGCAACGTCGCCAGGTCGCCCGGGTCGTTCGGGACCGCGGTCGCGTGCCGGCCGGCCGGCCCCGCGTCGAGGATCGCACCGGTTTCACCGGCCACGCGGGTACCGACGACGCCGTCTTCGAAGTCCCAGAACGCCAGGACGTCCTTGTTTTCAGCCCGTCGCTGGACGAACTGCCCCGGCGTCAGGGCCCCGCTGCTGATGCGCATGAAATCGATGTCGCCCGGGCCGAATTCGCGATCGTCGGCATTGGTGAAGCCGCCGATCGTCAGGTCGTCGTCGTTCTCGATCGGACCGGTGGTCGGGTCCGGCTCCTCGGCGACGAGGATGTAGTTCACGTAGAGCCGCAGGACGCCGGCGTCCACGTCGCGGACCGCCGCCACGTGATGCCAGGCCGCGTTGTTCACGATCGCGATCGCGCTGCCGCCGGCGTTGACGCTCCTCTGGTTACCCAGCGTGTCGCGCACCAGGAACTTCAGCACGCCGTTCTCGTGCCGGAACCACCATTGCGAGTCTTCCGGGTCGAGCGTGTCCTTGGCCACCAGCGCGCCGATGTCGGGCTGGACGAACCCGCCGATGACCGCTTCGACCGTGAAGCTTTCGTTTGCGCCAAAATCGAAGTCGCTGCCCCCATTATCTGGGAAGAAAAGGCGGTCGTTCTCGGGATCGAGGAAGTTGAGCGAGGAACCCCCGTCATACGCTGGACAGGGCTCAACGTAGAACGGCAACTCCGGCGACCCCGCGGCCGTCAGGTTGCGCCCGTTCCCGCTGGAGTCCACGATGGCACCCGCAACCGTGCTTGCCAGGTTGCCCGGTGACTTTTCTTCGAACTCCCAGTAGGCAATCGTTTGAGCCCACGCGCCGGTCGCCGCGAATGCGCCGACCAGCAGTGTTGCCAGATGCCGGTGCCACTTTCCGCCGCCCATTGTTAACCTCCCACATCAACGAATGCGTTCGTCGATCGTTGCTGGCCGCACCCGGGCTTCACCGGGCTGGCAGGCCCATTGCGCTATCCCCTCGACCGTTCCGGCTCGCTCGACGCATCGAAGGCCTCGAGCCGCCGCACCAGGTCACGAACCTCCGCCGGCCAATCCGCCGGCATGCCGTCATCTCGTCCCGCGCCGTCGCCCGGTCCGCACAGCTGCAACACCAGCCGGCACCCGCGGCGAATGTGACGTCCCATCTCGCGGCTGGCCCCCACGGCGTCGCGGCGGTGCAGCGCCCGCACGATGCGGGCGTGCCCGGCGTAGATCCAAACCAGGTTGCTGACCCCCAACGGCTCCCGCCGTTGGCCGAACATCCGCGTCATCAGCTGCAGGTCGCCGATGATCTTCAACAGCCAGGAGTTCTTCGCCGCCCGAATCAGCAGCATGTGAAACAGCGAGTCGTTAATCACCCAGTCGTTGGCTTCGTCGCCGGTGATGGCCGGTGTTCCCGCTTGCAGGGCCTGCTTCACCTGGAGCCGCATGACCACGCACAGCCGATCCAGCAACGCCAGATCCGCGTCGCTGACGTGGTCGGCCGCCCGCCGGACGGCATAGCACTCGAGCGTCTCGCGCAGGTCGAACAGTTCCTGCAGCTCCGGGCGGGTGAGCTGGCGCACGAAGGCGCCCTGGTGCGGGATATGCTCGACGATGCCTTCGCTGGCGAGCTGGTGGATGGCTTCCCGGATCGGCGTCCGGCTGATTTGCAGCTCTTTCGAGAGTGAGAGCTCGGAAAGCCGGGCCCCCGCCCACAGATCCCCATTCTGGATCTTGGTGCGGATATCGCGGTAAGCACGCTGTTTGAGAGTTGAGCGAATCATCGCATGCCCTGCTCCAGGTGAATTGTATACAATGTGTGCAATTGACGCAACTCAAGGGCGCCCCGACACGTTTCAGGTGCCGATCCCACGCCGGCCCGCCGGCTGGTGGATTCGCAAACCATTGTTCTGAAAAGGCTTAGCATCATCTGCGCTCAGCGCCGCCCGGCGGACTTCTCCCTTGCGCCCAATGCCGCCTCGAAGGCGGTCACCTCCGGAAACCGGCTTTGCCCCCGCAGGAGCTTGCCCAGCCGCGGCGCGTGGTTGTTGTAAACCTCCACCGCGTCCGCATCCGCGTACCGCAGGAACAGGATCCGCCGATCGCGGTCCGGCGCGTCGTTGCCCTCCGACTTGTGCAGCATGTGACAATGGAAGATCAGCGTTTGGCCGGCCTTCATCGGCATCGGCCGGGCCCCGGACTCGTCCGCAGGCTGCACGGTCAAGTCGGCGCCGCTGGCCTTCGCTTCGGCGGTCAGCCGGTCGCTCACATCGATCTGGCCTTGCTGGTGGGAGCCGGGGATCAACCACAGGCAGCCGGTCTCGCGGTCGTTGTCCTCGAGCGCGGTCAGGGTGGTGATCGCGTTCTCGGGGACCAGTTGGCCGTAGCCGTTGTCCTGGTGCCAGCCGAAGGACTGCGTGTTGCCGCGCAGCTTGAACGTCAGTTGGCTCGTCGCCCCCTTGATGTTCGGTCCGATCAGCTCGGTGGCGACATCGACCAGGGGACCATTGAAATAGAACTCACGGATCAGTTCGTCGTGGTGGTGAACGTTCGGCAGCAGGGCGCTTTGCAGCCAGGTGCCCTTGGGATCCGTTTCACCCTTTTGTTCGCGCCAGACGCGCATGCTGGCATCTCGGAGCGTCGCGACCCCCTCAGGGGTCAGCAAGCCGTCCAGCAGCAGGAAACCCTGGTCGGCGTACGCAGCGAGCTCAGCAACGGTCAGCCGGCGACGGTTGAAGAAGTGCTCGCGCGGGGTTCGTTTCATCACAGTGCCCTCACATCCTTGCTCAAGGTCATGCCCCTCATCAGTTGACCTCGCGGCTCAAGAGCGCTGCGTCGACGAGGTCGACATCCTGATCGCCATCGAGGTCGGACCGGTTGAAATCCAGTGGCGTACAGCCGCCCGGCGACGCGAGCACGTCGGGACCTTGCAGGCACTGGGCCAGCTGCTCGAGGTCCTCGCTGTCCCGACGCCCGTCACAGGTCAGGTCGCCGAACGTCCCGCAGGGCAGGAAGTCGCCCGGCGACAACGCGGCCTCCGTAATTCGCACCCGATCCATCAGGCCGTCGAAGCCGGCATCACGCGTATGAATCGCCCCGATCAGCAGATCCTTGTCGTTGTCCAGCGGCGCAGTCGTGATGTCCGGGCTCACCTTCACGAGCTGGTAGTCCACGTAAAGCCGCAGGTCGCGGGCCTGGGCATCGCGAACCGCTGCGACGTGGCGCCATTGACCGTCGCTGACGGCGTCCGCGCTGCTGCTGCGGACGCTGTTGGCGGCCAAGCCGTCGGACACGCTGAAGCGCATCGTCCCGCCCCCGTCGAGTTGCCAGACCCAGCCAGGACCATCCATCGGGTCATCCTTGGCGACCAGGCCTCCGATCTCGTTTTCCGTCGTCTGAATGATCGCCTCGAGCGTGAAGCTGTCAGCGGGGCCGAAATCGAACCGGTCGTCGCCGGCGTCGGTGTGAACCAGAGCGTCGGGCTGCCGGGCGCGGAACTGCAAGGCCGGCGTCGCCCCCCGAATCGGATCGCCGAGCGCGCGAACCGGCCGCGGCACGCCTTGTACGCTGAGGTGGTGGTTCCAGCCGCTCGTGTCGCGCATCTTGCCAAGCGCCGCCGGCGGATAGTCACCGCTGAGCGCCGCGTCGAATTCCCAGTCCCCCCGGATCACCGACGGGGCGCCGACCGGCTGAACAAACGCTTTCGGCTCCAAGGCGCCGCGCGAAATGCGAACCCAGTCAATCTCGCCCTCGAACTCGCGGCTGGTGTTCGAGAAGGCCCCGATGACTAGGTCCTGAGCATTGGCCAGCGAGCCAGTGGTCGTATCGGCGGCCACCCCCGCCAGGACGTGGTCCACGTAGAGCCGCAACTCCTGACGGCCGGCGTCGCGCACCGCCGCCACGTGCCGCCAGTTGCCGTCATTGACGTTCACGTCGCTCGAAACCGCACTGGCGCCGGCCGGGTCGTCGTCGATCAGGAACCGCGCCACTCCGTTTTCAACGCGGAGCCACCAGCTTGGCAACTCGGGCCCCCAATCCTTCGCGACCAACGCGCCCGCTTGCTGGCTGCCGCCCGCCCCGTGGGCCGTCGTCCGGAACACCGCTTCGAGCGTGAAGCTGTCATCGGCCGCGAAGTCGAAGTGGTCGGCATCCCGATCCGGGAAGATGATCGCATCGTCGCCGCTCGTGAAAGCGATGCTGCTGGTTTGTGCGAACGCCGCCGAGCCGGCTTCGTAAGTGGGCGGCGCGCTCCCGCTGGCGGTCGCGTGCCGGTGGCGGCCGCTGGCATCGCGGACCGCTCCGCGCTGCAGGGGGGCGTCGGCCCCGGCCGGCAGCTCTTCGAACGTCCAGAAGCCGAGCACCGAGCCGGTTGTCGCCGGCTGGACGAAGGCCGCCGGGTTTAGCGTTCCACGGCTGATCCGGACAAAGTCGATGTCGCCGACGAATTCTCGGCTGCTGGAGTTAAACGCTCCAATGCGGAGATCCTGGTCGTTGGCCAGCGTACCGGTGGTGGTGTCCGCCGCCACCCCGACGAGCACGTGATCGACGTAGATCCGCAGCTCATCGCGCAGCACATCGCGAACCGCCGCTACGTGCCGCCACGCCCCGTCAGCTACCGTCAGGCTTGACGAAACACTGCTGGAGCCGAGGTCGACATCATCGATCAGGAAGCGGGCGACACCGTTCTCGACGCGCAACCACCAGCTCGGCAGGTCAACCCCCCAATCCTTTGCCACCAGCGCACCGGCGGCGGCCGCGCCCCCGTTGGCGTGCTCGGTGGTTCGGAACACCACCTCGATCGTGAAGCTGTCGGCCGCGTCGAAGTCGAGTTCGCGGTCCCCGTCGTCCTCCCACACGACATGATCGGAGCCGGCCTTGAAGTTCAGTGCTGACGATGACCCGTACTGGGGCGCGCCCGGTACATAGGCCGGCGGCCGGTTTCCCGCCCCGGCGGCGTGCAGCTCGAAGCCGCTCACGTCCTCGATACTCTGCGGCAACGTGCTGGCGATCCCATTGGCCTTTTCATCGAAGTTCCACCACGCGTGGTCAGCAACCGCCTCCAGCCAACTCGGATCCAGAATCGCGAACCACATTTCCTGCGTCGAAATCGATCGGCCCCGCTCGTAGAAGACGCCGACGGCGCCGTTCGGCAGGATCGTGATGTCGCTGTAGCCGGTGTCGAACGGATACAGCATCCGGCCGTGGGTCCAGGTCAGGCCCTCGTCGTAGCTGATCCGAACGCTGAGCTTCTCCCGGTCGAGGCTCGGCGGATTCGACATCAGCAGCCGGTTGCGGTCACCGGTGAACTTGTCCGTATAGCGGGTGACCGCTCCTTGGCAAGGGGGGTCGG
>CAZCKC010000125.1:1644-10316 GCA_964499235.1 uncultured Planctomycetales bacterium | reverse complement strand
GGTGGTGGCTCGACCGGTTTGGGGAACCGGCCTTGATCAACCACTACCAACGCGCCTATTACGCGACGCCCGACGATACGGTGCGGCTGACCCTGGATACGGCGCTCCGCGCCTATGACCAGCCGAGGTCGTTTATCGTCAACCTGGATGCCCCGGCGGCGACGGCGGCGACGGTCGTGCTGGAGCTCAAGGCCGGGCGTGAGCACGCCGCACGGCTGACCCAGATTCTGGGGCGTTTTGGCCCTCGGGTCGACCGGTTTTCGAAGTACGTGCAGGGGATGCTGGGTGTGCCGGCGCCCTATGGGACGGCGTTGTGAGCGTCACGGCGATGAATCGCCGACTACGAGCGGATCTTATTCTTGAAGGAGTTTCTATGAGCTTATGGCTCGCCAACGATAACGAAAGCATGTTTGTAGTAGGCGTCTTTAGCGCCGTGCGCGTTTTAACTGCACCTGGATCTGGTAAAGCGTCATGGCGATGAATCGCCTACTACGAACGGATCTCATTGTCAGAAGTGGGAGTTGTTCCTGATGTCACCGTCTGATTCTACACCGAACCTTCGGCGCCCAAGGCGCGCGTCACCACGGTGGCGGCGGTTGGTCTCCCCGCCGGTGCTGGTGACCCTGCTGCTGCTGGCCTTCGCCGGGGGCTGGGGGGCCGCTCGCTGGGGGACGACGGCGTCGGCGCCGACGCCGTCGTCCACCCCGATGTTTGAGGCCGCTGCCCCGACGCCGGTCCCCGCCACGCCGACCCGGTCGGTGACGCCAACGCCCACCCAGCCGGAGGCCGGCGACGTCCTGGAGACGCTGACGTTGGAGATCGCGCCCGATGACTTCGCGCGCATCGAGGCCAAGCGGTCGGAAGCCCTGTCCACGTGGATCCTGCTGGCGACCGATGAGGATTTCGTCCCCGGCACGATTCGGTTGGGGCATGGGGATCCGCTGCCCGCCGAGTTCCGCCTGAAAGGGGACTGGGCCGATCATTTTGTGGGCGATAAGTGGTCGTTCCGCGTTGAGATGGAGGACGACCGGTATCTGGACGGGATGCGCACTTTCTCGCTCCAGGATCCCTCGACCCGCACGTACCTGGATGAGTGGCTGTTTATGGAGAACCTGCGGGCGGAGGATGGGCTGAGCGTGGGCTACCGCTTCGTGCGGTTGATCCAGAACGGTACGTATATGGGCATCTACGCGTTGGAAGAGAGCTTCGCCAAGGAGCTGCTGGAGTCGCAGGGACGCCGTGAGGGCCTGGTCATCCGGTACGACGAGAATCTGTTGTGGACGTACCGCGCGGCCTATGAGAACGACGCGATGGTGCCGAGTGCGGTCGACGACCTCCCGCTGATCGACGAGTTCCAGAGCGGGCGGATCGCGGACGACCCGGTGCTCGCCCCGCAGCGGGATGCCGCCGTGGGGATGCTGCGGGCCTTTCATCGGGGCACGCGGCCCGCGTCTCAGGTCTTCGACGTTGACGCCATGGGGGCGTTTCTGGCGCTCTGCGACCTCTGGGGCGCGCGCCACGCGATGCTGTGGCACAATCTGCGCTTTTACTATAATCCGGTGACCACCCGGCTGGAACCGGTTGGGTTCGACGCGCAGCCCTTGAGCGACCGGGGCCCGGTCGAGATCGAAAGCCTGGACGGCCTGCAGTTCGCCGCGATGACGGAGGATCCGCTGATCCAGCGCGCGTATCTCCGGCACCTGCACCGGATGACGCAGCCCGCTTATCTGGAGATGCTCCGGGCGCGTTGGGAAGGGGAGCACGCGGCGCTCCAGGCGGTGCTGGAGACGGAGTTCCCTGCGGACGCCCTGGCCTCACCCTGGGAGGTGCTGGCACGCCGGCAGCGTTCCCTGCGGGAGCTGCTGACCCCCTACCAGATGATCTATGCACACGCGCGGTCGGTCAGCTCGGAGACGCTGGAGATCGAGGTGGGCAATGTGCTGGAGCTTCCCGTGGAGATCGTGGCCCTGACCCGGGGGGATGCCCGGCTTCCCGCCCAGGTGGGATGGGGAGGGGCCGGCACGCAGGGACGGGTCGTCTCGCCCACGCTCAGCGAGGGCGCGCTGGTGCTGCGCGCCCTGCCCCCCGATGCCGCCGCGATGCCGTACGCACGGCTGTCCATCCCCCGCGCCGGTGGGGTCTCGCCGGACGACGCATCCGCACTTGCCGGCGTCGAGATCGAGACGCGCCTCTGGGGGATGACGCGCACCATCACGCAGACGGTGCGACCGGTCTATTCGCCGCCGCTGGTGGGAGGGCCGCGTCCGGAGCCGCCGTCCCTCGATGACGTGCTGATCCAACACCCTTATCTCCGACCGGTCGAGGGGGCGCGGGCTCTGACGGTTCCGCCGGGCGCCTGGGAGATCCGAGGGAACTTGATCCTGCCGGCGGGGTACGGCCTGCACCTGGCGGCG
The DNA here is from genome assembly GCA_964499235.1 of uncultured Planctomycetales bacterium. Lineage (GTDB taxonomy): Bacteria > Planctomycetota > Phycisphaerae > UBA1845 > Fen-1342 > JAFGRR01. Next base: position 7,902 of record CAZCKC010000125.1, on the reverse strand, counting down.
GGGACCACGCTGCGCTTCGGCCCGGACGCGTATCTCCTGGCGAGCGGGCCCCTCACGTTCAGCGGGGAGGCCGGCGCGCCGGTGAGCCTCGGCCCTCAAGCGGATCACTGGCAGGGCATCGTCGTCCTGGAAGCGGCATCGCCCTCCACCTGGCACCATACGACCGTCTCCCACACGACGGGCCTGGCGCAGGGCGCCTGGACGCTGACGGGCGGGATCACCTTCTATCGCAGCCCCATCTATCTCGACCACGGGCGCATCATAGGCACCCAGGCTGAGGACGGCTTCAACGTGATTCACGCGCCTTTCGGGTTCACGTCCACCGAGTTTGCGGAGACGGCTTCGGACGCCCTGGACGCCGATTTCGGCTGGGGAGAGGTTGTGGCGTGCGTCTTCCGCGATATCGGTGCGGACGGCATCGACATCAGCGGCTCTGATGTGCGCGTCCGCGACACCGTGTTGGACACCCTGGGGGATAAGGCGGTCTCGGTCGGGGAGGCCAGCCGTCTGGACGCTGTGGATCTGCGGATCGCGAGGGCGACTTTCGGACTGGTGAGCAAGGATCTTTCCCACGTGAGCGCGCAGTCGATCGCCATTGCGGACGTGACGCGCGCGGCGCTCGCTGCCTTTATCAAGAAACCGGCCTACGGTCCGGCATCCATGACGGTCTCCGACGTCGATTTCGCCGGCGTGCCTCCCGAGCGCTGGACGCTGGTCCAGACCGGAAGTTGGATTGATCTGGAGGGATCGCGCATCTGGGGCACCGACGTGGACGTCAGCGCGCTGTACGAGCCATGGGACGACTGAGCGACCGTCGACGCGCGCTGCTGGGCCTGTGCCTGGCGCTGGGACTGCTGCTGGCGGCCCCCAAGCTGCTGCGGATGCGCAGGCTCCGTGCGGCGGGGCGCAATGCCATCTACGCGGAGGCCGCCGACTGGCTTCTCGACCACAGCCTTGCGACGGACCGCATCGCCGTGCCGGAGGCAGCGCTCCCCCATTTTGACGAGTTGTCGACGCTCAGCATTCCCGAAAGGGTGGACGCGGCGGCGCTTCTGACGCTGCTGCAGACCGAGCACCCCGATTACTGCGTCGCCCTGAACAGTATCGCCTGGGATGGGGTGCGGGCGCGGTCGTGGTTTCAGGCCCGTTATCGCCCCGTCTATTCGGACCGGGACGCGCACGATACGGCGACCCCGGTCACGCTCTTCGTTTATCGGCCCACACCCTTCGATCGGGGCGAGACGGTGCCTCAGGATCGCGTTTTCAGCGACGGTGCCGAGGTCCGGCTGACGTTGGCGTCCGTGCGTGTCAGCCGGACGCGGATCGTGCCCGGCGAGCCCCTTTACGTCACGCTCCGTTGGGCCCCGCTGCGCCCCGAGGCCCTTCCCGTCGCCGTGTCGCTGTTTATCCGAGGTCCGGACGACGGCGTGCGCTGGGCCCAGACGATGGGCGATCTGACCCAGCCGCACTACGTGCTCGTTCCGCCGGATGACGCGCCGGAGGGGCGCTATACGCTGGACGTCGCGCTGACGCTGCCCAGCGGCCAACCCCTCGAACCTGAGGGGGGCGGTGGGGGAGAGTTGGGCGCGCCCGTAACCCTGACCACGCTGCGGCATCCCCCGGACGTCAGTGAGGGGCCGATGGACCCCGACTATCCGCTCCAGGCGGATTTCGGTTCGCGCATTGCCCTGGTGGGCTACGACGCGCCCGCGTGGGTGACGCCGGGTGGGGCCGTGCGCGTTGCGCTCTACTGGTACGCGCGCCAGACGCTGGTCGAGGACTACAAGGTCTTCGTCCACGTCCTGGATGAGGCGGGGGACCTGCTGGCGCAGAGCGACGGCAAGCCCGTCTACTGGTTCTATCCGACGGTGGCGTGGCAGGCGGGGGAGACGATCCGGGACGTCCACGTGCTGGATCTGGATCCTTCGCTTCTCCGCAGCAACGTCCGGATCGCCGTGGGTATGTACCGGGCGTCGGACGGTGAACGGCTTCCCATCACCGGGGCGCCCGAGGGCCGGGTGGCGAATCGCCGGCTCCAACTGCACCTTCTGCGGGTTCGGTAAGGGATGGCGTGGTGACGTCAGACCGATACCGCACCCTCGCCTGGCTCGTCCTCGGGCTGGTGGCCCTCCTGAGCCTCGGTGCGGTGGCTGCGCGGAACCCGACGCTGAGCCGGCTGCCCCTGCCGCGCGCAGGGGAGCCGTGGGCCGGGGGCGCGCCCCAGTTTGACCCGCCCTCGGGGCAGTACGACCGCAGCGTGCTGGTCGAGCTGCACCCCTCACACCCCCAGGGAGAGGTGCTCTTCACGACCGACGGCTCGGTGCCGACCGCGACGGTGGGCATCCGGTACCGGCAGCCCGTGATCCTCGACGCCGACTACCCCGCGCTGACCGTCTTCCGGGCGGTGGAGGTGATGAACGGGGTCGTGGGGGAGGTGGGGCACGCCGCGTACCTGGTCGGCGTGGAAAACGACCTGCCGGTGGTCGCCTTGACCGTCGAACCGGCGGATCTTTGGGATGCGGAGCGCGGCATTCTGACGCGTCCCTGGGCGCGGGGGCGGGACTGGGAACGCGCGGCGCACGTGGCGTACCTGGACGCCGGCGGCGAGCTCGGGTTTGAGGCGGGCATGGGCCTGCGCACCCACCGGATGGCGCCCTTCGACGCAGCCAAACCCTCGCTGCGGCTCTATGCCCGCCAGGATTACGGGCCTGCTCGTCTGACCTATCCCCTCTTCCCGACGGCGTCAGGCGCTGCGCCGGCGGAGGGCGAGGTGCCCGGCATCGACCGGCTGCTGCTCCAGGCCGGGAACCAGACCCAGGTCTGGCCCCTCCTCCAGGATCAGCTCATCGCCGATGCGGTCGCGGCGCTCGATCTGCGGGCGGCGCCGCGTCGTTTTGTGTGGCTCTTCATCAACGGGGAGTCGTGGGGGATCTACCACCTCAGCGAGCGGATTGACCGCTTCTTCCTGGAGAAGGCCTACGGCATCGATCGGGTCGACGTGGTCCAGGACGGCAGGCGGCGTGAGGGCACCGATGCCGACTGGGACGCCCTGCTCGACTGGGTCGCAGCGTCGGACCTCTCCGACCCGGCCCAGTATGCGACCCTCAAGAGCCAGATCGATCTGGCGTCCTTCACCGACTTCGCCGTGCTGCAGCTCTACTTCGGCACGACCGGCGAGGCGTGGTTTGCGGCGCACCCGCGCGGGGGACGGTGGTTCTGGCTCTATGGCGGGGAGACCCCGTCCTTTGCCCCGCGCATCGACGCGCCGCTTCACCGGTCGTGGGAGGCGCCCACGGATTTCGCGCGCCTGCTGCGCGCGCTGCTGGCGAACCCCGAGTACCGGCGGTACCTGACGGACCGGGCGGCGATGCACCTGGACGGCGCCCTGGCGCCCGAGTCGCTGGCGCCCCGGGTCGACGCCTGGACCGAGCTGCTGTCGCCGGCGATCGGCTACGAGACGGCGCGGTGGCCCCGACCCATCTCATGGGAAGCGGAGGTGGCGTTCCTGCGCCGTTTCGTCCGCCAGCGGGGCGCGGAGGTGCGCGACCAGCTCGAGGCGCGCTTTCCTTAGCTCACGGATGACTCTACTGAAAGAAGATCATTTTCACCGCAGAGATCACAGAGAGAACTCAAAGATATTAAGAAAACACAGAATTAATCTTAATATTTTTTGTCTTTTCTTTGCGTTCTTTGCGTGCTCTGCGGTAAGATAAGGTTTTTTCATTGGAGTCATTTTTCCTCTGTGTATCTCTGTGTAACTGGTGAAACTCATCGACAACGTGTCCGGTGGATAGATCTTGGATCATTCCCCTACGAGCTGGACCTCGGTCAGCACGAACTCCCCGGCGCCGTCGGGGGTCTGCAGGCGGCTGACGTCGTCCAGCCAGTAGGCGCCGCCGACCAGGACGGCACGGTCCGCCGGGGCCGGGGCGGGCACCGCGAGGCGGTGGCGCTGCACGAGGACGTCGCCCGCCCGCCATTGGTCGATGGGCACGCCCAGCCCGTCGCCCACGGCGAGGCCGGCCCCGGAGGGCGCGCGCAGGTGGAGCATCAGCGAGAGGGGGCGCGCCGGGACGCGCTCGACGCGCCAATAGGTCAGGACGCTCAATGCCTCGCCCGCCTCGGCGCGCTTGGGCGCGGCGTGGCCGAGGAAGGTCAGGGTGTCCGCCAGGGCGACCCGCTGGGGGGTGTAGGCGCCGTCGAGGTCGGCCGGCGCCCACGTCCAGAGGGCAAAGGGCGGCAGCGCACCGGGCTGCGGCTGGGTGTAGCTCAGGCGCAGCGTCGTGCGGGGAAGCGCCTCGGTCCAGGCGGGCCACCAGGCCAGGTACTCGGTCTCGCGGGGCCAGCGGAGCCGGTCGACGTCCGGCGTGTGGCGCGCGTACCAGCCGGGGACCTGCCCACCTTCAGGATAGATCCAGCTCTGGGTGCAGTCGAAGGTGAGCTGCCGCAGGTCCGGCACGCCGAACCCCTCCGCGACGGCCTCCGGGGGCAGGGGCGGGGCCGGATCGGTGCACTGGGCCAGCCAGCGCGGGGCGCCCGCCGCGCGCTCCGCCGGATCCTCGACCCGGTAGAGGAACATCGCGTCCCCGAGCTTGGCGAACGGCTCGCGGTGCCGGAACCCACTGTAGGTGGACGGGTACGGGAGGGGGACGCCGTCCAGCGTGGTGGCGCTGATGGCGTAGCGCCCCGGCGCCGGGTTGAACCGCTGCGGCAGCACGGCGGGTGCGCCGATCATCGGCGCGATGGGCTCGTAGTCGACGCCGTAGATCGCCGGGTCCAGGAAGGTGAAGGACGAGAGCTTGACCGGACCCAGGTCGTGGGCCGCCTGGTAGCCGGCAAGGGCTTTGAAGGTCTGGCCCCAGTCGGTGTTGGAGTCGGCGAGGAAGCGCCACCCGCGCGCCGGCCCGCCCGCGATGGGGTTGAAGCTGGCGAGGTAGTGGGGCGCGACGGTCAGGGCCGCCGCTATTTGGAGGAGGAGCAGGGCGGCGGCTATGAGGTGCAAAGGCGTTGGTTTGCAAGACCCGCCCCCGAGGACGGGGGCTGTGAGCTTTTTCAGGAGGCCGCCGAAGCCGATATAGAGGAAGGGCAGCACGGGCAGCAGGTGCCGGTAGCCGATGTTGAGCGTGCTGGTCAGGCTCGCCAGGGCGTAGAGCAGGGGGAAGAGCCCCAGCGCCAGGGCCTGCGCGGCCCGCCGCCGGCGGACGGCCCGCGCCAGATCCCGCGCGAAGACCGGGAGGCCGATCAGGGTCAGGACGAGGGCCGGCAGCGGCGTCTTGACCAGGAAGGCCACCGGGAAGTACAGCCACCAGCCGTGCATGCGGTTCTGCCCCAGCAGGAACGCCTCCCGCCCGTAGGCGAGGTTGGTGCGCAGGCGCAGCCACCGCGCGACGTGGCTCGCCGCGGGCAGCGGGATTCCGCCGTCCGCAAGGGGGCGCACCTCGAAGCCGTAGAGCGCCCACAGCACGAGCGCCGCTGCCAGGACCATCCCGGCGTACGCCAGGCCGGCGCGCACGAGTGCCCGTCCCCGCCGGCCCGAGGGATGCTCCCACGCCCCGATCAACACCAGGATCCCGCCGATGGGCAGGAGCATCAGCGCGGTGAGCTTCGCGCCCTGGGCCAGCCCCAGCAGGAGGGCCGCGCCCGCCCACGTCTTTGGCGCGGGGCGCCGGACGTAGGCTGCCAGGGCCATCATCGACGCGAGGATCAAGGCCGTGGTGCCCACGTCGGTGGTGGCGAGGCTGCCGTGGGCCAGCAGGTTGGGATCGAAGACGACCAGGGCCAGCGCGGCCAGGGCGGGGCCCGGGCCGAAGCGGCGCCCGGCCCAGCGGGCGATCCCGGCGGCCAGCAGCACGGTCATCAGGGCGACCGGCACGCGGCACGCGACGATCACCCGGTCGATAGGTGTGTAGCTGAGCACCGTTGCCTGGGCCGCCGCGATCAGGTCGCCGCCGGCGTAGCCGGGCGCCCCCTCGGGCGGCGTCAGGTCGGGCACCAGGAGGAGGGGCCACGCAAACAGGGCCTTGACCAGGGGCGGGTGCTCGTCGAAGAGGCGCACCTCCCCGGTGCGGAGATACTCGAGGCCGCTGGTGATGTGGAATCCCTCGTCGACGGTGGCCGACAGCGCGGTGGCGGCGCCCAGCAGTTGGGCGAAGAGGACGGCGAGGAGCAGGAGAGCGGCCGGGGTGTACCAGCTTTTCCGGGCGAATGGGTTGTGGGAAGTAGACGGGCTGCTCTCCCACTGCTCGCGAGGATCTGAGA
>CAZCKC010000125.1:0-1544 GCA_964499235.1 uncultured Planctomycetales bacterium | reverse complement strand
GGCGCGGCGGACGGCAGCGCCCGCCCGAACCACTCGTAGACCGCGAAGGGCGGGACGTAGCCGGGCGCCGTCTGTTCGTAGGCCAACCGGGCCGCGACCAGCAGGCCGGCGGTCCAGCCGTCGTACCCGCCCGGTTGGACGAACCACCCGCTGCCGGGTGGGACGAGCCGGCTCTGCGTGCAGTCGACCGCGAGGGTGCGCAGGGCCGGCTCGCCCACGCCCTCGCTCAGTACCTCGTCCGGCAGGGGCGCGACCGGGTTGGCGCACTGGACGGCCCACGAGGCCGGCGGGTGGGGAGCCACGTCGTAGACGAACATGGCGTGGCCGACGCGGGCGGTCGGGGTCAGGTTGCGGAAGTAGTCGAACATCTCCGGATCGGCCACCACCACGCCCTGGAGCTGGGTGGTGCTGATGGCGTAGACGCCGGGCGGCGGCGCGAACCGCTGCGGCAGCACCGGCGGCGCGTCGGGCCACGGCGGCAGCGGCGTGTAGTCGAGCCCGTAGGCGTGGGGATCGTTGATCGTGTACTGGCTCAGGCCGAACGCCTCGACGCCCCGGTCGTCCAGGTAGCGGTCGAGGGCGATCCAGGTCTGGCCCCAATCGAGGTTGGAGTCGACCAGATAGCGGTACCCGCCGTCCGGCCCGCCGGCGAGGACGTTGAAGTAGGCCAGGTGCCACGGGAAGAGGTTCAGGGTGACGGCGGCGTAGGCGAGCACCGCCAGCCCGGTGACGGCGGCGGCCGGGATCACCCGTCCCAGCGTGGGGCGGCGCCAGAGATGGGGCAGGCGCGCCGGCAGCTCCACGTTCCCCACAAAGAGGAAGGGCAGGATGGGCAGCAGGTGGCGGTACCCGATGTTGATCCCGCTGGTCAGGCTGACGGCGAAATAGAGCACCGGCAGGAGCGTCAGGGCCAGGCGCGCCCGGATCCCGAGCAGGTCGGCGCGCCGCCCGGCGACCGCGCGCACCCCGTGCACGACGGAGATCGCCAGCAGGATCAGCGTGAGCGGCGGCGTCTTGAGGACGAAGGCGATGGGAAAGTAGGGCCACACGCCGTGGTGGTACGTCTCGCCCAGCAGAAAGGCCGCGTGCCCCTCCGCCATATGGGTGCGGAGCTTCAGCAGGGGCAGCAGGTGGCTGGCGGCGGGCACCGGGAACGGGAGCCCCGGCACCGTGCCGATCTCGAACCGGTAGACGGCCCACAGCGCCGCGAACGCGATCAGCCCGGCGGCTGCGGCCTGGGTGAGATAGGGACCGAGGGCCTTCCCCCTGGGCCGCGCGACGAGGATCAGCAGCCCGAAGACCGGCAGGACGAGCAGCACCGTCGATTTGACCGCCAGCCCGAGGCCGAGGACGACCGCCGCGCCCACCATCCGCCGCCACTGCGGGCCGGGCACGGGGCGGAGCCAGCGCCAGAAGGTGTACGCGGCTGCGAAGATGGCCGCGGCGGCACCCAGGTCGGTGGCGGCGACGGCGCTGTGCGCGAGGACGTTGGGATCGAAGGCATAGAGGCCGAGCGCCAGGATCCCGCCGATCGCGCCGGAGGT
>CAZCKC010000124.1:0-10346 GCA_964499235.1 uncultured Planctomycetales bacterium | reverse complement strand
GCACGCTCTCCGCGATGAGCCGCGACGAGGCCGAAGAAGCCGTCCGGCTGCAGGGCGGCCGCGCCGCTTCGAGCGTCTCGGGCGAAACGGACTACCTGGTGCAGGGGTCGAATCCGGGGCAGACCAAGACTGCCGCCGCCAAGGAACACGACATTCCAACCATCGACGAGGGCGAGTTCCTGAAGCTGATCGGTGAGAACAGATAGCGTGGCGGTGCCGGGGCGGTGCTGCCGGTGGGGCGGCGTGTCCGGGGGACCGGAACCGACCACGGGCGGGGGCACCTACCGCCAAGGGCGCTACGGCCGCAGGTGCGCCCGGTACCAGACGTAGTAAGGTGCGAGCGATCCGGACCGCAGGTAAACGGGCCGCCGATCGAGCCGCCACACCCGCGGGTGGTCGGCGATGAAGCGGCCGACGTCCCAGCTGTAGGAAGCGGCGGTCGATTCGCGGATTGCGCCGTGGCGGTGGTCAAAGTGTTGGACCACCTTGCCCTCGACGGGCAGCGTCACCTCGAGGAAGAAAGCCGCGCGTCGCGCGACCCGCATGAGCTCCTGACAGAGCCGATCGATCCGGGGGACATGGTCGAGCACCGAGATGGTGAAGACCAGGTCGAAGGACCGGTCGGCGAACTCCGCGAGGCTCTGTTCGTCTCCGACCCGCAGGTCGAGGTTGTGACGCTCGCGGCCACCGGCGACCGCGCCGGCGTTGATGTCCAAGCCGACGAGCTGCGCGGCGGGCAGGCGTTCGCGAATGGCGGCCAAATTGCGGCCGGCGTGGCACCCGAACTCGAGCACGCTGGCGACGTTCAGCTCGGCGGCCTCGTGCGCGAGCAGGCGTGACCACGGCTTCGGCTCCAGGTAGAAGCCCGACACGTGCGCGCTCCAGAAGGCCTTGGCCTGGTCGTCCTCGTCGGGCGGCAATGCGGGGACGGGGATGACCTGAAAGCCCTGTTGCTCCAGGTCGGCGGGGTCTTGCGGGAGGGGCGGGAAACGCAGGCTTTGTCGCTGGCGCAGCTGCTCCCAGCGCCGCCAGGCCAGGCGTTCGGTGAGAAACCGCAGGTTCTCGCCGAGGACCAGCCGTTTCGAGGTCTCCGGGACCGGCAGCCGCTCGATCAGCGCGCGGGCGACGTGGATGTCGATGCCCGGCGTGTCGGACCCCATCAGCACCCGCGTCGGGTGGCGGCGGATCGCTTCGGCCAGATCGTGTTGGTAGAAGACGACGCTGGTGACCAGGTAGGCCTCCGGATACTGGTCGAGCCAGTCGATACAGCGGCGGTAACGCCGGCGCGAGAGGGGATAGCCCCCGAAATGTGACACTAGCGTCGACACCCCGTGCCGCTGGAGCAGATTCTCTTCGAGCCAATCGAGCTCGCCGGCGTTGCCCGCGTGGACATGGGCCAGCAGCTGGCGGGCGCTCAGCCACTCCATGACGGCCGGCGGCGGGCGCTCCGGTCGGCCGAGGTTGATCTTGAGCCCGGCGAGCAGGCCTTGCTGCCAAAGCACTTCCAGCTGATCGAGCTGAAAGTGCACGTCCTGGTCGCCTGTCGTCCACTCCGCGAGGCGCAGAAGCGGGAAGATGCGGCCAGGCCACTGGGCCAGCAGCGCGGCGGACTGATCAAAAGTGTCAAGCGTACCGCCACTGGCGTAGGGCACCGTCAGCGCGCGGCCGACCCCGGCGTTACTCAGCGTCTGCAGGAACTGCGGCCCACTGATATCGGCGAACAGCGGATCATGCGAGTGAACCACGCCGAAGCCCGTGTGGGCATCGGCGAGCCCATCGACCACGCCGGGATCCGGCTGCCAGACCGTGCAGCGTTCAACGGTGAGCGGCTGTTCGTCGGGCGGAACGGCGATCTCGAGTTGCAGCCGCGGCCCGACGCGGGGCAGTGGCTCGTGGGCGCTGCCAGCGGGTTCGGTGTCGTGCCAGACGTGCAGTGCAATCTCGGGCGCCCGGGTCGGGTTGAGCACCCGGACGACAACGCTGATGGTTTCCGCGTCGGCCGCCGCGCTGGTCACTGTTCGCTCGCCGAGTTGAACACCGCCGTCGCGCCTGATCGTGACCGGCGGCGGCGCCGCGTCCGTGAAGCGCAGCCGCACCCCCCCGGCGCCGATTCCCCGGTGCAGCCGAATCGCCACCTCGGTTTCCCGATCCAGGTCGACCGATCGGACCAACGCGTCTCCGGGTTCCCGCGCGCCGGCGTCAGCCTGCAACGTCCCCGCCGCGATCCGATACAGTCCCAGCCGGCGCGAGTGCCACGGCGGGCCGATCCAGTCGCTATCCGGATCACACCGGGCCGTCAGGACCCGACTCGTGCGGAAGGTGTCGTTGCCGGCGGCCTCGAAGTACACCACGCGCTGCGATCCGTCCGCCCAGGAATCACGGTCGAAGAAACAGGACTCGGCGCGGTGTCCCCGCGCGCAAATCACCGGGTTGATCGGTAGCTGCTCCCAGGCCCGCCCGTCGGCACTTTCGGCCAGGCCGAGCTGAAAGCTGCGGCTGGCGTCGGCCGCATTGAATCCCAGCAGCAACGCGTCGTCGGCAAGCGGTACAACCTTCGGATTGGCCACGTGCTTGCCGGCCCAGGCGATGCTCTTTGGATGGAGCACGGGCTCCAACTGCGTGGGACGCCACGTGAGCCCGTCGTCGGACTCGGCCTGCATGATCGCCCAGCCGCCGTGGGCTTCAAGCCAGCCCTCGCAATGCATCAGCCAGCGGCCGCTTGCCAGGCGAATCACATCAGCAAGTGCGAGGTAGCGCAGCCCGATGAAGTCCTCAACCCGCAGGATCCGTTGCGGCAGCCGCTCCCAGTTCACGCCGTCGCGGCTGAACGCGAGGCCGATGCCCGGCCACTGCCCCCCGGCGTCGCGTCCGGTGTAGTACATCGCGAAGCGCCCCTGCCGCGGATCGGGTGAGGGGATCACCGAGCCGGCGGCGGCGCCCGCGCCGTCCCAGGCGTCACGGTCGCCGCCGCCGAGGACGGGCGTGAGCGGATCGCGATGCCACGTATGGCCGTCGCGGCTCACGCTGCGCATGATCGCCCGCGCGATCGTACCCTGCTCGTCGCGGTAGCCGGTGTGGTAGGCCACGGCGTGGTCGTCGATCAGCAGGCGCTGCTTCTGCTCGTCGGTCAGCGGCGTGAAGTCGCGCGCCGCGGCCGCGTCCCAGGCGTCGGACTGCGTGGACAGCAGCGGCTGCGGCGCGGTCCAGGGCCGCACGGCGACGCCAGGGCGCAACGTCACCGCACGTGTGGGCCAGCGGTCGTCGCTTTCCGGCGCCCGTGCGACGCAGCGGAGCCGCGTGCGATGAATGCTGAGCTCGTGCTCCACGAGCCCGGCTTCCGCGAGCCATTCCCGCAGACGGGCGACGGATAGCGGGCTCGAGGTCCGCGCCGCATCGCCGGAGGTCTGTCCATCGTGCCGTGCAAGCAGCACGAGGCGGCCTCCTGGGCGCAGGACACGCCGGCACTCCCGCAACACCAACCGCTGGGCAATCGGCGCGAGGTAGTCGAACGAGAAATGCGACACGACCGCATCAAACGCCGCGCACGCCAGGAACGGAAATGGCAGGTTCAGATCGTGCGAGCAGACGTCGAGCCCGCGCGCGCGGCACTGCTCGAGATAGACCGGGTCACGCTCCAGCCCGACCGTCTCGGCCACGCCCGCCCGCTTCAACGCCATCATCAAGAGGCCGGGCCCGCAACCCAGCTCGAGCACCCTGCGCTCATTGGCGAGTTCCTGGGCGAACGCCTCGTACCACTCCGGGCCCCGCTCGGCGTAGTGCCGGTGATGGCGATCGATATAGGGCTTGTAACCCGCGGGATCAAAGAAGATTGAATAGGCCGCAAAGCCGGCCGCCGGTCCGGTCCGGATTCCCCGCGGCTCCTGCGTCGCTGGCAGCTCGCGCTCGAGACGCAGGTCGCGCAGCGTTAATGCGCCCCGGCCCAGCAGCCGAACCGCCAGCACACACCGGGTAGCCGCGGCCGCGGCGGTGAAGCGCAACGCAAACGCGCCGCCGGAAAGCAATCGCTTCACATGCTCGAGCCGGCGCGCGTCATCGTACTGGATGAGCCACAGCTCGCAGCGCCCGCCCGCTGGCCGCGCCTCACCCCGCAACACGTAGGGGGTCTCGGGCGCGAGCGGAAGCGCGGTTTCGGCCGGCGGCTGCTTGAAGCGGCTGTGCCCGGTCGAGGTGAGGTACTGCGGCCGGTCTGTCTCCAGGTCGAACCGCACCGTGTCAGCGCCGGCCGCTGCGAGTCCGGAAGCCGTGCTCTTCAGCGTCAGACTGCAGGCGGGCGCTTCGGGAACCGCAATCGTCAAAACCAGCTCAGCCGCCATCGCACCGCCGCAACACGCCAGTAAGGATTCATCAGCACCGCTGCCAATGACCGGCACCCCAGCCGCCTCCGCCCAGTCGCGACGCAACGCGGGCACCCTCGCTGCATTCAGGTCCGGAACCGATGAAGCGAATGTAATGCCGGTATCGGCGGCCCGCAATTCCACCGCGGCTTGATCCAGATCAACGCGATTCCAGGCCTTCCCGTTAGCTTGAACGTCGACGTGAGTTTTCCGTTCACTCGGATCATGCAAGGATACTCGGCATCATGAGCGAACTCATTGACAACCGCCGACGACGGATCGAAGACCTCAAGCAGATCATCAAGCAGCTCCACGCCGGCGCCGACCCTGACAGCGTCCGCCAGCAGCTCGTCGAGATCGTCCGCTCTGCCGATGCCGGCGAGGTGGCCGCGATGGAGCAGGAGCTCATCGCGGAAGGGATTTCGGTCGAGGAGATCCGCTCCCTGTGCGACCTCCACGCCGAGGTCGTGCAGGACGTGTTGCGCGAGTGGGCCGGCGAGGTGCCGCCAGGCCACCCGGTCGACACGATCCGACGGGAAAACGAGGCCATCCGGGCGGCCTGCGACCGGACGGCCGCCGCCATGGACGCCGTCCGCAAGCTGCCGCCTGACGAACGCCCCGAGGCGCCGCTGCTCGAATGGCGTCAGGCGGTCAACGACCTGATGGACGTCGACAAGCACTACCGCCGCAAGGAGGACCTCTTCTTCTCCGTGCTCGAGCGGCACGGCATCAGCGGCCCGTCGAAGGTGATGTGGGCCGTGCACGACGAAGGCCGCCAGCGGCTCCGCGCCGTCGACGAGGCCCTGGCAACGCCGGACGCGACGGCCGGTGCGTTGACGGAGGTGGCCGACGGCGTTGGCGCCGAGGCGCTCACGATCGTCCGCAAGATGACCGAAAAGGAAGAGCAGATCCTGCTGCCCATGATGCTCGAGACGCTGACGGCCGAGGAATGGGCGGAGATCTGGAACCAGTCGCCGCGGTACGGCTGGTGCCTGGTCGAGCCGGGCGCGGGCTACGAGCCGCCGGAGCCCGAGCAGCGCGCGGAAACGGTGTCCCTGCCGGCGGACCGGGCGATCACCTTCCCGACCGGCCAGCTCGACTTCAACCAGCTCCGCGGGATCTTCGCCGCGCTGCCGGTCGACCTGACGTTCGTCGACGCCGACAACCGCGTGCGCTTCTTTTCCGAAGGCGACCGCATCTTCGCGCGGAGCAAGGCGATCCTCGGGCGCGCGGTCCAGCACTGCCACCCGCCCAAGAGCGTGCACATCGTCGACCGGATCGTCGACGACTTCCGCAGCGGCCGCCAGAACGTGGCCGAGTTCTGGATCGAACTCCACGGCCAGTTCGTGCACATTCGCTACTTTGCCGTGCGGGACGAAGCGGGCCACTACCTGGGGACGCTCGAGGTCACGCAGGACCTGACGCGGCTGCGCGCGCTCGAGGGCGAGCGAAGGCTGCTGCAATACGACGAAAGCCCGACGGGTTCGTGACGCTGTCGCCTGGGACCAGGCGCCCGGCGTTCAACGCGTCGCCTGGTCACGTGGTTTCCTGTTCTGGTTGGCGGGCTTTGCGTCCACCGCCAGGGCCGGGATCGGCACCCGCAGCACGCCCCGCGCGTCGAGCTCCAGCTCGAGGTCGAACGGCCGGCATGCGCGGTTCCGGCGATCCCGCAGCCACCGCGCGTCGGCCGGCGGCGCGCGGGTCAGGTGCCTTGTCCGCGGGTTTTGCCGCGGCGGGGCGTGGTTCACAGGCGGCGCATGAACGCGACCAGTGCCGCGCGCTCCTCCGCCGTGAGGTCCAGCTCGAGCACGAGGTCGAAGAACACCACCGTGTCCTCGAGCGTCAGCAGCCGGCCGTCGTGGTGGTACGGGGGTGAGTCCTTAATGCCGCGGAGCGTGAAGCTCTTGATCGGGCCATCCGCGATGTTGTACTGGTCGTTGACCAGCTCGGCCTGGTAGAACCGCTCCAGCTTCAGGTCGTGCATGCGGTTATCGAGGTAGAAGGGCGCCGGGTGGCAGACGCCGCAGCGGCCTTTGCCGAAGAAGATTTCCTGGCCGCGGAGCTCCTGTTGGGTGGCCTTGTCCGGGTCGAGCTTGCCCAGCGGGTTGAGCTTCGGGGCCGGGGGGAAGCCGATCATGTTCTGCATCTGCGCCATCAGCGCGACCTGGTCCGAGCGCTCGGGGAGGTGGACGCCCTTCTTCGCCGCGATCACATGGTCGCCGTCGAAGTAGGCCGTGCGCTGCTCAAACTCCGTGAAGTCCTCGACGGAGCGCAGCGACCGCTTCGAGCCGTGGATCTGCTGGTTGAACATTCCGCGGAGGCTGACCGTGTCGATCCGGAAGCGGGCCGCCTGGGGACGGGTATCCGGGTTCAGGTGAAAGGCCGCGTTGGTGTGGAAGTTCACGTGGCAGTCGAGGCAGGTCACGCCGAGGCTCGGCTCCGCCACCTTGCGGTCTTCCGTCTGGTTGAACTGCTGCTGCGGGAACGGCGTGAGCAGCAGCCGCAGGCCCTCCATCTGCACGGGCGTCAGGATGCCCTTGAAGAGTTCGTAGTAGTTCTTGATGCTCAAAACCTGGCCTTGCGACACGTCGCCGAGGTCCGGCCGCGTGATCAGATAAATCGGCGGTGGAAACTCCGGCACGAGGTGGTCGGGCAGGTCGAAGCTGACGTCGAAGCGCTTCAGGTCGCGGTGTTCCGTTTCGAGCATCGCGTCGATCTGGTTCTGCGGAAACACCTGGCCGCCGGTTACGTGCTTGGCATGCGGCAGTGGCCGAAAGCCCATTGGAAAGAGGTTTCGTTCCTTGATCTCGCCGGGCGTGAGGGCGGTCAGCTGCCCCCAGGTCATGCCGCCGTGGAGCTTGACGCGCACCCCCTGCTGCACGGGCTTGCGGCCGGCCGTCATCATGACAGCGGACGGGTTGTCGCGGAGGTCGTAGCGGCGTGCGAGCAAGGCCCGCTGGGCGGCCATCACGTCGTCGTGGGCGGCGCGGTCCGCGCGGCGGGTCTCGGCGAAGGCTTTCTCGATCACGACGGGCATGTAGGTGTTTGGATCCTCGATCGGGGATGCGGTGTTCGACGACGACTGCGCTCGGGTCTGGTTGACCGTGACGGTCGTCAGGGCGGTGACCGTCCCGAGCGCCAGGAGGACAAACAAGTGGTTTCGACGACGCATAGGGAACCCTTTCAAGCTTGCGCGTGCTTAGTCCGATGTAATGGTCCATTAATGACGGGCCGACTGAACGCGAGTTGAAATTGTGATTTCAGGGCGTTCAGGTGACGGCGTGCGCGGGTCGGAGCCCCGGCCCTCCGGCCCCGCGGCGGGGGCGTGATATGCTCTTGGCGTGGCCTGGATTTCCGATCTCATCGAGGCGGCCGTCGGCACGGTCAGCGCCGTGGTGTTGGAGGCGCTGCTGGGCGGGCTGCTGATCGTGCTGGGCAGCGTCGTCGGATGGGGCCTGGGTCAACGGGGGGGACGCGCGTGGCTGGAGCGGGCGGTGCGGTGGTGGTTAGACGTCGTGGTGCGGCCGCTGGGCGCGGGCGCGGGCTGGGCCCGACGGGCGGTTGTGATCGCGGCCAACAACGCGGCGGTTTGCCTGCTGCTAGTGCTGATGGGGAGTCTTCCGCCGTTGGGGTGGCTGGGGACGTTCGGTGTGGGCGTGGGGCTGGCGGTCGGGGTGCAGCAGCTCCAGGGGCGGCTGACGGAGCGGCGGCCGCGGGAGGGCCGCACGGACTCACGGCTGACGACGGTAGGGCTGGCGTTGAACCTGCTCGAGCCGCCGGCGATCTTGATTGCGACGGGTCTCTGTCTTGGGCAGGGTGATGGGGTGACGCTAGGGGAGGCGGTGCGGGCGTACGGGGTGGTGGTGTTGCCGCTGCTGGTGGTGGCGGCGGGCGGCGAGGCGCTCTGGATGACACGGAGCGGGCTCTTCGAGCAGCGGCTCGGCGCAGCTGACGACGGGGCGGCGGCAGACGAGCGTTGAGGCGGACCGCGGGTGGCCAGGGCGACGCCCCCTGGGATCGGTTGAAATCGCGACCGGCGGCGACTGGGACCGGGACTCACCGCCGCGTCGCAGGGCGCCGCGTGGCCGCGCCGGGCACCCCGCGCTGCGCAGGGTGGATGCACCGCGCGACACGGTCCCGAGCGCCGACTTGAGCGCGACCCCGATCGCGTGCGGCCGCGGCGGACTGCCCGGGAGCGTGGTGATCGCCTACACTGCATTGCACATAACCATTCTGACGCGGGGGAGGAGTTGCTCATGGCCGGGCGGATTCATTTGCTTTCGATCTTTGCGCTGTTGGTGCCGGCGGCGGCGGCCGAGCTGCCGGACCTGCCGGACCTGCCGGACCTGAACGTCACGCACATCAGCCGGACGCCGCGCTACCCCGGCTACGTGCTCAGCTACGAGCGCGTGCCCGGCAGCGGCGGCGAGGCCATGCCGCTGGTGGCGGATCCCGCGACCGGCAAGCCGCTCAGCGCAGAGGAGGCCGCCGCGCTCCAGCGCTGGCCCGAAGTGGGCGAGGAGGTCACCTTCACGGCGACGATTTGCAACCACGGCCCGCGGCCGAGCGGCAAGTTCACCTACACCTGGTACATCGACGGCAACGTCGTCGCGCGCGGCGAGTCCGAATCGCTCGACGGGCCTGCGTTGATGACTGACGAGGTCGAGGAGGTGGAGATCGGCGGGCAGCCTTTTCGCCTGGCGGTTCGCCGGCCCGGGACCTACACGACGGTCGAGCTGAAGTGGCCGTGGCAGCCCGGTCGCCATTACGTCCGCTGCGACGTGGACGGCGACGACCGCGTCGAGGAGCTCTGCGAGGTCAACAACAGCGTCATGGACGCGACCGACGCCTGCTCGTTCGTGATGATGACCGACGTCTACACGTACAACCACCTGGCATCCGGCAAGAATCACTGGAACAGCTACAACTTCGAGGACATTCTCAAGTACCACCGCGACCAGATGCACCGCAAGTTCAAGACCAGCGTCCACCCCAAGAGTCCGCGCGGGATCCTCGAGGAGATCCGCATCGACGCGGTGCTGGTGCAGGCGACCGGCGAGCGGCGCGACCGGATCGGCGGCATGGCCAAGCTGCGGGCGGGCTGGGACAGCCACTGGGACTTCACGGGCTACGCGAAGCCGGCGGACCCGCCCGAGCGGCGGGACTGGTTTCTCACGAGCCAGGACTGGGGCCTGCCGCACGAGCTCGGCCACCAGCTCGGCCTGGTCGACATCTACGCCTTCGATACCGAGGGTGGCGACGGCGGCAACCGCGTGAAGGATGCGAACGGCGACCCGATCCTGCTATCGCACTTCTCGGGACTGCACGGGATGATGCGCGGCCACGGCGACCGCCACTTCAGCGAGCACTCGGCCGTCGCGCTCAACCAGCAGCTCGGCCGGCGGCGCGGCTACTTCGGCGACTACCTGTGGTCCGTGCCGAAGGAGAACGTCGTGCGGATCCTGGACGCGGGCGGCGAGCCCGTGCCGGGAGCGGAGCTCACGTTCTACCAGCACAAGCACCGCTACGTCGAGGATAAGGTGGTCTTCCGCGGCACGACGAACGCCGCTGGCGCGTTTGCGCTGCCCAATCGCGACTGCCTGACTTTCACGACGGACAATGGCTACACGATTCACCCCAACCCGTACGGCCAGATCAACGTGGTGGGGACGAACGGCGTGTTCTTTATCGTCGTCGAGGCGCGCGGCCGGACGGCGTACGTGTGGCTGCCGCTGACGGACCTGAACCTGGCGTACTGGCATGGGGCCACAGAGCGGGCGGTTTTCGATCTGGAAACCATCCTGCCGGGTGATGATGCGCCGCGGCCGGTGGCCAACTTCCGCCAGCGTCCACGTGACAACGGGCGCGTCGAGCTCTTGTGGGCCGCGCCGGCAGGAGCCGCGTCGTACACGGTGTACTGGCGGGCGAACCATCCGCCGCGCTGGGAGGTCGCGCCCGACGGCGAAGGGTTGACCGAGCCGAGCTATGTTG
>CAZCKC010000123.1:0-10533 GCA_964499235.1 uncultured Planctomycetales bacterium | reverse complement strand
CGCGAAAGACGGCCGGCAGCATTGTGGCCGGGATGTAGTCACTGCTGACGCAGGTGGCGAGGTCCTCGGCGATCAGCTCGAGGGCGCTGAGGTTGCCGTCGTGGCTGCCGCCGCGGACGACGTTCGGCGCGCCGACGACGGTGGCGAGGCCGAGCTCACGCGCGGCGTGGGCGGCGGCGCGGCTGACGGGGAACTCGCTGATGTGGGCGCCGAGAGCGGCCAGGGTGGCGACGCGTTCGGGCGTGTCATCATCGTGGCTGGCGAGGGCGAGGCCCCGCTCGCGGGCGGCAGCAGCAAGCGTTTTGATCCGCTCCTCGGTGCCGGGCCGGGCGGCCGCCCGGCTGGCGAGCAGCGCATCGATCGCGTCTGCTGACAGGTTGCGGTTGTTTGCGAGGTAGTAGCGGTAATCGGCAGCGCTCTTGAACTGACCCTGGCCGGGCGAGTGGTCCATCAGCGAGACCAGGTCGCACTCGCCAGCCGCGATCAGGCTCAGGATCAGGTCGAGGGCGGCCGGCTCGCTGACCTCGAAGCGGCAGTGGACGCGGTTGTCAACGAGTTGCGTGCTCACCGAGCTCTTGATCGCGTGGACGAGCTCGACGGCGCCGGCGTTGTTACGGAGGCCACTCTCGGCGCCCGCAAATGTGGGTGCGTGAAAGCACGTCGTGATGCCGACCAATGCGCATTGGCGGTCAAGCTGCGTGGTGGCGAAGTCAAGCGGCACGCGGACGCCGGCCCGCGGCTCGGCGATCTTCTCGATCGCGTCGCTGTGGAGGTCGACGAGCCCGGGCAGCAGCCAGGCGCCGCCGAGGTTCTCTTCGAGCGCGTCCGCGGGTTTGTGTGGCGGGTTGATTGCCTGGATTTGTCCGGCGGCGACGACGATCGCCGCGTCCGCGAGTGTCGCCGTCGGCAGGACGGCCGCGGCGTGCGTCAGGTAGCGCGGCCGGCTCATGCCGCACCGCCCGCGGCGGGTTCGTGTTCCCAGCTCACGCCGCCGGCCATCGTGATCGTCTTGTCGGCCAGGCGCTCGACGATCCGGCGGTCGTGAAAGACGGCGAGGATCGCGATCTGCTGGCGGCGGAGCTGCTCGATGACGGCGACGATGCGCTCGGTCGATTGCGGGTCGAGGCTCGCGGTGGGTTCGTCGATCAGCAGCAGCCGCGGCGCCACGATCAGCGCCCGGGCAAGATTCACGAGCTGCCGCTCGCCGCCGGAGAAGGTGGCCGGCGGCACGTGCCAGAGCCGCTCCGGCAAGCCGATCCGGCTGAGCATCGCGCGGGCGGCGGCGCGGCTGTCGTCGGTGGGGCGGCCGAGCTCGAGCAGCGGTTGGGCAACGACCTCGGCCGCGCCGCGACGGGGCAGGACGCTGAGAAACTGGCTGACGAAGCGGATCTCCTGGCGGCGGAGCTTGAGGATCGTCTGCTCGGCCGCGCTGCACAGGTCGACGGTCGTGCCGTCGCTGCGGCGGTAATGCGCGACGCCGGCCGTCGGGACGTAGGAGCGGTAGAGCGACCGCAGCACGCTCGATTTTCCCGCGCCGGAAGCGCCGAGAAAGATCAGCAGCTCACCCGCCAGTACGTCGAAGCTGAGGTCGACGAACGGCTCGATCGTCGTCGCGCGCTCGTGCAGCGTGAAGCGCTTGGTCAACCCGCGGACAGCTAAAACCGGTTCGGACACGGCCTGCTCCTCGTGGTGCGGCTAGAGGGCTGCGCTGATCAGTTCCTGCGTGTACGGGTGCTGCGGGTCCTGGAGAATCTGGTCGGTCAGGCCGGACTCGACGACGCGGCCCTGCCGCATGATCAGCGTCTGGCTGGCGAGCAGCTTGACCACGCCGATGTCGTGGGAGACGACGAGCATCGAGAGCTGCAGCTGCTGGTGGAGCTCGAGGATCAAATCGAGGATCCGGGCCTGCACGGACAGGTCGAGCCCGGTGGTCACCTCGTCGAGAAACAGCATCGGCGGCCGGGTTGCGAGGGCCTTGGCAATCTGGAGCCGCTGCTGCATCCCGCCGGAGTAGGTGCGCGGCGACTGGTCGATCCGCGCGACGGGCACGTGCGTCCGATCGAGCAGTTCCTCGGCCCGGCGGCGGACGCGGCCGAAGTGCGTGTGACCGGCAACGAGCAGCTGCGCGGCGATATTGCCGCCGGCCGTGATGTCGAAGTTGAGTCCCAGCCGCGGGTTCTGGTGGACGATGCCGAAGCGGCGGTTGCGGAGCTGCCGCGCCCGGCCGGGGTTCAGGTCGAAGAGCGCGTGGGCTTCCGCGCCGTCGCGGAAGAGCGCCCGTCCGGCCGTCGGTGGTTCCTCGAGGAACAGTGTGCGCAGCAGCGTCGACTTGCCGCTGCCGCTCTCGCCCATGATGCCGACGATCTCGCCGGCGTAGACGTCGAAGCTGATGTCACGCAGCGCGAAGACCGTGCCGCAGCTCGGACAGTGGTTCCCGTCCCAGGCCCCATCGCCGGTGCACGCGCGGCAGCCCGGGCCGTAGCGCTTGGAGAGCTCCCGGACTTCGAGGACCTTGGCCATGGTCAGGCTCTCCGCTCGGCGAGGTGCCGGTCGCAGTATGCGGTGTCGCTGCACGCCCAGACGCGCGTGCCGTCGTCGCGGTAGACCTCGTCCAGGAACGAGGCGGTGCTGCCGCAGCGGGCACAGGGGCGGCGCTGCCGATCCGCGTCGCGGAAATCCTCCACGCGGAAGGGGACGTCGTCGAACGCCAGCGGCTCGGCGTCAGTGTAGGGCGGCACCGCGTAGATCTTCTTCTCGCGTCCCGCGCCGAAGAGGTTGATGAACCGCGCCTGGTGCAGCCGCGGCACGTCCCAGCGCGGGATCGGCGAGGGGTCGAGGATGTAGCGGCCATGGATCCGCGTCGGGTAGCGGTGGCTGAGCGTGATCTCGTCGAACTGGACGATGTCCTCGTAGAGCTTGACGTAGAGGCGGGCGTAGTCGGTCTCGCCGTGCATCGCGACCCGCTTTGTCTCGCTGGGCTCGACGAGTGTCAGCGGATCGGGGTAGGGGACCTGGTAGACCATGATCTGGTCTTCGCGCAGTGGAGCCTCGGGAATTCGGTGGCGCGTCTGAATCAGCGTCGCCTGGTCGCTGTGCTGCGTGGTCGCCACGCCGGGGCAGACCTTGCCGATCAGCTTGCGGATGTTGCAGGCGTTGACCGACGCGTCGGAGCCCTGGTCGATGACCTTCACCGTGTCTTCGCGACCGACCAGCGACAGCGTGAGCTGGAGCCCGCCGGTGCCGAAGCCGCGCGCGATCGGCAGCTCGCGCGATGCGAACGGCACCTGGTAGCCGGGGATGCACAGCGCCTTCAGCGTCGCCCGGCGGATCTCGCGTTTTGCGCTCGCGTCGAGCAGCCCGAATTCGTAGCCGCGCGGGCGGGCTGGCGCGTCGCTCGGCATCAGCGGGCCTCCGCGGGTGCGGCCGGTTGCGGCCGCTGCGTCGCCTGCTCCTGCGTCGTTCGCAGCCGATCGAGGTCGGACTGGAACGTGACGTAATGCGGCATCTTGTAGTGGATGCAGAAGCCCAGCGCGTCGACGCCGTCGACGTGCAGCAGCACGAATTCGGGATCCTCCGACGGATGCTGCGGCCCGTGCGCGGCGCCGCGTTGCAACGCCCGGTCGAGCACGGCCATCCCGATGGCCTTCGTCTCGTTGTGACCGAAGCACGCCCCGTAGCCCACGCTGAACGCCGGCAGTTCGCCGGCCGGCTCGGCCTCGAACATCGCGACGACCTCGCACTCGGTCATCAGCACCTCGCCCGCTTCCACTGGCTGCTGCGTCACCGGGTGTGGCACCCGCACCGGCACGTAGCCGACGCGGAGCTCGGCGACCGTGGGGTGAATGTCGCCGTAGCCCCGCATGTTCGAGTACGCCAGCGCTAGCAACGCACCCTGCTGCGCCCGGCTCATGACGGCCAGGGCGGCCGAGCGCGGCGCCGGAAAGGTCAGCGGCTCCCGCGTGATGTCGTGTGGCTCGGGATCCGTGGCCCGCGGCGGCGCGACCAGCCCGTGCGCGCGTAGGAAGCTCAGCACCTTCGGGATCTCGGTCGGGACGGCCGCGTCGGGGGCCGCCGCTCGTGCGACGCGCGTGAACGCCGCCTGGAAGCGCTGGGGCGTCTCGTCGATCAGCTCGAGGTCGAAGAGGCGGTGCGAGAAGTCCGGCGTCGGCCCGAGGATCTGCCCGCCCGGCACGTCCTTGAACGCGGCGCTGATCCGCCGGATGACACGCATCTGGGCCGTGTCGGCCGGCAGGGTGTTCGCCAGCCGGGGGCGCGTGCAGCGATAGGCCCGCAGGAAAAACGCCGCCTCCAGCGGGTCGCCAAGGCTTTGCTTCACCGCGAGCGCGGCGAGCTGCGGGTCGTACAGCCCGCCTTCGCTGATGATCGCGCTGTGCAGGAAGTGCAGCTGGTGCGCGATGGCGTTAAGCGCCAGCGGCGTCTCGCCGGTCGCCGCGCCGCGCGTCCGCAGCCGGGTCATCAGCTCCGCCGCCTGCGCGATCGCTTCCTCACCGCCCTGGATGCCGACGTAGCCCATCGCTCAGTGCTCCACGATCAACTGTGTCGTCCGCGGCAGGGCGGCCACCGCGTCGGCCGCGCAGAGATAACAATCCACGCCCATCGGGTAGTCGCTGACCCAGTCGGCTCGCCGCAGCCACCAGGAAGGGTCGAACCCGGCGACCGCCAGGGTCAACGCGCCGTTCACGCCCGGGCCGCTGAGCCGCAACCGCGTCCCGCCGTGACCGACCGCGGTCCCACGCAGGACGAGCGTCGCGCCGCGCTCCGGCCGATAGATGTCGCCCAGCCGTGGCTGAATGCGCGCCGTGACCGGCCCGCGCGCGTCGGCCAGCACAAACGCCGCCTCGGTCACCGGCACGAACCGCGCGGCCAGCATGTGCCGCTCGCGCTCGGTCAACAGGCTGTCCGGATCGGCGCAAGTCACCGCTTGGTCGACCAGCGCGGCCAGCACGCCAAGGGCGGTCGGCGTACCGGCCAACTGCGCGCCGAGGTCAACGACCCGGCCGGGATAGCTGGTCGCGCGCAGGAGCTGGCGGAAGAGCGCCTGCTGCGTCGGAGACTGCCAGACGGGGTCAAGCGTGATCATCGTCGTCCAGTTGTTGGCTGAGTAACGCAAACGCGACCTTGCTGCGCTGCTGCATCTGGGCCCGCTCGGCCGCCCGCTGCCGGGCGGCCGCGGCCCCGGCCACCACGAGCGCGGCGACCTCGTCCGCCCCGTCGAGGTCGTGCGCCAGCACGGCGTCGCAGACGGCGATCGCCACCGCCAGCTCGGGATCGTCAGCCAGCACGGCCGACCCGCCGAAGACCGGCTCGCGGTGCGGTGGGCCGAGGCGCACGTGCGCCCGGGAGAGCGGCACCTCGCCGAGATTGAAGCGTTCGTTGAGCACGGCGTCGCGGACCGGCATCATCGCGAGCCCGGCGGTGGGGACCTCCTGGTGTTCGACGGCGTACTGTCGCCCGAGGCGGTCGCCAAGCGCGCAGACCGCGTCGCGGGGCTGGCTGGCGAGGGCAGCGCCCCACTGGGCCCGGTCCGGCAGGGCAGGGGCTGAAGGTGTCGCGGTCATCGGGAGTGCTCCGCGCGAGCGTATGGCTGTTTCAAGCGGTTGTTTCAAGTGGCTGCCGGGCGATCACTCTAATGGGCCGCGCAGGCCGGCTCAAATTGGTGCTCAAAATCGCGCCAAACCAGATGGTGCGCTAGCAAACCGTTAGCGCTCTGCAAATTTTTGGTGATGGGCACGGTGGGGCGAGTAGAGTGTCGCGCGCCGAGTTTTTTCCATTGCCGGTATGACCCTGCCGGACAAACGGCGCGGCGCCGCGGGTGGTCACGGCGCGGCCGACCGCGGCTAGCAGGAGTGGTTTGCTTGCGGGACCAACCGAACAACGCACCCGAGACCCTCGTCGAGCTGCGCGGCCTGGCTAAACGCTACCCGGGCGGCACGCAGGCGTTGATCGACGTGTCACTGGACCTGCACACGGGCGAGTTCATCACGATCATCGGGCGGTCGGGGGCCGGCAAGTCGACGCTGTTGCGCTGCCTGAACCGGATGATCGCGCCGACCGAGGGGCGCTACCTGCTCCGCGGGCGTGACGTGAGCCACGCGACCGGCCGGCACCTGCGCGAGGTTCGTCAGCACGTCGGGATGATCTTCCAGCAGTTCAACCTGGTCGGGCGGCTGACGGTGCTCGAGAACGTGATCGCGGGGCGCCTGCGCTTCATGCGCTTTGACTGGCGGAACCCGTCGCTGACGGCGCTGTTTACGCACCCCGCCTCGCTGTTCCGGTGGTTTCGACGAACTGAGCAGTATGTGGCGTTCGAGTGCCTGCGCGAGCTGGGGATCGAGCAGCTCGCGTTCCGCCGGGCGGACACGCTCTCCGGCGGCCAGCAGCAGCGCGTCGCGATCGCCCGCGTGATGGCCCAGCAGCCTGACCTGATCCTGGCCGACGAGCCGATCGCCAGCCTCGACCCCCGCAGCGCGATGCAGGTGATGGACGGCCTGCGGACGCTGCACCAGAATTACCGCGTCCCCGTGATGGTCAACCTGCACCAGGTCGACGTGGCCGTGAAGTACGCCACCCGCGTCATCGGCATCAGCCACGGCCGCGTGGTCTTCGACGGTCCGCCGGAGACGCTCGAGGAAGCCGACATCAACGCGATCTACGACGGAAAGCCGCAGTACCAGCAGACGACGGCCAAGGGGGAAGCCGACGAGGCGGACACGGCCTTCACGGCGCCGGCGACCGCGCAGCGCGTGCGGGAAAAGGTGGCGGCCGCGCCGGAATCGATGGCCGCCCAGTGAACCGACCGCAATCGATACGCACGGATGAAGTCATGCGAGGAACCAACAGGATGATAAAGGGTTGGCAACGGGTTTTCGGATCGGGGCTGCTGCCCCTCATGGCGATCATCGGACTTTCCGGTGGCCTGGGTGGTTGCTCGAGCCAGGACGACGGCGCGGGCGCCGCGCCCGCCGCGGGCAGCGACGGCGAAGCCTGGCCGCAGCAGATCGTGCTGGGACTGATCCCCGTGGAGGGCGGGGCGGATGTGGCGGCACGCTTTGAGCCGATGGAGGCGCACCTCGAGCGGGCGATGGGGATTGAAGTCCAACTCCGCCCGGCGACCAGTTACAACGGTGTGATCACCGCGATGGCCAACGGCCAGGTGGACTTCGCCTACTTCGGGCCGAAAAGCTACGTCGAGGCGGCCAACCGCGCCGGCGCGGAGGCGTTGGTGATGGAGCTCACGGAGGATGGGCAGGCTGGCTATCACAGCGTGATCATCGCCCGTCGCGACTCCGGCATGGAGACGCTCGACGACGCGCGTGGGAAGCGGTTCGCGTTCACCGATCCGAACTCGGCTTCCGGCAAACTGATTCCGAGCGTGCATTTCCGCGACAAGCTCAACACGCGACCCGAGGACTTCTTCGGCGAGATCGTCTTCTCTGGGAGCCACGGCACTTCGATTCTGCAGGTCAAAAACGGCGACATCGACGTGGCGGCCGCGAACGACCTCGACCTCGCCCGCAACGAGCAGTCCGGCAAAATCTCGCGGGACGAGTTCGTGATCTTGTGGAAGTCGGATCTGATTCCGGCCTCGCCGATGGCGGCGCGCCATGACCTGCCCGAATCGTTGAAGGAAGCGTTCACCGAGGCCCTGTTGAGCTTTGGCAAGGACGACCCCCGGGGGCTGCAGAAGCTGCAGCTCGCCGGCTATGTGCGGACGAACGACGCCAACTACGACGTCATCCGGCGGCTGATGCGGCTGGAGGCGGAGCTCGCAGCCGACGGCTAGGACTGATCGTGGCCGGAGGTGAATCGGCGATGCCCAGCGGCCTGGCAATCCAAGCGGGACCGACCCTCGACCAGCTCCGTCCGCGGCTGACCACGCGGGGCTGGATCGTCCGCTTCGGTCTGATCACCGTGACGGTCGGTGTCTTGCTGTGGGCGTGGCGCGACAGCGAAATCAATCCGCTGCGGATGTGGGAGAAGCGCGCGAACGCGTGGACCTACCTTTTCGGCAAGGATCTCGACGCCCGCAACCAGCAGCGTGTCCAGGGGCTGGCCGAACGTGAGTTCCGCTCGACGGTCTTTTTCGACGCCCGGGACGCGATCGAAGCGCGGCGTGTACAGCAGGGGCGCCCGCCGCTGTCGCGGGCCGAGCTCGACGCCGCCGCCGAAGCTGCAGCCGCGGCCAAGATCGCGGCGATGCCGGCCGCCGAGCGCGAACAGAGGATCGATGCCCATTACGAACGCTTGGCCGACGACGCCCGCGGCGGCTACTTCCCACCGGTGCTTGCCGCCGCCCAGTTGCAGGCTTACACCGACGCGCTGCTCGAAACGGTCGCGATCGCGATTTGGGGAAGCTTGTTCGCCGTCTTGCTCGCGCTGCCGGCCTCTTTCTTGGCTGCGGACCGCACGCTGCGGCTGCTGGCGCCCGGGGACGGGGTCGCCCACCGCGCGACGCGCTGGTTCGCGATCATGGTCGTGCGGCGCGTCTTCGACGCCTGTCGCGGCTTCAACGAGTACGTCTTGGCGCTGATCTTCGTGGCGATGATCGGCCTCGGGCCGTTTGCGGGCGTGATGGCGCTGTTCGTCCACACCTTCGGCGTGCTGGGCAAGGTGTTTAGCGAGGCAATCGAGACCGCGGAGAGCGGCCAGATCGAAGGCATCTCCGCAACCGGGGCCGGCAGCACGCAGGTCATCTCTTTCGCCGTGTTGCCGCAGATCATGCCGTTCGTGGTGAGCCAGAGCCTGCTGCGCTTCGAAAGCAACGTCCGCAGCGCGACGATTCTCGGCTTCGTCGGCGCCGGCGGAATCGGCTTCCTGCTGGCCGCGAAGCTCCAAAGCTACGACTACCGCGAGGTCTGCACCATGATGATCATGGTCATCATCATCGTCAGCCTCATCGATCTCTTCTGCAGCCGGGTCATGCGGCGGTTCATCTAAGGCGGTCAACGCCCCGCCGCCCGCGTGCTTCGCCCGCGACGTCCGGCGCCAGGATCAGCCCGTCGCGTACCGCCGCCAGGAACTTGCGCAACCACTCGCCGTGCCGCTCGCCGGCCTCTTTTCGCACCTGCACCACGATCAGGTCCCGCTCGAGGTCCACCCGCAGCAGGCACTGGCTCAGCGAGCCGTAGCCCACCGTGTGATCGCTGAAGAGCAGGTCTTCGGGCTCGTTCGAGCGCGGCGGCGCCCCCGGCCGCCGATCGTTCTTGAAGTGCAGCCCGATCCCCTCGACCTCCTCGATCTTCGGATACCACTGCTTCAGCGGCTTGGGCAGCAGGCGGTCAAACGTCGCCGGCGCGATCAGCTCCTGGTCGCCATACCGCCCCTGGTTCGCGATCAGCTGCGCCAGCGCGCCCAGCTCGTGCGCCGTCAGCTTCGCCCCCGCGCTCGCCTCGCTGATCGGCACCTCGCCCAGCCCCAGCGGCCGGAAGAGGTGCTGCTGGTACAGCCGCACCGCGCTCTGCCCGGTGATCAGCTCGAGCGCCTCCACCGTCAGGTCATAACCCATCCCGCTGTAGGCGTACTGCTCGCCCGGCTGGTTCACGTCGATCCCGTTGAGCACTAGATTGTCGAGGTAGGGGTGCCGCACCCCGCCCCAGCTGCCGTGGCCACTCAGCCCGCTGGTGAACGTCAGGCACTGCCGGAACGTTGGCACGTGCGGGCTGTCTTCGGGATAGTCGGGAAGCACCGTGCTGATCGGATCGTCGAGCCCGACCAGACCCTGGTCGAGGAAGCGGCCGAAGAGCAGCCCCGTCACCGTCTTCGTGATCGAGAACACCGGGCAGCGGTAGTCCAACCCGACCGGCTCGCCCACATCGTCAACGCCGCTCGCCACGTGCGTCACGATCACCCCGTGCCGCGCGACCAGCGTCACGAACGGCTCGTCGCTGTCCGCCGCCCAGGCCGCGCAGAGCTCGTCGAGCCGCGCCTTCGTGCCGGGCTTCACGCCCGCGTCGGCCGACGCGCCAGCGCGCAGCATGGGGGCCGGCTGGCCCAGCTTTCGCGGCGGCGGCAACGGCTGCGCCTCATCACTCCGCCCGAGGATCTTCAGCTTCAGCGCAAGGTGGTAATCATCGTGTTGGACCGCCGCCGCCTCGGTGGGTCGCGCCGGGCGGCCTTGCGGCTCCGCCCCGGCCAGGCCGGCCAGCAGGATCGCGGCCGATTCGTCGTTGTTGAGCGCGCGGAGAAACCGGTCGCGGCCGAGCTGCTGGACCTCGTCCGTGTGCTCCTCCCAGACCTTCCCGTCGATCGGCGCCGGCACCTGCGGCAACGGCAGCGGCTCCTCGGCCGGAAAAATCAGCAGAAAGCCCGGCGGCCGACAGTAGAACGTGAGCCCGCGGCGGACCACGGTGCCGTTGGGCGCGGTGCCCTGAACATACGCGCCCCACCGGCCGGGTCCGTTGGGGGCGTCGACCTCGCTGAGCTCGGCGTCGAACCAGCGCACGGTCAACTTGGCCGTCCCGCCGAGCGCTCGCACGAGATCGGCGTCGCGCCAGATGATCCGCGGCGTCGTGT
>CAZCKC010000122.1:7217-10725 GCA_964499235.1 uncultured Planctomycetales bacterium | reverse complement strand
CGATCTCTTGGTGAACATGTATCTCAAGCAGGGGCGGCGCGGCGACGCGAATCAGCTGCTGGGCAACTACCGGGCGGCGCAGCCGGACAACCCCTACTGGCCGGGGCGGATGGCGGAGTTGTCGCTGGCGAACGAGCAGTTTGCGGCCGCGGCGCGGTACGCGGAGGAAGCGTACAACGAGTCGGGTCGGCGGGCGGACAGCTACCTGTTCAACTGGATGCGGGCGTTGCTTTTGGACGGGCGCCCGACGCGGGTGGTGGAGATCTTCGAGGGCTTGCCGACGGCGCAGCAGGGGCCGTTGATTCGGCTGGCGGCGGCGCGGGCGTATCGTGAGACGAACGCGCCGGAAGCGGCGCGGACGCAGATTCGGGCGGCGCTGGAGCAGGCGAGCGGGATCAGCATCAACCAGGTGCAGCGGGTTGCGGAGCGTTCGGGCGAGGTGGTCGGGGCGCAGGATCTACTGGAGGTTTACGACGAGATCCTGGCTGACCCGCCGGAGGCGATCGCGAACAACCTGGCGGCGATGGTGCGGCTGCAGGTCGGGAAGGCGGAGCGGCTGCTGGTGCTGCAGCGGGCGCAGGAGGCTTACGACTTCGTCTCGGCAGCGCTGGAGTCGATTCCGGAGGAATCGCGGCGGTCGGAGGAGTACGTGGCCGGCCTGCTGGTGAAGGCCCAGTCGGCGGAGGCGGCGAGGCTCGATTTCGACACGGTCGTCAAACCGGTGTACGAGAGCGTGCTGGAGATTGATCCGGAGAACGTGATCGCGCTCAACAACCTGGCGTTTCTGCTGGCGAAGCAGGGTGACCACGTGGAGGCGTTGCCCTACGCCCAGAAGCTGCGGTCGCTGGAGGTGCCGCAGCCGGCGATCTACGACACCGTCGGGGTGGTGCTGATGAAGAACGGCGAGCTGGCCGAAGCGCAGGATGCGTTTCGGCGGGCCTTGGGCTTGAATCAATCGTTCATCGATGCAAACTACCACTTGGCCGAGTTGTTCCTGCGGTACCACGAGCGGCCGAAGATGGTGGCGGGCCGGGAGTTCGCCAACAAGACGATCGAGCTGGCGAAGTCCTGGCTGAACCGCAACTCGGCGGCGCCGGAAGAGCGGAAGGCGCAGATGCGGGAATGGATCGAGCGGGCCGAGACATTGTTGCAGCAACGCACTTAGGGCGGGGTCGGCCACGGAGGCTGGCGGCCCGCGGAGACTTGACGAGGTAGCGTGATGAGCGGTGTGACTCCCCAGATCACGGGCGGCGTGAACCAGTTGCGGGGCCCCCAGGATCCGTTTGCGGGCGGGGCGCCGAGTAGCGGCGGGGGCGGCGGGCTGGACGCCGGTGACATCCTGCGGATCCTGAAGCAGCGGAAGCTGCTGATCTTCGTGGTGTTCACCTTGCTGTTCAGCTTGTCGATCGGGGCGACGGCGTTCGTGTACTACACGATGCGCGAATACGAGGCCGAGGCGTTCGTGGAGGTGATTCCGCCGCAGCCCGACCCGTTCGCGATCACCGACCCGTTGCTGGCGAAGGAGCAGATGGAGCTGCTGGTCCAGAACCAGGCGCGGCAGCTGACGAGCATCGCGCTGCTGCGGGACGTGTTGGGGCGGCCGCAGATCAAGCAGACGCAGTTTTTCCAGGAGCGGGGCACGGTCGCGGAGGCGCTGGTCGACTTGCGGCAGAAGCTGGCGGTGACGCCGCTGCGGGGCGAGCGGTACATTCGCGTGGCGCTGGCACTGCCGAGTCCGGACGAGGCGGAGGAGATCGTCGACACGATCCTGGCGACGCACAAGTCGGCGTCGGAGTCGGAGAGTGACGACGAGATCCAGGCCCGCATCCAGTCGATCCAGCAGACCCTGAGCGGGGTGAACAACGATCTCGAGCAGAAGCGGAGTGACATCCGAACGTTCCGCCTGGAGAGCGGCTTTGCGGACATCGAGGCGCAGCGGACGCAAGTCGCGGGGCAGCTGGTGGAGCTCGAGCGCGAGATCACGGCGCTGGATTCGGAGCGGAATGACCGCACGGCGCAGCTGAACGCGATTGCGGATCGGCCGCTGGGCGAGCTGCCGGTGACGCCGGAGATGCGGATCCAGGCGAACGCGGACCCGATCCTGCGGTTCCGGCGGGAGCAGGTTGAGTCGCTGCAGGCGCAGCGACAGGCGTTGTTGGAGGCGGAGACGCTGGGACCGACGCACCGGACGATTCGCGAGCTCGACGCGCAGATCGCGATCTTCCGGAACTTCGAGACCGCGCGGCGGGAGCAGCTGTTCGACGACATCCGGTCGCAGCAGATCGAGGCGTTGGAGCAGACGGTCGCGCGGATCAACGGGATCCTGGCGGGGCTGGCCGAAAAGCAGCTCAGCCTGCGAGCCGAGCAGCGCGAGTTGGACCGCCGGTCGGTCGAGCTGGAGGAGTTGGAGCAGGATAGCCAGCGCCTGCTGAGCACGTTGCGAGGCCTCGACCAGCGGCTGGCTGAGGCGGAGAACGCCCAGCGGGCCGCGACCGAGCGTGGCTACCTGCAGTACAACCCGGCGGATGCGCCGCCGCGGCCGTCGTTCCCGAACGTGCCGCTGTTCGTGGCGGCGGGGTTCGTGGTGTCGCTGATCGGCGGCGTGGGGCTGGCATTCGTGCGGGAGTTCCTGGACCAGGGCGTGCGGACGCCGCTGGACGTGGCCCGCAGCGCGCACGTCTCGGTGCTCGGCACGGTGCCGGAGCTGGACGACGACGAATCGGATATCGACGCGATCGAGGACGCGGTCCGGCGAGCCCCGCAGTCGCTGCTGGCGGAGTCGTTCCGGCAGGTGCGGACGAACCTGACATTCAGCGGGCCGGAAGAGACGCAGCGGGTGTTGATGATCACGAGCCCGGGCGCGGGTGACGGCAAGTCGGCCGCGGCGATCAACCTGGCGGCAACGCTCGCGCAGAGCGGGCTGCGGGTGCTGCTGGCGGACGCGAACTTCCGGCGGCCGACGGTGCACACGCACTTCGCCGACACGCGGGCGGAGGGGCTGAGCAACATCCTGATCGGGCAGGGGTCGCTGGACGACTACGCGACGGCGACGGACCTGCCGAACCTGGACGTGCTGACGTCGGGGCCGCTGCCGCCGACGCCGGCGGAACTGCTGGGGTCGCCGGCGATGCGGCGGTTCTTGGAGGCGGCGACGACGCAGTACGACCGCGTGCTCCTGGACGGGCCGCCGGTGCTGCTGGTCAGCGACGCCGGGGTGCTGGCGAGCCAGGTCTCGGGCGTGATCCTGGTATCGCGGGCGGCGCGGAATACGAAGGGCGCGCTGAAACGGGCGGTCGACACCGTCCAGCGGGTCGGCGGCCGGGTGATCGGCGCGATCTTAAACGGGGTCGAGGCACGGCCGGGCGGCTACTTCCGGAAACAGTACCGGGAATTCTACGACTACACGGCAGACGAGGGGTACCCGGCGGAGTTGCCGCAGACCGCCCTCCCGCCGGAGGAGTCGCGGGAGCAGTCGGACGACCAGCGGTAGCGCGGCAGCGCGCGCGAC
>CAZCKC010000122.1:0-7117 GCA_964499235.1 uncultured Planctomycetales bacterium | reverse complement strand
GGAGGAGTCGCGGGAGCAGTCGGACGACCAGCGGTAGCGCGGCAGCGCGCGCGACGGCGATTAGAATCGCGGGCCGCGGCACCGAGGCGTGTCGCGGCCCTTCTTTTGTCGGGCTGGGCGGGTGGCCCCGGGATCGGGGATTCCGGGCGGCCGACCCCCCTGCTCGTCTTCTGTGGTTCTCTGGGGCCTTGATGGGTTTTGCATGCCGCGGCTGAAGCTGACGATCGCGTACGACGGGTCGGACTTTCACGGCTGGCAGCGGCAGCCGGGCTTGCGGACGGTGCAGGGGGTGCTCGAAGACCTGGTGCGGCGGGTGTGCGGGCAGCGGGTGAACCTGGTGGGGGCGAGCCGAACGGATGCGGGCGTGCATGCGTACGGCCAGGTCGCGCATGTGGATTATGACGGGCCGATCCCGCCGGCGAGCTTGTGCAAGGCGCTGAACCACCGGCTGCCGGTGGACTTGGCGGTGATGGCGGTGGAGCCGGTGGCGGCGCGGTTTCACGCGACGACGGGGGCGATCGGGAAGGTGTACCAGTACCGGGTCTATGCGGCGGAAGCGCGGCCGGCGGCATTGGGGCGGCTGCGGACGGCGTGGCACGTGTGGCATCGGCTGGAGCGGGAGCGGCTGCGGGCGGCGGCGGCGCGGCTGGTGGGGACGCACGATTTTGCGGGTTTTGCGACGCAGGGCAGTCCGCGGGAGACGACGGTGCGGACGGTCTGGGCGGTGACGGTGCGGGCGGTCGAGCGGGAGATCGTCATCGACGTGAGCGGGGACGGCTTTCTCTACAATCAGGTTCGCAACATGGTTGGGACATTGATCGAGATCGGGCGCGGGCGGTGGGAGCCGGACCGGATTGACCGGGTGCTGGCGAGCCGGGACCGGGCGGATGCGGGACCGACGGCGCCGCCGCAGGGCCTGACGCTGCGAGCGATTCGTTACCCCCCTGAGCTGGAGCGGTGTTAAGGATGGAGTTGGCGGGACGGACGACGCTGGTCACGGGGGCGGGACGACGCGTGGGGCGGGCGATCGCCTTGCGGCTGGCCCGGGCGGGGAGCCACGTCGCGGTGCATTACAACCGCTCGGTGGAGGAAGCGGAGGCGGTGGCGGCGGCGGCGCGGGAGCACGGCGTTGAAGCGTTCCCGGTGCGGGCGGACCTGGCGGATCCCGAAGCGACGCGGGAGCTGGTGCCCGCGGTGCTCAAGCGGTTCGGGCGGCTCGACGTGCTGGTGAACAACGCGGCGATCTTTCCGAAGATGAAGCTGGGCGAGTTTGACCTGGCGGCGTGGAATCATGTGCTGCAGGTGAACCTCACGGCGACAATGATGCTGACGCATGCGGCGGCGGATGAGTTGCGGCGGAACCGGGGGCGGGTGGTGAACCTGTGCGACGCGGCGATTGGGCGGCCGTGGCCTGACCACCTGGGGTATATTGTGTCGAAGGGTGGTCTGGAGACGCTGACGAAGGCGTTGGCACGGGCGCTGGCGCCCGCAGTGAACGTGGTTGGCGTGGCGCCGGGGGTGGCGGCGTGGCCGCCGGATTACAGTGAGGCGTTCAAGGAGCACCTGCTGGAACGGGTCCCGGCGCAGCGGGCGGGCAGCCCGGAGGACATCGCGGCGGCAGTAGAATACCTGGTGACGGCGGGCGATTACGTGACGGGGGTGATCCTGCCGGTTGATGGTGGCCGACACGTGGTCTAACGCGGCGCGGCCGTGCTTGGACAGGAGGCGTGGTGATGAAACGACGATCGTTGATGGCGCTGGGCGCGTGGGTCGCAGTGGGTTTTGGCGGCGGGGCGGCGTTGGCGCAGTATCGGCTGCCGGCGGACGGCGGGTTGTTTGATGCGAACCCGCAGCTGGGCTCGGGTGGGCGGAACGTTTACCAGCGGCAGGTGCCGGCGCTGCTCGGGGGCAACGCGCTCACGGAAGGGCAAGTGCGGCGCGGGCTATCGTTCCGCGGGTACTCGCCGATTCCGGATCCATACGAGTTCCGCGGGAGTTTGGGCAGCAGCTCGCTGACCAACTTTCGGCGGGACAGCTTCAGCGTGGCGAACACGGCGTTGCCGGAGTTCGGTTTTGGCGGGCCGGGCGGCTTGGCGGCGCCGCGGTTCAACCAGAGCAGCACGGTGCCGACGGTCGGCTTTCTCCGCGGGCAAACGACGGGGGTGACGGGCTACCGGCAGGGCATGGCGCGCCCGAACTATCGGACGCCGTACGTGCCGAGTGGGGCGCGGCTGTCGCCGGGGGATCGGCCGCTGACGGGGTTTGACCGGCAGCGGGACGACTTGGACGCGATGATGGGCGGGCTGCCGTTTGATGCGTCGAACCAGTTTACGCAGCCGCCGAGCTCGATCTTCGGCGTGGGGGTGCCGCGGCGGGCGGAACGGGATTTCCTGCCTGGGCGGGAGTTGCGGGATCCGACGCCGAACCGGCCGGGGATCCTGAACCGCTTCGAGGTTGGGGAGGACGGGCTGGAACGCCGTCAGGTGGATGAGATGGGACCGGGCGCTGCGGAGCCGGGCGTCGGGTTCGGGCTGAGCGGACGGCGAATGGACGCGATCCTGGGGGTGCCGCCGCAGGACGCCGGGGCTGAGATGGATCCGACGGCGCTGGGGCCGCGGGGTCGCGGGCTGGCGGAGCTGGTGCGGACGGGTGGTTACCAGCGGCGGGCGCTCGACCCGACGGGGGCGGACGGCCAGGGAGCGGACCAGCCGGCGGGCGGGCCGCGGATTCAGACGTTGCCAGGGGCGGATGTCTACGGTGACCTGCAGATGGCGAACGCGCTGCAGCGGGAGCCGGGGGCGGACTGGTTTCAGGATATGCAGGCCGTTCGCGAGGCGACGGGCGTGACGGAGAAGTTGGAGCCGGAGGAGCTGGTGGCGCGGCTGAACCGGCCGCTGACGTCTTTCGTGGGTGAGCAGGAGAATCCGCTGAACGCCACGCTGGCGGAGGCGGAGGCGTTGATGGCGAACGGGGAGTACTTTGCGGCCGCCCGGCGGTACGAGTCGGCGAGCATGCTGGCGCCGGCGAACCCGTTGCCGCTGTTGGGGCGGGCGAACGCGCTGCTGGCGGCGGGCGAGTACGAGACGGCGGCGGTGGCGTTGGTGCAGGCGTTGGAGCGGAACGTGACGATCCTGTCGCAGGTGACGTTTGACCTGGAGCAGATGCTGGGTGGCGGCGAGATCGTGGACGTGCGGCGGTCGGACCTGCGGCAGCGGCTCGAAAATGCTGAAAATCCGCGGTTGCGGTTTCTGCTGGGCTATTTGGAGTACTTCGGTGGTCAGCCGGAGCGGGGGCTCGAGAATCTCAAGCAGGCAGGAGATGCGGCGGGGGTGAGCCTGGCGATCCGGCGGTATGTTGACCTCCTGACGCGGGAGCAGCCGGCGGTGGAGGGGGTCAACTAGCTGGCGGGCGGTGAAGCGGATAGGCTGCGGGGTTCGGATTGTCCGGTGGCTCGGTTGATCGCGGCCGCGGAAGCGAGGATGGCGCATGGGTAAATCGGCGATACTGGCGGTCGCGGGGCTGGTGGTTTTCCTGGCGACGGGGTGTAGCGAACCGGTCGGCGAGCCAAGCTATCGCCAGAGCTCGATCCGGGTTGAGGGGGGCGCGCCGGACCGGGTGTTGATGGCGGCGGCGCGGGTGTTGTCGGAGGAGTTCCCGGAGCTGTCGATCGACCAGCGGACATACCGGATCGAATCGGAGCCGACGTACTTTGTGACGGAGCGGCAGAGCGGCACGGCGCGGGACCTGGTTGGGGCGCGGTCCGAGATGCGGCGGCTGGCGACGTTTACGACGACGCAGCGCGGCGGCGAGACGCGGGCGTGGCTGCGGATCGAGTTGCAGCGGCGCGACACGGCGCGGCAGCGGGTGGTGCAGCCGGCGACGGGGCGGCTGAGCGACGCGCCGAGCACGACGCCGATCGAGGAAGAGACCGCGCTGACGCCGACGCAGGCCGAGGCGTGGACGGTGGTGGGCCGGGATCCGGCGCTGGAGCGGGAGTTGCTCCTGCGGATCGAGGACCTGGTCGCCGGCCGCAATGATTAGTGCGACCATGAAGGTGAGACCCAGGCGCGGCGCCGCACGGCGGGCCGGGCAGGAAGGAACTGTTACCGCATGACGGATTTTCTGAGCCAGACGTTGAAGGATGTTGACCCGGCGATTCAGGAGCTGCTGGAGGCGGAGCAGCAGCGCCAGCAGAACACGCTGGAATTGATCGCGTCGGAGAACCACGTGTCGCGGGCGGTGCGCGCGGCGGCGGGGACGGTGTTCACGAACAAGTATGCCGAGGGTTACCCGGGCAAACGGTACTACGGCGGCTGCGTGAACATGGACGGGGTCGAGGAGTTGGCGCGGGAGCGGGCGAAGAAGCTGTTCGGGGCGGAGCACGCGAACGTGCAGCCGCACTCGGGGGCGTCGGCGAACATTGCGGTCTTCCTGGCGGCGCTGGACGCGGGCGACACGGTGTTGTCGCTGGACCTGGCGCACGGCGGGCACCTGTCGCACGGGCTGAAGGTGAACTTCAGCGGCAAGCTTTACCACATCGTCTCGTACGGTGTGAACCGCGAGACCGAGCGGATCGAGATGGACGAGGTCCGGCGGCTGGCGCGGGAGCACAAGCCGAAGCTGATCATCGCGGGGTTTTCGGCCTATGCGCGGCAGCTCGACTTCGCGGCATTTGCCGACATCGCGCGCGAGGTGGGGGCGATGCTGCTGGCGGACGTGGCGCACATCGCGGGCTTGATCGCGGCCGGTCTGCACCCGACGCCGATCGGGCACGCGGACTTCACCACGACGACCACGCACAAGACGCTGCGTGGGCCGCGCGGCGGGCTGATCCTTTGCAAACAGGAGCAGGCGAAGCTGGTCGACCGCTGGGTGTTTCCCGGGTCGCAGGGCGGGCCGCTGATGCACATCATCCTGGCGAAGGCGGTGGCGTTCGGCGAGGCGTTGCGGCCGGAATTCAAGGGCTACCAGCAGCAGATCATGGACAACGCGAAGGCCTTGGCGGAAGCGTTGCAGAGCCGGGGGTACCGGCTGGTGTCGGGCGGGACGGAGAACCACCTGATGCTGGTGGACCTGCGGGATGTGCACCCGGACTTGACCGGCGCGCAGGCCGAGGCGTGGCTCCAGCAGGCGAACATCATCACGAACAAGAACATGATCCCGTTTGACGAGCGGAAGGCGACGGAGACAAGCGGGCTGCGGCTGGGCACGCCGGCGCTGACGACGCGCGGGCTGAAAGAAGCCGAGATGGCGACCGTCGCCGAGCTGATCCACGCGGCGCTGGCGGCCGAGGGGGATGAAGGCCGGCTGGCCGCGGTGAAGCAGCGGGTGGTCGAGCTATGCGATCAGTTCCCGCTGCACTGAGGCCGGGGAATCACGGAACTGGGCCACGGCGTCGGCAGCCGGGTTGGCTGTACGGCGCCGTTTTGCTGTTGCTGGCGAGCGGCTGGGTTTGCGGCTGCACCGGCTCGGCGGACATTCGTGTTCTTTCCCTCAATTACGTCAGCATCGACCCCCCTTCCACGGACATTGCCCGGGTCCACGTCAACCACTGCTTCTGGTGGGCGGATGATGACGGTCGGCTGTGGATCGCGATGCACGGGCAGCGCGACCAGTTCTTCTCGGATCTGACGGACCTGGACTTCAAGCTGTCGTTGCGGCTGGAGCAGCCGCCGGCGGGGCAGGCGCGAAACTACCTCGCGGGTCGGGATGAGTTGCGGGCGCGAGTGCAGCTCGGCCCGGTGCAGAGCCGATTCGAGTCGTCGCGCGGCGTGGTGGCGGTTTACCGGGCGGGAGCGGATGGTTACCGCGGGCGCTTTCGGTTGCGCGTGACGCGGGAGACGAGCAACTTCCTGGGTGGGTGGAGCCGGCCGTCGGCGTACTTGCTGCTGGGCGAGTTCACGGCCGCGCACGATCCGGAGCGCGGGCGGGCGCTGGCCGAGGCGACGGAGGCCGGCGGTTGGGAGCGCGAGAACCGGCCGGCGAACGTGATCGAGCTCGAGCCGCGGGAGTGAGGCGGACGCGGGCGGCTTTCCTGTAGCACATCGGACCGTTCCCATCTGAGCCTTGCAGTCGGACGCGGACCTTGGGCGGGACGGCGTTACTGCGCGCGGACCTGGCGAATGACGTTGGCGAGGGCGGCGCCGACCTGTTCGGGCCCCCACTGCTGCGTGAGCGCGCGGTTGGCGGCGCCGAGGGTATCGAGCTCGCCTCGGCGGCGGGTGGCTTCGGTGAGCGCGGCGCGGAGGCCATCGGGATTGTCGGGCGGGTAGAGGATGCCGCCCCGCGCTTCGAGGTGCTCGGCGAAGACGCCGAAGCGGGGGGCGACGCAGGCGCGGCCGACGCCCATCGCGAGCACGAGTGCCCCCGACGTCAGGATGCTGCGATAGGGCAGGACGATCGCGTCGGCCGCGGCGAGGAGGCGGACCATCTCGTCCTCGGCCAAGTGACCGAGGCGGAGATCGATCCGCGCGTCGCCTGCGGTCAGATCGGAAATGCGCTGGGCATATTCGGGGTCGAACGCCTTGCCGGCGATGGCGAGGCGGGCGTCGGCGTCGGCGTCGGGCAAATCCGTGAACGCGGCGATGAGCTCTTCGACGCCCTTGTAGGGGCGCACGGCGCCGACGAAGGCGAAGAGCATTTGCGTGGACGGGATTTGCAGGGCTTCCCGGGCCGCAGCGCGGCTGGGGACGTCGGTGGCGACGAACGAGTAGGCCGGATGGGGGACCAGGTGGACCTTTTCGGGGGGCAGGTTGAAGCTGGCGATGACCTGTGGGAGCGCGCTTTCGGAGTGGACGATGACGGCATCGGCGACGCGGCCGACGCGGCGGCCGAGCTGCTGCTCGCGGTCGGCGTGGCGGCCTTCGTGGTCCTTGAGGTTGTGGACGGTCCAGAGGACGCGGCCGCCGCGGCGCTGGTAGCCGCGGAGGTTGTGTTCGAAATAGCGGGAGCCGAGCCAGAAGCGGAGGGGTGTGGTGGCGGTGTTCTTGTGGAGCCAGTGAAGGTGGAGGATCTCGGGGGCGTCGGGGCCGGCGAGGGGCAGCCGCCAGCGGAGGTTGGTGAAGTCGGTGGCGATGGACTGGGTGGCGAGCGCCGTGGCGAGCTCGTGCTGGTAGGG
>CAZCKC010000121.1:0-10774 GCA_964499235.1 uncultured Planctomycetales bacterium | reverse complement strand
ACTTCACCGGCACGCCGGGCTCGGGCACGCCCGTGGCCGCGAACGACCGGGCGTACAACTACGACCCGATCGGCAACCGGGTGACGTCGTCGGAGGTGCGGGACTGGGATTACGACCCCGGCTACTTCGCCGAGCCGTCGCCGAACGCGCTCAACCAGTACCTGGGCCGGCGGACGACGGACACGGGCGCTGACCTGTTCGTCGGCTACGATTACGATGCCGACGGGAACCTGACCGAGATCTGGGTGCAGGGCGACCTGCCCCCCAAAAACTGAGCCAGTATCTATGAGCGTCGCTGAGCCGGCGGAGGGCGGCCTCAGTTGGGACGCGGTGATGCCGCGGGCAGACGCCGGGCCTGGGCAGCAGATTCGAGGGCGGCGTGGAAGGTATGCAGCGCTTGAGGCACGTCCCGAGCGATCAGCCCGCGGAGGAGCGCAAACTCGAGTTCGTAGACCCGGCGCAGCGTCTGATCAGGAATCCCGCGCCCGCTCATCCCCAGCGCCACGTCGGTGAAGCGGCCGCCAATCCCACCGACGACCAGGCCGCCGGCCCCCACCGACTGCCAGGCCAGCAGCGTGTCGCCGGCCGCACTGCCCAGCAGCGCCTGGCCGCCCGAAACGTGGCACGGATCAGGGATCGTCAGCAACCGTTCGCGGCCGCCCGGCGCCACCGCGATCGCGACCGTTTCGGCCGTGGGCGCCACGGATAGACCGAACGGTCCGAGCAAACTGTTCGCGGTCGACGCCGAGTTGGCCGCATCGTCGAGCAGCAGCACGATTCCGCCGCGCTGACAGAACGCCCGCACCCGGGCGACATCGGCCGTGCTGAAAGGCTTCGACGGGTTCGCAATGACGATCGGCGCGTCGCGATCACAGGCGTCCTCGAGCGCGAACGTCACGCGTGGGAAAAAGCCGGGCCGCAAGACCCACTGGTAAAACACCTCGTAGCTGTTGGCGTGGTCCTGCGTGAAGCCGAAGACGGGCAGTGATCGCGCGCCGTGCTCCAGGTCGAAGACGATCGTCGGCGGATCCGTGTGCGGCATTGGCGACGGGTAGGCGGCGCGCGTCACTTGCCCGCAAATAAACAACGTTGCCCAGCCGGCAAAGCTGGTCATGACGCTCAACGCGACGAGGTGGCCGACGCCGGGGCGCGCCGCAACCAGAAGCCCCGCTGCCAGCAATACCAACCCGCCGCCGGCCACCCAGCTCACCCAGTTCACCCACGCAAAGCGGTTCGACCGGTTCAACCAGTCCACAGCGCCGACGAGCAACTCCAGCTTCCCCGGATAAAACGCCAGGAAGTTCGAGTAGACCGTGCTGTCGGAGAAGGCGTAGACCCGGCCGGCGCCAGCGGTCGTGCAGAGGACCTGGTTGAACGTGCCGAACGGGGCGGCGGTCGCGTCGGCGACGTGGGGGTAGAAGTTGCCGGCCGCGTACTCGATCGGCAGCGACCACAAGCCGTGCCCGCGAACCACGGGCCGCGCCTGCCAGCTGTCGGTCGCGACGGAGCACGAGACGGCGAAGCGATAGAATTGCACGTCGAGCAGGCTGGGATGGATACCGAGCGGCTGACGGCGGCCCAGGACCGGCTCGCTGCCGTTGGGGAAATACACCTGCTCCCACTTCCGCTCGATATCGAAGACCGAGTCGTAGCGGTAGGCGAGGCCGAACTCGCGCAGCACCTCGTTCAAGAAGAGGCTCGAGCCGAAGACGTTGGTGTGCTCACCCATCGTGAGCAGCCCGCCGCCCGCGTGCACGAAATCCACGATCGCGGCCCGCTCGTCGGCCGAGTACGCCCGTGTCGGTGTTTTCAACACCAGCACGTCCACGTCGGCCAAGCGCTCGGGCATCAAAGGCTGGTCGAAGTTGGTGGCGAGATTGAAGTAGTTCCCGAGGTATTGCGCGATGCTGTAATAGTTGTAGCCCGATTCGTGGCCGTACCAGTCCGTGTCGTAGACCTTGTCCGTCCGCTCCCACTCGCTGTGGAACTCATCGATCAGGACGCGGCCGGGCTTCGACTGGCCGGAATCCCAGTAGGCGGAACTGAACGTCAATAGAACGACGGCGATGGTGCCCAAGGCCGTCGCGGTCACGACCGGCTTTCGGCGGCGTCGTACGTGAACCGCCTCCGGGGCGGTCAGATCGTGGGGGCTCGGCAGCAACCGCGCGAGGACGACGATCAGCGGCAAGAACGAGGCGGCAGTGATCGTCGGCAGCCAGAATACCTCGACGTGCACCGCGTCGGACTCGTGCGGCACAAAGAGCATCGCCTGAATGAACACCGCGATCATGACGCCCAGGCGAGCAACGGCATACGCCGCCAGAATCAGGGTCAATCGCGGTAGCGCCCGCCACCACCGCCGGGTCGGGTCAAGCGCCAGCAGCACCGCGCCGCCGATCCAGAGCTGGCAGACTCCGAAGAACGCGATGTGCTCCCACAGCAGCGGGAAGGCGTGCACGTGCCGCATCGTTCGGTAATAGAGGGTCCCGTCGCTGAAGCTCACGTCCGCGCCGAGCCAGCTGAAAACATGATATAAACCCCAGCCGACCAGCGGCAGCTCCGGGTTCTTCGCCATCCAGGTCGTCGCCAACCAGAACGTTGCACTCTGCAGCAGCAGCGTCGCCCCGACAAAGAGAAAGCCAAGCGTCAGTGGCCGCAACAGCGGCGAAGAAGGCCAGCGCCGGGCGACTAGCACCAGCGTGAGCCCGACAGCCAGCACCCAGAGCCCGGGGCGGTACGGCGGCAACGCGATCAACAGCTGCGCGACCACGAGCACCAGCGCCAGGCCCCACCAAAGCCCGCGCCCCGGCGGCACGGCGACGCCACGCCACGCGATGGCCGCACAAACGACGGCCGCGCCCAGCAGCGCCC
This sequence comes from uncultured Planctomycetales bacterium, assembly GCA_964499235.1. Lineage (GTDB taxonomy): Bacteria > Planctomycetota > Phycisphaerae > UBA1845 > Fen-1342 > JAFGRR01. The sequence goes on along the minus strand of CAZCKC010000121.1, from coordinate 7,903 downwards.
CCTGCCAGCCAGGCTGCGGGCTGACGTAGTGCCCGAACGCGAACAGCCAGCTCAGCGACAAGAACGTGACCGCGGCCCACGCCATCAGGGCACCTCCTGCGGCCGCAGCTCATTCACGAGCCAACGGAAGAGCTCGATGTTCGGCATCACCGGCCGGTCCTCGGTCTCGAAGTTGCGGCAGAGGAACAGGCCGCTGTCGCCGACGACGACGAGCTGGCCGGCACCGACGGGTTTGCGGACGATAATTGGATCACCGCGCAGGCCGGCGAGCGTCGCGGGCGCTGCCGCTTTCGGGAGGGGCTCGACGGGCCAGGCCTCCCAGTAGTTGGGCATGATGTTCGCGGTCGGGATCGGGGCGGCCGCGCGGCCCTGGGGCCGCTCCCCGACGCGCAGCCCGAAGTGGGCGAGCAGTTCCGAGCTGCCGGCGCGGTCTTCCCAGCCGGCGGCGACGATCGCGACGCCGCCCTGTTCGAGAAACGACTCAAGGGCCCTGATCTCTTCGGGCGCGAAAGTGCGGGTTGGCGCCACGGTGACGAAAAACTCACTTTCGGCGAGTTGGGCCGGGTCGAAATCCTTGACGCCGAGCGCGAGATAGCCCGCCCGCATGAGGTTCAGGAAGACGCCCGTGATCGCGTCGTCGCGCCAAGCCTCGAGCGAATGCTGGCCGAGGTGGGCGAGATCGACGTAGGCGATTTTGCCTTGCAGCGGTGGGGGTTGCGCTGCTCGAGCAGTGAGCTGGTCGAGGGTCAGCCCGCTGGCGAGCAGCCCGGCGGCCGCGAGCGGAACGACCAGGCGGCCGCGCCGGGCGTACGCGAGCACAACCGCGCCGCCCGCGATCATCAGTAGAACCCCGAGCCCCTCCCGCCAGGGCGGCACTGTCGCGCACCCGTCGCTCGCCAGCCAGCGGAGAACCCGCGTTGTAAACGGCCAGGTTTGCGTTTGGATGCTGTTCACGAAGCCGGAGGTGTCGCCGACGACGGCCACGCGTCCGGCGTCGACGTTTTCAGCGGCGACGAGGACGAGGTCGCCGAGTCGCTCGCCGGGATCAGGCAGGCCGTTATCCATGTAGCCGCGGCGCGGATCGCGCTGGCGGTGGCCGCGATCGGAATAGCCGTAGCGCCCGACAACCAGCGGCGTCGCGGGGTACTGAACGGCGAGGGAGGCACCGACCACGCAGCCGGACTCGTTCGTGACGTCGCCGAGGTGGGCGGTTGTGGCGTGCGGCCAGTAGTTCATCGAGTGCAGCCAGCCGCCGACGAAGTAGTAGGCGGAGTCGAAGCGGTAGCGGATGTGCGTCGGGCGGATCGGATCGTCGAGGACGTTGCGCTCGATGCCGGGACTGCGCCAGGTGTGATCGCCGAGCACGAGCAAGCTGCCGCCCGTGCGCACAAACTGCTCGACGGCGGCGATGGCCTCGGCTGCGAGCGGGTCCTTCTGGTTTGCCATGAAGAGGAGGTCGAAAGCCGCCAGCCGCTCCGCGCCCAGGTCATCGATGAAGTCCGCGTCCCACCCTAACGCCTCGACCAGCAACGGCAGGTTGCCAAACATGCCGCCGCTGCGGGCGCCGAACCGCTCGTACGTGGGTCGCAGCCAATTGTGAAAGCCGGGCTCGTAGAGCGCCACGCGAACCTGGCCGGCCGGGCCCTTGCCTGGACGCTCGGTTCCGGGCCACTGCACGAGCGCGAGGCTGCCCGCCGCGAGCAGCACTGCGGCCAGGCCGCCGACCAACAGGCCAGGGTGTCGTGGTGACGGGGTCCTGATCTTGCCGCCGGCGGCCCAGCCAACCAGCCCCGCAAGCGATCCGCCCAGCACGGCGGGCCAGTACAGCGGATGGAGCCACCGCCAGAGCGACACCCACCAGGCGTCGGCGGCGCCCGTCGCCTGCGCCGGCGGCTGCCACGGCACGAAGGTGGCGAGATAAGCGAAGTACAGCAGGCCGATGAGCAGAAAGAACACGGTGTTGCGCAACCCGTGCCGAGGACGGAGCGCGGTGAACGCGAGCAGCGCGCTGCACGCCAGGATCAGCAGCGGCAGGCCGCTGAAGCTCGGGCCCAGGCCGCCCCCCGGTGTCGGGGCGGCCGCCCGCGACAGTTCGGTGGAAGCCGTCTGCAGACCATACCAGGAGAGCAAGCTGTGATGCGTCAGGTAGCTGACCACGCCGAACAGCAGCGCGGTGAGCGCCCAACCGGCCGCCGGGCGCGGCTCCTTCGCGGTACCGACCAGCAGCGCGGCGACGCCACTGAACAGCAGGGCCATCGCGAGCGGGCGCAGCTCGCGAGCCACCGGCAACAGGGCGGCGCCGACCAGGATCATCACGACGCCGGCCACCACCCAGGGTGTCGATGGCTGTGCGTCGTCAAGCGGCCTCCGCGGATGCAGCAGCAGGGCCAGCACCAGCAGTGCGAGGGCGAGCGCCAAATTGAGCTCATGGGCGAACAGCCCGAGCGCTTCGACCGCGAACGCGATCGCGAGCCAGCTACAAACCGTCGACCAGAAGTGCATGCCCCGGTCCTTTGCGATCACCGCCCGTGTCGCGCCGGGCGTTACTCAGCCGACCCGCGCGTTGTTCCGCCCGGCATCGGCGGCCCTTCGGCGGGCGTCAGCGCTGCGATCCGCTGCTCGAAGTACGCGGCGTATTGCGGGTGTTTCTCGGCCAGGCGTTGGTAGAGATCACGGGCTTCCACCCGGCGGTCCGCCTGGCTGTAGAGGTCGGCCAGTAGCTGCGAATATGCCATCTGGTCCGGGGCGTGGGCAACCGCCTCCTCTGCCAGCGCGATTGGCCTTGCCAGGTCCTCGCCCTGGGTGGCAAGGAGTCGGGCCAAGTGGTAGCGCGCGACGTCGCCGCCGGCCCCGGGCTGCTCGAGCTGCCCCTCGTAACCGGCGATCGCGGCGGCGTAGGCCCCCTCGGCCGCCGCGGTGTTCGCGCGCGCTTTTTCAATGTCGCCGATGTGGACGTAACAGCAGTAGTAGGCCGGGTTGACCGCGAGGACGCGCCGATAGGTCGCAATCGCCGCGTCGGGCTCGTTCAGCAGGCGCAGCGTGTCGGCCAGGGCGTGCAGGGCCAGCGCGTCGCGCGGCCGCTCCTGGACCGCCTGCTCGAACGCCGACCGGGCGGCCGGATACTGCTGTTGCTGGAGCAGCCGCTGGCCTTGCTGATAGTGCGCGCTGGGCTGGCGGCCGGCGGCGGCGGGTCCGTGCTGCTCGGCGGCCCGCCCGCCGGGGAGTTGTGCCCGGGCGTGCTGGCGTCCACCGCCCTGGCGAGCGTTGTTGGACGCGGCGTCACGGTGCGCCATGTGCGGCAGTTCATCGAGCGGATCGGAGCGCGGCCCCAGCGCCACCTGGGCGTCGCTTTCCCGGAACCGCGAATAGGCCTGGTGGAGCGTGAACTCGTAGAGCGGCGAGTAGGCGGCATCGGTCACCATCTGCCCGTCGGCATACCATGCGAACAACACGAGTAGACCGGCGAAGGCCAGTGCGCCGATCCCCTCGACGAGGCGCCGCCCGAAACGCTTTCCAGGTGGAGTCATCGACCGCTCAGTCACGTCGCCCTCCCTTCGTCACGACCGTAAGCCAGTCGTCGTAACGCCGTGCGGCAACATCCGACAGGATCCACCATTCTAACGCGCCCGCCGCCGCATCGGGGGCGATTTGCGGAAGCGAAACGGACGCGACCTCCTTGAGCCATTCGCGATTTCGCGACATTCGATCACGCCTTTCAGTCTAAAAAAACACCACTGCGGCAGACGCGCTGGCGTCGCGCGTCTGCCGGGCGCCCCCTCTCAACCCAAAACTGCTACTGCGGGCCTCCGAACGGGAAGATCTCCTCCTGATCGATCACCACCGGTCCCAGGTTCGCGCCGGTGAGAACGATGACTTCGTCCACCGTCGGCGGGCAGCTCGCATGGCGCACTGCATACGTGTCCGCGAGAACGGGCGGCTGGTCGAGTAACTGCATCTCCACCGGCAACTCGTAAAACACGTCGAAGAAGCTATCCGGCGCCATCGGACCGCCCTCGATCGTGATCACGCGGCGCGCCGGCCCGACGCCGGCCGTGTTGACCGTCACCAGCGGCAGCGGGGCCGGCAACTCCGGCAAGAACGCCTGCGCGACCACATTGCCCTCGAGCAGCGCCAGCAACTCGAAGCCCGTGCCCGGCGGACACGTCTGCTCCGCCTCCGTCATCAAGAGCTCCGTCTGGCCGTCGGGCGACTCGATCCGGTACATCACGTCAAAGAAGCTGTCGACCTGGAAGTAGCCGCCCGGCTCGATCGGAAGCACGAGACCAAGCTGCGCCCGCCCGCCGTCCAACGGGACCAGATCGCACAGCCGGATCAGAACCCCGTCCTCACCCGTCGGGCCGATGTTCTCGACCAGCACGCCCCCGCCGCCACTCGGACCCACCGTCGCCGCGCCGAGCGGAATGTGCGGGCGTCCAAAGAACGTCGGCTGACAGCACTCCTCGGCCGACCCGCCGGCGAACCGGCACTCCCACGCCTCAACATCACAGTGATCCACCTTGCCGTCGCAGTTGACGTCGGCCGCATCGCAGAGCGGATCGCCGGCTCCGACTGGGCAGCCGAAGTGCTGGAAGATCAGGTCCCGATCGTCGACGCCCACCACCCCGTCGTCGTTGACGTCGGGGTCGCAGCGGCAGACCGTCCCGCCCGGGCACTGGACGAGGTCGCACGGCACGCCGAGGCGGAACAGGGCGCCGGCTGGACATTCGGCCGCCGCGACCTGCTGGCAGCTGCCATCGGGGAAGCAGCAGGCGCCGAGCGGGGCGATCGGGCAGTCGACCGGCTGGCTGGCCGGACAGAACGTGGTGCTGCTCGGGAAGAGCGTGAAGTCACAGCCCGCACCGGGGCAGACCGTCACGAAGTCGAACGGACAGGTCGTGACCTGCGTCGGGCACGTCGTGGCCGTGCCCGGACAGTTGGTGAACGCGACCGGGCACGCGGTCGCGAAGTACGGCTCGAAGGTGTACAGGCAGTCCACCGGTCCGGTGCTGCACTGGGTCAAGGTCGCGCCCGAGGGACTGCAGATCGTCGGGACCTCACCGCACTGCGTGATCGGGGCGCACAGGGTGGGGGTCGCGGTCTGGCAGGCCGTGACGAGGACCGGGCACTCCGTCTCCTGCACGATGCAGAGGGTCGGCTGCGGCTCGCAGAAGGTGTACTCGCACGCGGTCGGCTCGACCGGACACTCGGTCGGCGAGGGCGGACACTCGGTCGGGACGGCGGCACACGTCGTCGGGTCGCACGGACAATCGGTCGGCTGGTACGGGCACTGCGTCGGCCGCGTCGGGCAGACGGTCCAGATGTCGGCGCACTGTGTTGGCGAGGCGGTCGAGCACGACGTCGGCTGGCTGCTGTCGCACTGCGTGACGATGACCGGGCACTCGGTGGGGATGGCCGGGAAGACCGTCGGATCACTCGGCTCGCAGAAATCCGGGATCCGCGGGCACTCGGTCGGCCGCGTCGGGCAGAGCGTCGCGCGTGTCTGGCACAACGTGAACTCACACCGCGTCAGGTCGAATGGACACCGCGTGGGATAGTCGGGACAGGCCGTCAAACCGACCGGACAGGTTGTCGGCGCATCCGGGCAGTTCGTGAGCTGCAGCGGACACGTCGTGTCGATGCTCGCACAGACCGTCGGAACCGGCGCACAGTAGGTCACCTGGGCCGAGCAGAAGGTCGCGCCCGTCGTGTCGCAGAGCGTCGGCTCGAACGGACAGACCGTCGGCTCCGGCGGACAGACCGTGAACTCGCAGATCGTCGGCTCACTGGGGCACCGCGTGTACTCGCACAACGTCGGCGCCTGCGGACACGCCGTCGGCGCCTGCGGGCATTCCGTCGGTTCGAACGCACAGACCGTCGGGCGCTGCGGGCACTCGGTGAACTGGATCGGACAGTTCGTCGGGAAGTCCGGGCACCGCGTGACGACCTGTGGACACGTCGTCACGTCCGTGGAACAGATGGTCGGCGCCAGCGGAAACACCGTCGGGTCCGGGCACCGGACCTGAGCGTCGAACGGACAGATCGTCGGCCGCGCCGGGCACGTCGTGAACTCGCACAGGGTGGGCCCGGGCAGATCGCACAGCGTCGGGAAATCGGGGCACCGCGTCGTGACCACGGCGCACCGCGTCGGCTGCGGCGGACAGACGGTCACTTGCAGCGGACACGACGTCGGCAGCTCGGGGCAGACCGTATCGGACACCGGACAGACCGTCGCCGCGCCGGCGCAGACCGTCAGCTCGATCGAGCACTGCGTCGGGAGGCTCGGACACACCGTCGGCACGTCGGCGCAGGTCGTCGGCAGCACGGCCGTGCACACCGTCGGCGCCTGCGGACAAGTCGTCAGGGCCGACGGACACGCGGTGAACCGCTCCGGCAGCATCGTGAAGATGCAGTCCACCGGGCCACCCGGCGTCTCGCAGAGCGTCGGCCGCTGCGGACAGTTCGTCAGCGCCGCCGGACAGCGCGTCGGATCGCGCGGGCACGCGGTCAGCTCACGCGGACAGAACGTCGGTTCGACCGGGCACTGCGTGAAGACCTCCGGACAGATCGTGAACTCGCAAATCGTCGGTCCCTCTTCCGGACACTCCGTCGGTACGACCGGACACTCGGTCGGCGCGATCGGCAGCACCGTCGGCTCCGGGTCCGGCGGGCAGTCATCCCCGTTGGCCGGACAGAAGGTCGCCAGTGGTGGACAGAGCGTGAACTGGCAGGTCGTCGGCTGCAGCGGACACGTCGTCACGAAGTCCGGACACGCCGTCAGCTGCGCCGGGCACGTCGTCGGCTGGTCGGGGCACTTCGTGAAGTCATCCGGACAGGCCGTCGGCTCCGGCGGACAGACGGTCGGCTCGCACAGCGTCGGGAAGGCCGGGCACGCGGTCGGCTCGCAGATCGTCGGCTCGAGCGGGCAGCGCGTCGGCTCGGTCGGACAGCTCGTGAACTCGCACTGGGTCGGGTCCGCGGCGGGGCAGAGCGTCGGCTGCGTCGGGCAACGCGTGAACTCGACGGGGCAGGTCGTCACGACTTGGGGGCACGCGGTAAAAGCGCAGAGTGTCGGTGCCGCCGGGCAGTTGGTCGCATCGGCCGGGCACTCGGTCGGCACGGCGGGACAGCGGGTGGGGTCACACGGGCAGTCGGTCAGCGCGACCGGACACTCGGTCGGAACGGCCGGGAACACGGTCGGCTGGTCACACGGGTTTCCGTCGCAGCTGACACCCTCGCCAAGGTAGACCCCACCGTTATCCACGCACGCCTGCCGGGGCAGCAGCACGCAGTCGTTCTCGAAGCAACACGCTCCGCGCGGCAGCGGCAGGAAGAATTCCTGGAACCGGGCGAAATCGACCAGATCGGTGTCCTGATCGCCGTCGGCGTCTCCCGGCGCGCAATCGGGTGGTCCACCCTGGTCGGGTCCTTGCAGGCACAGTTCGAGCACCGCGAAGTCGGCGGCGTCGACGGTCGCGTTGCCGTCATAGTCGAACGGAATGCCGTTCGCACGGGCCGGCGGTCCCAGGACCATGACGATGAGCAAGAAGGCGACGGGCGAAAGAAAGGCAGGCAAACGGGCGGCGTGAGCGTGCGGGGCGCACATGACCTCACCTCCGAACATGTGGGCACCCAAACTGGCGTGCTAGGTTATGCAGCAGCGTGGGACACTTTCCCCATGAAATGTCTCCCTATTCATCACTATGCCACAGCGGCGCCGTGCGCGTGAAAGAATTCCGGGAATTTTCCCCGTTTTTCTCAAAAGTCTGTACGAGCACCCTGTGAACTGACGCCGTCGGCCCGAATTGAATTTTTGTGGTCTTGAATGTCGCGAAAGATTGGCCATGGCGCGAGGGGTCCCTTGGTGCAGGCTGCCGCTGGCACAGCGCGTGGAGCCACGGCCGCG
>CAZCKC010000120.1:0-10902 GCA_964499235.1 uncultured Planctomycetales bacterium | reverse complement strand
TGGCCGTCGACCTCGCGGCGAAAGACGACCTTGGCGAGGTACTCCAGGTTGACCTGGTGGACGATCCCCGTGGCCGGCGGCACGACGCGGAAGTTCTCGAACGCCGACCGGCCCCATTTCAGGAACTCGTAGCGTTCCTTGTTGCGGCTGAACTCGATCTTCGCGTTCAGGCCGAGCGCGTCGGCCGAGCCGAAGTGGTCCACCTGCACCGAGTGGTCGATGACCAAGTCGGCCGGGATCTGCGGGTTGATCTGCTTCGGATCGCCGTCGAGCCGCTGCATGGCCGAGCGCATCGCGGCCAGGTCGACCAGCGCCGGCACGCCGGTGAAGTCCTGCAACACGACCCGGGCGGGCTTGAAGGGGATCTCCTGGACCGCGACGTCCTTGGCGTTCCAGCCCGCCAGCGCCTTCACGTGGTCCGCGGTCACGGTGAAGCCGTCGACGTTCCGCAGCACCGCCTCGAGGAGGACCCGGATCGAGTAGGGGAGCCGGCTCATCGTCCCCAGCCCCGCCTCTTCCAGCGTTTCCAGCCGGAAAATGCCGATCGGGCCGGCCTGGGTTTCGATCGTCGTCAACGCGCCGAAAGGATCTTGGGGGGCGGGCATCGGGTTTCACGCTCCTGACGTCAGGGCCACGGGGCCAAAGTGGTTTCCGTAGTCTGTTATCTCGATGGATCTTACCGGTGCACCCCGCGCCTGTCAGTCGGAGCCCCGATTCGCCGTCCCGCCGTGCATGCCTTCCCCTAAGCACTTGCACGTAGGCGCAACGCTGGTCGTGGAAAGACAGCCCCGTGCTGTGGTACGGTCCCAAGTCTCGTCTGGCTCCCGGCTGCGTTCCCGGCGTTGGTACGGTCGTGTTGATTTGAAGCATCCCCGGTGACGGCCCCACGTTGTCTGCCATGTTTTACGCGCCTTCAGGAGGGCCTAGCATGAAGCGTCAATTTGACTCGATGCAAATCTCGATTCCCTGCTTGGTCCTCGTTGGTGCCGTCGCGCTGATTACGGGCGGTTGCCCTGGGATCTCCGTCACACTGCCGACATTGTCGCCAAGCTCCGGCCCGACCGAGGGCGGTACCCGCGTGACGCTCCAGGCCGGCGATCTGCCCTTTCAACAGACCATGAGCGTGCTCTTCGGCGACCAAGCCGCGAGCACGATCGACCTGGTCAACAGCCAGGTCGCCGAGGTCACCACGCCCGCCCACGAGGCCGGGGTCGTCGACGTGACGCTCGTCCTCACGAGCGGGCAGTCGATTCGTCTCCCGAACGCGTTCGAGTACCTCGCCCCACCCGCGCCGCGCGTTGAGCCCATGACCGCCAGTAGCGTCAGCCCCGCCCGTGGCCCCGCGGCCGGCGGCACCAACCTCACGATCTTCGGCGCCAACTTCCCCGCGGGCCTCGTCGTGCTCTTTGGCGAGAACCGCGCGACCGAGGTCGCGTACATCAACGCGAACACGCTCGGCGTGGTGGTCCCCCCCGGTGTGGCTGGCCTGACCGACATCCGCCTGCAGGCCGAGGACGGCGCCGAGGTCGTCCTCGCCGGCGCCTTCGAGTATCTGGCCGCCCCCGAGCCGGAACCGGTCGACCCTGTCCCCGGCGGGCCGCGCGTCGTCAGCGCCGTCTCGCAGGGCAACACCAGCGTCAAGGTCTTCTTCAGCGAACCCCTCGCCGCCGGCGCCGCCGACCCGTCCAAGTATTCGATCGTGCAGGCGAACGTGAACCCGGAAGCCGGCGCTCTCGTCGTGCTGACCGCGGAGCTCGCGGCCGACGCCAGCAGCGTCCTGCTCACCACGCTCTCGCAGAACGAGGTGACCTACACCGTCACCGCCACCGATATTTTCGATGAATTCGGCAACGCCCTCGCAGCGCCCGAACGCGGCGTCAACCCCGCCGTCGCCTCCTTTGCCGGCACCCCGCCGACCGCCGGCGGCATCGACACCGACGAGGACGGCCTGGCCGACAACGTCGAGCAGGGCGGCTACGTCATCTTCATCACCCTCGCCGACGGCAACATCATCGAGCGCCAGGTTACCAGCGATCCCACGCTGGCCGATACCGACGGCGACGGTCTCAGTGACCTCGACGAGGCCCGCGTCGGCAGCAACCCGCGTCAGGCTGACACGGACGGCGACCTCCTAAGCGACCACGTCGAGCTGGCCACCTGGCGCTCCAGCCCCCTGCGCCAGGACTCCGACGCCGACGGCCTCCAGGACGAGCCCGAGGTCGCCTTCTGGCGCACCTCCCCGATCCTGGCCGACACTGACGGCGACGGCTTCGACGACCTCAGCGAGACGCTCACCCAGATCCGCAGCCCGCTGATCGCCGACCTGCCGCGCCCCAAGATCTCCGTCGACGACATGGACCTCCGCCTCGACACCCGCTTCACCATCACCAACGAGCAAGGCCAGCAGCGCTCTGTCGAGGAATCCAACACCGCCACCCTCGCCCAGTCGGAGGCCCGCACCTTCACCGCCTCCGACAGCCGCACCACCGAGGCCTTCGTCAACGCCTCGACCACCGTCGGCGTCGAGGCCAGCGGCAAGCTCACCTCTCCCGGCGTCAGCGTCTCCGTCCAGGCCACCGTCGAGGGTGGCTACAGCCAGTCCAACACCTCGCAGTTCACCGAGGAGACCGCCCGCGAAACCCAGGAGAGCTGGGAAGCGTCCCTCACCACCGCCGAAACCGTCGACGCGCGCGAAACCCTCACCCGTGAGGTCTTCGGCGCCGAGATCGCCGCCACCGTCTTCGTCGAGAACGCCGGCGACATCGCCTTCACCCTCCAGGACCTCGAGATCACCGTCCTCCAACAGGACCCCCGCGACCGCAGCCGCTTCACCGCCGTCGCCACCCTCTTCAGCCCCGACGAGCCCGCCGACGGCTACAACCTCGGCCCGATCGCTCGCATCCGCGGCCCGTTCCGCTTCGTCGACGACGCGTTCCCCTCGCTTGTCGAAGAGCTCATGCGCAACCCCCGCGGCGTCATCTTCCGCGTCGCGAACTTCAACATCGTCGACGAGTTCAACCGCAACCTCGCCTTCACCGAGCAGGACATCAACGACCGCACCGCCGGCGTCACGATCGACTTCGGCGACGGCCGCGTCGAGCAGTACCGCGTCGCCGTCCACTCACCTTACGCCAACGGCGTCCAGACCGGCATCGCCCTGACCGAGGCCCTCGACCGCATCCTCGGCATCGACTTCACCCTCGCCCCCGACGCCGACGGCACCAACCGCCTCTTCCGCGTCGCCGACCTCGAGAACGACACCGACGAAGACCGCCTCTGGCTCGTCGTCGAAGAAACCGGCATCGACAACAACAAGGACTTCGACACCATCGTCCTCAAGGCCGGTGAGTCCGTCGCGCTCGCCTACGTCCAGGACCGCGACGGCGACGTCCTCTCCGCCCGCGAAGAGTTCATGTGGGGCAGCTCCGACTTCAGCACCGACACCGACGCGGACACCCTCCCCGACTTCGACGAGGTCAAGACCGGCTGGATCATCCGCGTCGCCGGCAAGAACCCTTACCGCGCCTACCCGCACCCCGCCCGCCCCGACACCGACCGCGACGGCATCCCCGACGCCGACGAGCAGGTCTTCGGCACCGACCCCACCCTGCCCGACACCGACGGCGACTCGATCAGCGACTTCGACGAGCTCAACGGCTACACCATCGACCTCTTCCTCGGCGGCACGCTGGAGGTCACGCCCTACGGCCCCGGCCAGGCCCCGCCCGGCTACGTCGAGCACGACGCCTTCTACGCCACCAACCCGCTCTCGCCCGATACCGACGGCGACAGCCTCGACGACGGCGGCGAGGCCCGCCTCGGCGCCAACCCCAACCTCAGCGACACCGACTCCGTCTTCGACGACGACGGCGACGGCCTCGTCAACCTCGAGGAACAGCAGGGCTGGACCGTCACCGCCGCGATCCTCAACCCCGACGGCACTCAGACCACCATCACCTACGACAACACGTCGACGCCGCCGGTCACCTCCGACGAGACCATCGTCGATACCGACGGCGACGGCCTCACCGACCGCCAGGAACGCGACCTCGGTACCCACCCGCGCCTCGCCGACACCGACGGGGACGGCTTTACCGACGGCGAGGAGATCCTCGTCGAATTCGTCAACAACGAAGAGCAGCTCACCCTCGTCTACGACCCGCTCGACGCCGACCTCGACGACGACGGCCGCTCCGATTGGGAAGAGGAGAACGTCACCTGGGTCGTGGCTGTCTTCGGCGCCGCGGAGAACCCGACCGTCAAGTCCGACCCGTTCGAGGCCGACGCTGACAACGACGGCCTCGCCGACCGCGAGGAGTTCGACGCCGGGACCGACCCGAACAACGCCGATACCGACGGCGACGGCGCCCAGGACGGCTTCGAGCGCGGCGCCCGCAACACCAACCCGCTCCGCAAGGACAAGCGCATCTCCGTCTTCGTCTCCAGCGGCCAGGTCATCGGCGACTGCGACCCCGGCGACGACGGCGGCGACTTCGACGGCACGCTCCAGGTCCAGTGGCCGAACGGCACGGTTTCCGGCCTCTACAACCTCAACCGCTGCGACGGCACGGCCGAAGGAAACCAATGCAACAACAGCAACCCGACCGTCGCGACGTTCGTCCTGTTCGAAACGCAGTCGTTCACGCTCCAGTCGACCGGCATCCAGGAGAGCGACGGCGCCAGCGCCGACGAGGTGCTCAGCTCGATCCCGCCGACCTCGATCAACTTCGCGGCCGCGCAGACCGAGACGCGGACCTTCGAGCCGGCGGGCGGCGGCGACGACTGCAAGCTCCGCGTGATCTACTCGATCACCGTCGAGTAGCCCGCCCCCGGAGCCCTGTGAATCGGCCCGCCGCCGACCCGACCCGGTCGGCGGCGGGCAGAATTCCCGGCCCGACCGCCCGCCAGCGCATAGCATTAGGCGATGGGCGTCTCGAACGGGATCCGGCGGTGAAAACCTACCACCTCGACCGCGAGCAGCGCGTTCCACGCCCGCTGCCGGAGGTCTTCGACTTCTTCTCCAAGGCTGAGAACCTCGACCAGCTCACGCCCCCCTGGCTGCGCTTCCAGATCGTCACGCAGACGCCCATCACCGTCCAGGAAGGCACGGTCATTGACTACCACCTCCGCTATCGCGGCCTGCCCGTCCGCTGGCAGACGCTGATCGAGGTCTGGGCGCCGGGCGCGCAGTTCGTCGACCGCGCGCTCAAGAGCCCCTACGCCCTCTGGCGCCACACCCACACCTTCGCGGAAACGCCGCGCGGCACCCTCATCAGCGACCACGTCGAGTACGCGCTGCCCTTCGGCCCCTTCGGCCAGCTCGCCCACGCCATCATGGTCCACCGCGACGTCAACGCGATCTTCGACTACCGCCAGCAGGTCATCGCCGAGCTCTTCCCACCCCACGCCGATGGCGACGGCGCCGAACAGCCGCCGCCCCGCGCGAAATCCGCCTGACCCCTCGACAGGAGCCCGCATGCGCCCGCTCGTCTGGTTCCGTTCCGACCTGCGTGTCCGCGACAACCCCGCCCTCCACGCCGCCGCCATACAGGCCGAGCGGGGTGTGCTCGCCGTCTTCTTCGTCTGCCCCGACCAGTGGGCCGAGCACGACTGGGGCTCGCTGCGCGTCGACTTCGTCCTCCGCAACCTGGCCGCGCTCTCCCAGCAGCTCGCCGGCCTCAATATCCCGCTGCGCGTCGAAACCGTGCCGCGCTTCGACGACGTGCCCGAACGCCTCGACGCGCTCGCCGCCGCGCACGCCTGCACCAGCCTCTACTTCAACCGCGAGTACGAGGTCAACGAGAAGCGCCGCGACCAGGCCGTCGCCGCCCGCTTCCTCGAATCCGGCCGCCAGGTCCACACCTTCAACGGCCAGCTCATCTTCTCGCCCGAGACCGTCCGCAAGAACGACGGCGGCTTCTATTCCGTCTACTCGCCCTACAAGCGCCGCTGGATCGAGCTCTTCAAGGAAACCGACGCCTTCAAGGTCCTCGGCCGCCCGAAGAAACAACCCGAGCGCTGGCTGGAGCCGTCGCCGGTGCCGGAAGCACTCGATGAATTCGACGGCCGCACGCGGCCCGATCTCTGGACCGCCGGCGAGGACCACGCCCAAAACCGCCTCGCCGCCTTCATCGACGGCCGCATCGCCGACTACAAGCAGAAGCGCGACTTCCCCGCCGTCAATGGCACCAGCACGCTCTCGCCTTACCTCGCCAGCGGCGTGATCTCCGCCGGCCAGTGCCTCCAGGCCGCCCTCGACGCCAACCAGAACCGCGTCGACTCCGGCCAGCGCGGCGTCGTCGCCTGGATCAGCGAGCTCATCTGGCGCGAGTTCTACAAGGCCGTGCTCGTCGGCTGGCCGCGCGTCTCGATGCACCGTCCCTTCCAGGAGCAGACCGACGAGATCACCTGGAACGACAACCAGGAGTTGTTCGAGCGCTGGTGCGACGGCCAAACCGGGGTGCCGATCGTCGACGCGGCCATGCGGCAACTCAACCAGACCGGCTGGATGCACAACCGGCTGCGCATGATCGTCGCGATGTACCTGACCAAGGACCTGTTCATCGACTGGCGCTGGGGCGAGCGCTACTTCATGCAACAGCTCGTCGACGGCGACCTCGCCAGCAACAACGGCGGCTGGCAGTGGTCGGCCTCCACCGGCACGGACGCCCAGCCCTACTTCCGCATCTTCAATCCCTACACCCAGGGCGAGCGCTTCGACCCGGAAGGCACGTTCGTCCGCAAGTTCGTCCCCGAGCTCGCGGACGTTCCGACCAGGTACCTGCACGCGCCCCACGAGCACGCCCACAAGTTCGACGCCACGCCGGATTACCCCCGCCCCGCCGTCGACCACAAGCAGGCCCGCGCCCACGCCCTCGAGGTCTTCAAGGCACTCAAGAAAAACTGACCCGCGCCCGTCACGTGGCTCACCCGACAAACCCAAATAACCGCACGCTCTGCTGGAAAAACAAGCCGGCCGGACGCGCCACCTGAGCGCGCCCGGCCGGAGTCGAGACCTCTGAACCTTCTCGCGGGGCGGCTAGATCCGCGGCCGGCGCCGGTAAGCGGCCGCAAACCCGAGCGACAGCGTGAGCAGCAGCCCGAGCCCGCAGGGCACCGGCGGCACGGTCGGCGGCGGTCCGCCGTCGTCACCGTCACCATCGCCGTCACCACCATCGCCGCCATCACCATCACCATCACCATCGCCGTCGTCGTCACCGCCGTCCGTGGTTTGGGCGGTCGTCGTGAACTCGAACGTCTGGCTCGGCGTCACGCCCAGCGAGTTGAACGCCAGCACGCGCCACCGGTAAGTGGTGTTCGGCTGCAGCCCGGTGACCATCATCTGCGTAGCGGTCGTCGAGCCCACCAGGTCCTCGGCGGACGGAACGAGCTCGGTCCCGACATACAGCTCGTACGAATCCGCCAGCAGCGAAGCCGACCAGTCGATCGTCACGTCGACCGGGATACCGGTCGCCCGGGCGGCCGGCGTGATCGCCAGCGGCTGCGACGGCCGGGCGAACGACACCCGCTCCTTCTGGCTGAGCGTCACGACGACCGACGGCAGCAGGTCGGACGAGAGCACGATCTGCGCCAGGTCGGGCCGGTTGTTGAAATCGTTCTCGGCCGACACCGTCAGCATCTGCGGCGTGTCGTAGTTGCCCGGCGTGAACGTCAGCGTTTGGGCGCCGCCCACCAGCGTGATCCGCGGCATGCCGTTGAGCTGCAGCACGTCGACCTCGACCGGACTGAGCGGCTCGTTCGTCAGCCGCACGCCGAACGTCCGCGTGCCGCCCTCGTCGATGTCGAGCGTCGTGCCCTCGAGCACGTCGATCAGGATCGGGTCGTTGTCGATCTGCTTGACGTCAAACGTGAAGCTGTCACTGTAGCCCGTGAACGTGATGTCGACCTGGAACGTCACGACGTTGTCGACGCTCTCGCCCGGATCCTCGACCGCGCTGAACGTCAGCGTCTGGCCGAACGCCCAGTTGGTGGCGTCGAACGTCAGCGTCGTCGGCGTGCCCGGCACCGTGTCGACCGCCGTCCCCGCGATGCGCGCGATCTCGAGGTCGATCGACGACTCCGCCTGTGGGTAGGCGTTCAGCATCACGTTGACCACGAAGTTCGTCGCGCCCTCCGGCACCTGGATCGGACCCGGCACCGTCATCAGCTCCAGCGTGTCGTTGTCGATGTCATTGACGGTGATGCTCTGGATAACCGGCGCCGCCGTCGCCAACTGGAACTCGAACGTCGCCGACCCGTCCTGCAGGTCGTTGTTGTCCTCGGTCGAGCGGAACGTCACGGCTTGCGGCACGTTCCAGTTGTTGCTGTCGAAGATCAGCGTCGTGTTGCCGAAGACGTTGATGTTGTCGTTGCCACCCGTCTTGATCACGTTGACGGCCACCGTATCGCAGGGCTGCTCGGTCAGCACCACGCTCGCCGATTGCCCGGCGCCGCCCTCGTTGATCACCAGCGCGCCCGGGGCCCCCGGCCACGTCGTCGACAGGCCGTAGTCGTCGTCAGCCGCCGTCACCTCGACGACCGTGACCGGCGCGTCGGGATCGCTCGTCAGCCCCACCGCGAACCGGGCCCGCTCGTCGCAGGCGTTGTCGTCATCGGTCGGCGCCGTGAAGGTCACGGTCTGCTCGTCTGCCCAATTGGAACTGTCGAAATTCAGCGTCGTCACGTCCGGCGTGATCGTCGTGCTGCCCGAAAGCTGCGTGAGCGCCACCTCGACCGCAGCGCCGGGATCCTGCGCCAGCCGCACCGCGATGTCGTCCGACCCGCCTTCCGGAACATTGAGCGACGCCGGTGTCACCAGCGGCGCCGTGGACTCGGTGATCGCGTTCGCCCCCGAAATGCACAGCGAAAACGCCTGGTGTCCGCCGGCCAGGGATCCGTTCGCCCGCACCTCCAGCCGGTAAACCGTCAGCGCCGGCGAGCTGACCACCACCTGCTCGACGTTATCCCGGGTGTTATTGCCCTTCGTCGCACCATTGCTCGGGTTCAACAAATCCAGCACCCAGGGCTGGTGCTCGGTGGAGCCGTTCCACAGCCGCAGGTCGAGATCGTTCACCAGCTTGCTGGTCGGCTGGTCGTGCGCCGGCCCGCTGACCGAGCCCGGCGGATCCGTCCACGCGATCGTCGCCTTCAGCGGCGTCCCGCCGGCTGCGGCGGCCACGTAAAACGTCTTCACCGACTCCGCGGTGGTCAGCGCCTGCTCGCTGATCGTCAGCGGCAGATCTCCGTCGCGGTCGATCAGATCCGCCGCCGCCTCCGTGTTCATCAACCCCCACCCGAACGCGTAGTCCGGCCCCGACGTGCTGCCCGCTTCGTCCGCGGTGTGAATCAGCAGCGCTCGTATCGTCGACGCCAGCGGGTCGCCGAGCCCCGGATTCACCTCCCGATACTGCTCGAGCAGCAGGCCGACCGAGCCCGCCACCGCCGGCGACGCCATCGACGTGCCGCTGAACGTGGCGTACGCCGCGTCGCCCGTCCCGATCGAGGAGTAGGTCGCGACGCCCTTCGCCGCAAGATCAGGCTTGATCCGCCCGTCATCCGTCGGGCCCCAACCCGAAAAGCTCGACATCACCACGTCCGTCGGAACGCCCGTGTACCCGCCGGCCAACTCTTCCACTGCCGCCACGACAATCACGTTTTTGGCGTTGCTCGACCCGGGGATCGAGTCGTAGCCTTGCGCCCCCCCATCCTTGTCACGGGTCGCCGTGCTCTGCACAAACGTTCCCGTCGCGGGATCAATGACCCAGTGCGGCGTCCCCGGTGCCGGGCCCTCCCCGCGGTCGTTGCCCGCCGCGCGGACCACCGTGTAACGCGGGTTGTCAAAGACGACGTCGTCCCACGCCGCCGCCGTCGCGCTGTAGAAGCCGAACCGGTAATCCTCGACCGTGCTGACCGTCGTGTCCCCAAACCAATACCATTCGCCGAAGAAATCCCGCGTCCAGCCCGCGATGATCCCGTACGAGTGATTCGACGCCGCCACGCCCTCGGCGTGCGCACTCCGCATTTCCGTGGTGTCGCTGTTCCAGTCGTACGAGTGCAGCCGGGCCGCCGACGCCATCCCGCGAGCGGACGCGTCGACCCCCACCGCGATCATCGTCCCCGCCACGTGCGTCGCGTGATCATCAAAAAACGACGAACCGTCCTTCAACGTGATCCGGCCCGTGAACTCCTGGTGGGTGTTGCGCACCGGCCCGCCATCCCAGATCCCCAGCGTCACCCCGGTGCCGCTGAGGTTGTACGGCGCCGACCACACGTCGTCGCTGCTGATCGTCGCCGCCGATCCGACGTTCGTCTGGATCCGGTAGATCGGCTGCCCGTACTCAATCCGCGCTAACTCGTAATAGTTGCCCGCCGGCGTGAAACCGTTGATCGGCAATCCCCGCGCGTCGGCATAGCTCACCACCATCGGCCAATCGTCAAACGTCAGGTCCGGCGGGATCACCTTGGCAACGTTGTCTTGCCCCAGCACGGGCGCGCCCAGCACCACCGCACTCAGCAGGACCCACGAGAAACGACGCCCGAACGTCGGCATGTTGTCTACCTCCGTGATCGAAAAATTCCGACCACGGGCATCGTGGTCGCACGCACTGCAGAAGCCGGTCCGGCCAACCCGGACCAAACGACACGCCCCCAGGACCCCCACCACAACACCGCGTTCCAAAACATCCGCGCCCGCGACGCCGCCACGTCGGTCTCTTCGCCGCTCAGCCAACGCCGGCCATCCGGCCTTTCCCGCCGTGCCGTGACGCAACTAGGGGATATTCAGTATAACTTCCAGCCGGGGTCGATAAATTCCATCGCCACCGCGGCCGGGATTTTTTTATTTCAGCCATTCTACCCCGTCGCCAACCGCCGCCGAGGAGCGAAACCCATGACCGATGACCC
>CAZCKC010000119.1:0-11115 GCA_964499235.1 uncultured Planctomycetales bacterium | reverse complement strand
GCCCGCGCCCCCATCCGCGACCACCCCAGACTTGCATCCACCCGCGATCGGAGCTACCTTACACGGCTCGGTAACTTAAGACGCCAACCCGGCCACTGAGGTCACGGCATGTCGATCGATCGTTCGCTAAAGGTGCAAAGCTCCCTCGCGCGGCACCGCAATGTCCTGAGCCGCGCCGAACGCGTCACGCGCCTCAAACAGCAGGAACGCTGGTCCGAGGAGATGGGCGTTATCCACCTCCCCAAGGTCGGCAACCGCAAGCTCAAGACCGGCAAAAAGTCCAAGAAGAAGGGCGGCGAAGAAGAATAGCTCTTGCTCGCGGGTGGCTCCCGCCACTTCCGCACCTCGAACCCCCCGGGCAAGCCAGCCGGTCGCCCGTTTTCTTGCGCTCCCCTTCTTACGCGCGATCCCGCCTTTATCCGACCTCGCGGGTCTCGAACAGGGCCACCCCCAACCCCAGCACCCCCAGCGTGTACAGCCCCGCGTACCCCACCACCCGCGTCACCATCGTCACCGGAATCTCCTGCTCCTGCGTCAGCAGGTCCCCCACCCAGAAGAACTGAAAGTTCGGCACCACCCGGTACAACAGGTCGAACAGCAGCGCCTGGTCCTGGACCTGCCCGAACATCCAGTCCGACAGCAGCCCCACCATCAGCACCCCGGCCGACAACAGCAGCGTCACCAACTGCCCGAACCGCGTCGAAAACGCGATCGCAAACGACGTCAGCACCAGCACCCCGCTGAAGATCAAGATCACCGCGTACAGCAACTGCAGATCCCCAAAATCCGTCCAGGGCGCCTGGAACGCCCAGTTCTCATCAATGAACAGCGCCAGCCCCAACGCCACCGCCGCCCCGATCAGCAACCCGAAGAAAAGCGCCGACAAAAAATTCCAGCCATAGAAGTAGTTCCCGAACGTCGCCACCACCAAGGCGATCGCGATCGCCCCACCCCCGAACGTCCACACCGGCAGGTCAAACTGGTCCGCCGCCGTGTCCATCGTCCCGTGCCGCACCGCCAGGAAAAAAGCGATCGAGACCGTCAGGAATGCCAGCAGCATCGCCAGCGAAACCCCGACATATTTGCCCGTAATGAAAACCGGCCGGCTCACCGGCTTCGAAACCACCGTCAGCACCGTCTGCGACTCGATTTCCCGCGTGATCACGCTGCTCGCACTGAACACGGCCGCCAACAGCCCGTAAAGCAAAAGCGTGGCCAGCCCGACATCCTTCATGATCTTGATGTCGTCGCCGATCGACAGCGTGAACGCCGCCAGGCTCGGGCTCACAAACGCCACCCAGAAGATCGCGACCCACATCAAAATGTTGAAAATGGGTTGCCGGATGGTCTCGTGAAACGTGTTGACCGCAATGGCCAGAAAGCGATCCAGCATCAAGCCGACTCTACCTTGGGGGTCCGCGCGCCCGTCCAGGCCGCTAAAAATAAGGGCCGGCAGCGGTCGCCCCGCCACCCGGAGTTTTGCTATTATGCCTCGCCTATCGGCACGCAGCAACGGAACCGACCGGCTCTGGTCGTACGCTGCCCCCGCCGGCGGGGTTCTCCTCGTCCGCGGATGCCTGTGACGAAGTAGGGGTTACTCGTGAGCAAGATTTCATTCGCCCGTAGCCGCCGTGCCGCGTTGCTGGGCCTCATACTCCAGTTCCTCACCTTCGCGACGCTCATCATCGTCGCCTACGCCGTTCGGGATCCCAACCCAGCCGACCCCAACGTCACCAACCCCTTCAACCACATCCCCTCGCTCTTCCACCTCGCCTGGTTCGCCCTCGCCGGCGTCCCCATGTGGCTCACCGCCGTCCTCATCTTCCGCCAGCGCGAGCTCGAAGAGGTCGAGCACCTCGAGCTCGAACAGCTCAAACGCGAACGCGCCGCCGGCGGCGGCAGCGAGGCCATCTTCGAAGACGAGGCCGGCGGCTTCCGCGTCGCCCACAACCGCCTCGTCTGGATGCAACGCTTCCTCATACCCGTCTTCAGCCTGCTCGTCTCCGCCACCCTCATCGGCGGCGGCGCCTGGCTCGTCTGGCAGACCTTCAACGCCGGTCTCGGCCTCACCACCACCCCCGAAGCCATCGACGCCTGGGGCGCCTACCAGCACCTCGCCATCGCCATGATCGTGCTGGCCATCACCCTCATCCTCAACTTCCTGCTCTCCCGCTACGCCTCCGGCATGGCCCGCACCGAGGGCTGGCAGCTGCTCCGCGGCTGCGGCTCCTACATGTTCACCACCGCCATCCTGATCGCCATCCTCATCATCGGCCTCGGGGTCAAGCTCTACGCCGCCAACCTCTACGTCGACCGCCTCCTCGCCTTCGCCATCCCCTTCGCAATGCTGATCCTCGGAACCGAGGTCTTCCTCAACTTCATCCTCGACCTCTACCGCCCCCGCACCGCCGGCGTCGAGCCCCGCGCTGCCTTCGACAGCCGCCTCCTCGGCCTCTTCGCCGAGCCCGGCGGTATCGCCCACTCCATCGCCGAGGCCGTCAATTACCAGTTCGGCTTCGAGGTCAGCAAGACCTGGTTCTTCCAGCTCATGACCCGGGCCGCCCTGCCGCTCGTCGCCGTCGGCCTCGCCACCCTCTGGGCCATGACCGCCATGGTCATCGTCGCGCCCTACCAGCACGTCGTCATCGAACGCTTCGGTGCCCAGGTCAACCCCGACAACCCCCACGGCCCCGGCTTCCACTGGAAGTTCCCCTGGCCGATCGACAAGGCCGTCGTCTACAACACCGGCGAGGTCCACGAGATGTTCATCGGCTTCGAGCAGTTCGCGGCCGACCCCGAACAGTTCGGCGGCGAAATCGACGCGGTGATCCTCTGGACCCAGGAAAAGCACTTCAACATGGAGCACCACGACTTCCTCATCCCGCTCACCCCCAAGGAAGCGCTGCTCCCCGCCGCCGCCACCGTCGTCTCCGAAGATGACCTCGCGCCCTACCTCGACGCGACCTTCGCCGACGGCACCGCCGCCGTCCCCGTCAACCTCGTCCGCCTCACCTTCTTCATCCACTACCGCATCGATCCCCAGCGCCTCGACGAGTACACCCGCGCCGCTTCCGACCCCGGCGAGGTCCTCCGCCGCGTCGCCTGGCACGCGGCCACCCGCATCAACGGCCACAGCGACCTCCAGTACCTCCTCAGCGACGGCCAGCGCGACATCGGCGACCAGCTCCGCGCACACCTCCAAGAAGCCTCCGCTCGCCTCCAGCTCGGCCTCGACATCGGCTTCGTCGGCGTCCTCAACATCCACCCCGAAACCAGCGTCGCCGAAGCCCACCGCGCCGTCGTCAACGCCGAACAGGAAATGATCGCCTCCATCCGCGAGGCCCGCGTCGAGCAGACCTCCACCCTCACCAAGGTCGCCGGCGGCCGCGCCCGCGCCCTCCACCTCGCCCACGCCATCGAGGTGTCCGGCGAGCAGGAGCTCCGCTACAACAACGCCCAACGCGTCCTCGAGGAAACCGCAGCCGAGGCGGCCGCCATCGCCCGCTTCCGCGAACGCCTCCTCGAATTCGCGCCCCTCTTCCAGGCCCTCGAACGCGCCCAGTGGGAAACCTACCGTACCCGCCAACGCGCCGAGACCGTCCAGGAAGGCGTCCGCCTCGGTCTCCAGTACACCGAGGCCGACCGCCGCGCCGCCAGCGAAGAGCTCCTCACCGAAGAACGCGCCGCCGCCGCGGCCCAAAAAAGCCTCCGCGAGGCTGTCGAGCCCGTCCTCACCGAAGCCCGCGACGCCCTCCGCCCGGAGGTTGCCGACGCCCTCTACGCCCTCGTCCAGGCCGAGCTCGCCCGCGACCTCTGGAACCGCGAGTTGCTCCGCCTCGAAAGTGAGCTCCGCGGCGAAGCCGCCGCCCTGCTCTCGCAGGCCCAGGCCGCGCGCTGGGAGATCGAGATGTCCGCCGCCGCCGACCTGATCCGCGTCCTGGCGGAACAGGAGGCCTTCCGCCTCGCCCCCAAGGCCTACATGACCCGGCTCTACGCCGGTGCCCTCGCCGAGGGCATGCAGGACGCCCTGAAATACTTCCTGGCTTTTGACCCGTCCGGCCGCACCATCCATGTGCGCTACCAGGCGGAAGAAACCGTGCGGCCCTCCTTCAACCCGGGCCGGACCAACCGTTAACCCTCGCGGCTGAAAAGCCGCACGCCGCCCGCTTTTGAGGACGCAGCAATGAAGAACATCCCGCTCCCGACGATCATCATCGGCGCCATCCTGATCGTCATCCTGCTCGCCCAGGCGTTCACCTACGAGGTGCGCTACAGCGAGGTCGCCCTCAAGCTCCGCTTCGGCCAGGTCACCGAGGGCAGCGTCATCACCGAGCCCGGCCTGAAGTTCAAGCTCCTCTGGCCGATCGAGACCGTCGAGCACTTCGACGCCCGCCTCCGCGCGATCGACACCCCCGAGCAGGAGATGAAGACCCGCGACCAGAAGAACGTCATCGTCGGCTGC
This sequence comes from uncultured Planctomycetales bacterium, assembly GCA_964499235.1. Taxonomy (GTDB): domain Bacteria; phylum Planctomycetota; class Phycisphaerae; order UBA1845; family Fen-1342; genus JAFGRR01. Next base: position 6,653 of record CAZCKC010000119.1, on the reverse strand, counting down.
TACGCCCTCTGGCGCATCGCCGACCCCGTCACCTTCTACAAGGCCAGCTCCGGCAACGAGCGCACCGCCATCGACCGCATCCAGTCGCGGCTCACCCAGTACAGCGCCGCCGCGATCGGCAACCGCGAGATGTCCTTCCTCGTCAACCTCGACGAACAGCAGCTCGAGCGGAACTGGGAGCAGCTCGAGCAGAGCCTCATGGCCCAGGCAACCCCCACCCTCGAGGAAGACTTCGGCGTCGAGCTCGTCGCCTTCCAGCTCCGCCGTACCAGCCTCCCCGAGGAAACCACCGAAACCGTCTTCGAGCAGATGCGCAAGGAACGCGAGATCATCGCCACCGGCTACCAGCGCGAGGGCGAGGCCCAGGCCGCCGCCATCAAGAACGCCGCCGACGGCCAGGCCCAGCAGATCCGCGCCTTCGCCGAGCGCCGCGCCCAGGAGATCCGCTCCGAAGGCCTCCAGCAGTCCACCCGCTACCTTGCCGAAATCGAGCAGCAGGACCCCGAGTTCTACCAGTGGCTCCAGTGGCTCGACGCCACCAAGGCCGCCCTCGAGCAACGCGCCGTCATCTTCCTCGACAGCGAGTCGCCCTGGTTCAAAATCCTCAACGACATGTACGGCCCGCAGGGCGTGCCGCAGCCGGGCGAGCTCGGCCGCGCCGCGGGAGGTGAATAACGATGCCCGAAGAGCCCCAGGCCCCCGAACAGCTCAACCCGCCCGTTCACACGCTCGAGCGCCCGGCCGTGGACCCCGCCCAGGAGTCGCTCCAAAACGCGATCCGCAGCGGCTTCGGCCTGCTCAGCATCGTCATGATCGGCCTGGTTGTCGCCTACTTCGCCAACAGCGTCTTCATCGTCGAGGCGGGCAAGACCGGCCTGATCTCCCGCTTCGGCCAGCTCCGCGTCAACAGCGACACCGGCGAGCGCTCCTTTCCGCCCGGCACCTACCTCACCCTGCCGAGCCCCTTCGACCGCAAGATCGAGATCGACAGCAGCAAGAAGTCGCTCGTCATCGACACCTTCGCCTTCGCCATCCCGCCCGGTGAACAGGGCAAACCCCTCAGCGAGGTCGACCGTATGGGCGGCGCGCTGATCCCTGGCACCGACGGCGCCCTGCTCACCGGCGACCGCAGCCTCTCCCACGGCCTCTTCGAGATCCAGTACGTCATCACCGACGCCGTCAACTTCGTCGAGAACGTCGGCGACGCCCCGGCCGACTTCAACCCGGTCCTCCGCCGCGTCGCCGCCAACGCCATCATGCGCGAGGTCGCCGACCGCACCGTCGACGACATCCTCGCCGAAGGCCAGGGCCAGCTCGCCCTCGAGATCCAGCGCCGCATCCAACGCCAGCTCGACCGCCTCGAGACCGGCGTCCAGCTCGAGCAGGTCTCCCCCCAGATCGTCGAGCCCCGCGCCGTCCGCGACGCCTTCAACAGCGTCACCGAGGCCCAGCAACAACGCGAAACTCAGATCAACGAGGCCGAAGCCCAGGCTAACGAGATCCTCGCCCGCCAGGCCGGCAGCGAAACCCAGGCCCGCCGCATCCTCGACCTCATCAACCAGTTCGGCGACGCCCGCCAGCTCGCGGATCAGGACCTGCTCGAAAACGCCGACGAGCAGATCGCCCACATCCAGCAGGAAATCGAGGTCGCCCTCACCGCCGCCGGCGGCCAGGTCGCCGTCGCGCTCCAAAACGCCCAGACCGCCAAGAACGCCACCCGCGAGCAGATCAAGCGCGAGCTCGAGCAGTTCACCAACCTGCTCGCCCAGTACCGCGAGAACCCGCAAGTCACCGGCCTCCGCCTCTGGATGCCCGTGATCGAGGCCGTCCTCGCCAACCCCGACAACGAGATCCTGTACGTCTCCCCCGACCAGAAGGTGGTCGAGATCGTCGTCAAGCGCGACGAGCAACGCCAGCTGGAACGCGAACGGCAACGGATGCAGGGACAGTAAGCGCGCCCCCATACCACCGGCGCCCCACAGCCCGTTGCCTCCGCCACAACGCCACAGATAAGCGACCCGACCGATGCCCAGCAGCCAACCCGTCATCTCCGCGGTCAGCCTCAGCAAGACCTTCCACGACTTCTGGCACCGCACCCGCGTCTGGGCCGTCCGCGACATCGACCTCGAGGTCGCGCCCGGCGAGATCTACGGCCTGCTCGGCCCCAACGGCTCCGGCAAGTCCACCACCATCAAGATGATCCTCGGCCTGCTCCACGCCACCCGCGGCCGCGTCGCCGTCTTCGGCCAGCCGCCCGACAACGTCCCGATCAAGCGGCGGATCGGCTACCTCCCCGAGGAGTCCTACCTCTACCGCTTCCTTAACGCCCGCGAGACCCTCGACTACTACGGCACCCTCTTTCAGCTCTCCCGCCGCGAACGCCAGCGCCGCACCGAAGAACTGCTCGAGATGGTCGGCCTCAAGTCCGTCGCCCGCCGCCCCGTCGGCGAGTACTCCAAGGGCATGGCCCGCCGCATCGGCCTCGCCCAAGCCCTCATCAACGACCCCGACCTGCTCATCCTCGACGAGCCCACCAGCGGCCTCGACCCCATCGGCGCCAAGCTCGTCAAGGACATCATCGTCCGCCTCGGCAAGGTCCACAAAAAGACCATCCTCCTCTCCAGTCACCTGCTTGCCGATGTCGAGGAGGTCTGCACCCGCGTCACGATCCTCTACGGCGGCCGCATCCGCGTCGCCGGCCACATCGAGGACGTCCTCACCAAGAACGACGTCACCCAGATGACCGCCGAGCGCCTCCGCCCCGAAACCGTCACCCGCATCCGCGCGCTCGTCGACCAGCTCGAGCATAAGCAGCTCGAGATCACCACCCCGCGCGACCGCCTCGAAGAGCTCTTCCTCCGCATCGTCCGCGAGGCCGCCGCCCAACGCACCGAAACCGCCGGCGCTGCCGAGAGTGGCGCCATCGCCGGCTTTCTCGGCGCCGACGAAGGCCGCTCCGTCCTCCAGTCCCTCGTCGAGCCCGTCGCCCCGGAAGCCGCAGCCGAGCCCGCCGAAACCCTCGCGGCAGAAACACCCGACGCCGCCGACCAGCAGCGCGTCCTCAGCGAGCTCACCGAGCCCCAGCCACCCGCGCCCGAACACGAAACCGAAGAACAAGCGTCCCCCGCGACCCCGCCCGCCGAAGCGGTCGACCACAGCGTGATCGCCGACCTCACCGGCGGCGCGCCGGACCGCGGCGACAACCCCGAGGACACCAACCGCCGATGAAGAGCATCTGGGCCATCGCACGGCTGACGATCGCCGAAGGCCTCCGCATGCGCATCGTGGTGGTCTTCCTCATCCTCCTCGTCTTCCTCATGCTGCGCCTGCCCTACACCGTCGAGGGCGACGCCACGCTCACCGGCCGCCTGCAGAACTTCCTCGACTACTCCCTCGCCGCCGTCGGCGTCCTGCTCAGCCTCACCACCGTGATGCTCGCGGCCGCCACGCTCTCGCAGGAGTTCGAGCGCCGCACCATCCACCTCATCGTCACCAAGCCCGTCGCCCGCTTCCAGATCCTCATCGGCAAGTGGCTCGGCGTGAACCTCCTCAACCTCTTCATGCTCGTCCTCTGCGCGCTCGCCATCTACGGCTTCGCCCGCTACATCAAGGGCCTGCCCGCCGGCGAGAACGTCCCCGACGAACGCGAGATCGAAAACGTCGTCTGGACCGCCCGCAAGGCCGCCACCCCCACGCCCCCCGTCGACCAGTTCCGCAACCGCGCCGAACAGGTCGTCGCCGAACGCATCGACGCCGGCGCCCTCGAGCCCGCCCAACGCGACCAGGAGATCGCCCGCCTCGTCGACGAGTACGCCCGCGACTACCGCGCCGTCGGCCCCGGCGAGATGAAGCTCTACTTCTTCGAAGGCCTCCCCCCGCAGGCCGCCGGCAGCTGGGTCCAGGTCGAGTACCAGATCCGCCCGGTCCCCCTGCCCCCCGATGAACAGGTCCCCGTCGCCTGGATGTTCTACAACCCCGACACCGGTACCCCCCTGCTCAACCGCCCCCTCGAAACCCAGGGCCTCTCCCATACCAAGCACCAGTTCCTCATCCCCGCCGAGGTCGTCACCGAAGAAGGCCGCGCCGCCCTCGGCGTCATCAACCCCACCCGCCCCGGCGCCAACGACGCCCTCCGCCTCCGCTTCACCGAGCCCGACGCCCTCCAGATCCTCTTCAAGGTCGGCTCCTTCGAGCTCAACTACCTCAAGGCCATCGCCCTCACCCTCCTCCGCCTCGCCTTCCTCTCCGCCGTCGCCCTCTTCTTCGGAACCTTCGTCTCCTTCCCCGTCGCCGTTTTCTGCGGCCTGACCTGGTACCTGGTCTCCCTCGGCCGCCCCTTCTGGCTCGAATCGCTCGGCGTCGGAAATACCGCGATCCAAAACAACATGGATCCGTATGGAACCCTGGGACAAGTGGTCCGCCCCGTCATCTCCGGAATCATCCGCTTCCTGTTTCCGGATTTCGTCGCCTTCGGCGGCAGCCGCTCCCTCGTCGAGGGCCGCTACATCGAGCCCGAGCTCATCACCCAGGCCGCCCTGCACACGCTCGGCCTCGGCCTGACACTGCTGTTTGTCGTTGGCTGGCTGGTCTTCAACCGCCGCGAGGTCGCCGACGCTTCGACCGGCTGATCCACCGCCCGCCGCCTTGCTGAGAGGTGCCCCATGAAACGCTCCGTCGCGGTCCAGCTCATCGCCCTGGTCGCCACCGCCGGCCTCATCGGCGGCGCCTCGACCTTCGTCCAGCCCATCAACCAGAGCCGCGACAACCTCAACATCTACGGCGCCGCCGAAGACCTCCGCAACGCCCCTCCCGAGTACGCCTTCGCCATCCAGGCCCTCGGCGCCTTCCGCTCCCTCATCGTCGATATCGCCTTCATCCGCGCCGAACAGTTCAAGCAGGAAGGCCGCTACTACGACGCCATGCAGCTCGCCGAGTGGATCTGCAAGCTCCAGCCCCACTTCCCCGCCGTCTGGGAGTTCCACGCCTGGAACATGTCCTGGAACATCTCCGTCACCACCTACACCCCCGAGGAGCGCTGGCACTGGGTCTACAACGGCGTGCGCCTGCTCCGCGACGAAGGCCTGCCCATGAACCCGCGGGCCGTCAACCTCTACAAGCAGCTCGCCTGGACCTTCTTCAACAAAATGGGCACCGAAACCGACGAGTACCACATGGCCTACAAAAAGGCCTGGGCCTACCGCATGCACCTCATCCTCGGCGCGCCGCCCGCCCCCGAGTACGAGCAAGACCCCGACGTCCTCCTCGCCGCCCTCGAGCTCGCCCCCGACCAGGACCGCCTCATGCAGGCCGTCCGCCGCCAACAGGAGCTCCACGAGCGCCCGGACGAGAACGCCGCCGAAACCGACAACCTCCCCGACCCCGACCGCCTCTCACCCCTGCCACGCAGCCCCCAGACCGCCAAGGAAACCGCCGCCGTCGTCGCCGTCTGGCAACGCATCGCCGACGCCCCCCACTCCCTCGCCGCGCTCTACGACGCCCACCCCGAGGCCCGCCGCCTCGTCCGTGAGCTCCGCACCCTCGGCATCTTCATCGCCGACGACCCGCTGACCGAAGCCGAGTTCATGGCCCAGAACGGCCTCGCCAACACCTTCTTCCAACGCTATCGCCAGCTCGAAGACCCCTCGATCATGAGCCGCATCACGCGCGCGGATGACGCCACCAACGAACAGGAAGACCTCCTCCGCCTCCGCGCGATCCTCGACCGCCCCGAGCACCCCGCCACCACCGACGCCCTCATCGCCTTCCTCCAGCAAAAAGTCCTCCGCGAAGCCTTTAAGAACGACCCCGACCTCGTCCGCGACCTCGTCCGCAAGTACGGCCCCATCGACTGGCGCATGGTCGACGCCCAGGCCATCTACTGGGCCGAGCGCGGCCTCCAGGCCTCCGAGGGCACCGTCAACGTCTTCGAGAACGACAAGACCAACCTGCTGCGCATCATGCTCTTCAGCCTCCAGAACCTCAGCCGCAGCAACGAGATGTTCTTCGACCCCAACCACCAGGACGCCTTCGCCTCCTACATCAACCTCATGCCCGACCCGTCCTTCATCGACGCCATGAACGAGGCCTACCTCAAGTACGCCCGCCTCGACGAACGCAGCCTCCAAGGCCCCGGCGCCGGCCGGCTCTTCAAGTCCGGCCACATCAACTTCCTCGCCGAGGGCATCCGCACGCTCTTCTTCGCCGGCCGCCAGGACGAAGCCGCCGCCTACTACGACTACCTCCGCGAGACCTACGGCTACCTTCCCAGCGGCGAGCTCGAGGCCCGCTACCAGCGCACCCTCGACGAGTACGTCAGCGCCACCTACCTCGAGAACGTCAGCCTCCGCCGCGAGGCCGTCCGCCACATCCGCGGCCTGACCCTCGGCGCCATCGAGTCCCTCGCCGCCGGCGACGTCGCCAAGTCCGCCAACCTCATCGAGCAGGCCCAGAACGTCCACGCCGTCTACATGGAAGAGAACGAGAACGAGACCTTCACCCGCCTCCGCCTGCCGCCCCTGCGGGCCATCTTCACCGACATGTTCCGCGCCTACATGACCCTGCCGAGCGTCTCGCCCATGCAGACCGTCCACAAGGTCCGCGTCTGGTCCAGCACCCCGCCCGAGATCCAGCTCGAGATCTACGACGACGTCCTG
>CAZCKC010000118.1:0-11119 GCA_964499235.1 uncultured Planctomycetales bacterium | reverse complement strand
GCTCGGCCGTCCCGCGCCCGGTCTTGCCCAGCACCCCGGTCGCGTGCGATTCGTCCACGATCAGCACGGCGTCATACTGGTCGGCCAGCTCCTTCAGCTTCGGCAACTCGGCCACGTCGCCTTCCATGCTGAACACGCCGTCGGTGACGATGACCTTGTTCCGCGCCGTCGTCGCCTTCAGCTTCTCCTCCAGGTCCGCCAGGTCGCCGTGCGGATAGATCAGCCGCTGCGCCTTGCTCAGCCGGATCGCGTCAATGATCGACGCGTGGTTCAGCGCATCAGAGAAGATCGCGTCCTCCGGTGTCGGCGCCAGCGTCGGGATCAGCCCGACGTTCGCATCCCAGCAGCTGATGAACGTCGTCGCCGCCTCGCAGCCGATGAACTCCGCAATCTTCTTCTCGAGCTCCAGGTGGCAGGTCATCGTCCCGCAGATGAACCGCACCGACGCCGTCCCCATGCCGTATTCGTCGACCGCCCGCTTGGCCGCCGCCAGAACCTCCGGGTGGTCCGCGATCCCGAGGTAATTGTTGGACGAGAGCATCACGATGTCGCGGCCATCCATCCGCGTCCGCGGGGCCTGCGGCTTCTGGAGCTCGTTGGCCTGCTTGTACTGCCCGGTTTCCTTGAGCTGGGCGAGGTCAGCCGCCAGCGTCTTCTCCAGTGTCACGGTCATGCGCCGGTCTCCTTCGTCACAAAATCGGGATCGCGTCCATCCCCTGCACGCATGGTAGCGCCGCCGAGACGCTTTGCGAAGCGCCGCCCCGCCGGCGCTCAGCGCAACAGCCCGCTGTCCAGGGCCTGACCGAGTTGAAAGCGGTGAAGGGTCGATGCCCCGGCGACGAAGCCCGCTACTCGTCCGTCCGGGCCGGGGGGCTGTCGACTTCCGGGTCGATGTTCTCAGCAGAACCGGGTTCCTCGGGCGTTTCCGCCGGCCGAGACGTCGCGCCAAGTGCTTCCACCGCGGGCGCCCCGGCGGGCCCGCGCTGCGGCGCCTGCGGCCCCACGATCATCACCTGAACCGGCACCGTCGGCGGGCGGGTCAACGCCACCTGTCCCAGGAACGCCAACTGGTCCGCTAGGTAATCAAAGAAATAATCGACCGGCTCCTGCGTTGCATCCGACGCTGCCGGGGCCTCTTCCACCCACGGGCGCCCGAAACGCGTGGCGGGCCCCTCCGCCGGCTCGGCACGATTTGCCCACTCGGCATCGCGTGGCTCGGCAGCCCGACGTCGTTCGGCTCGCGCCGCCGCCGCGGATTCTTCTGCGGCGGCGGGCTCGGATGCCTCGCCATTCGCCGTCTCCGCCGACGTGCTCGCGAAGTAGCGCAAATCAGCGCTCGGACGCTGCCTGTCGGATGACTCCAACCCCAACACCGCCTCCGCCGACCAGTTCTGGAATGTCACGCTCACCTGATCCGGCGCCGCGTTTTCAAGCGCCGTCAGCAGCCGCGGCAGCGCCGGCCGCGAAACGTTGATCGCGAACTGCTGAACATCGGCCACATCGGCCACGACTTGCCCCGGCGATGGATTTCCACCAATGAACGGCGTGTCTTGCGCCGTACCAGTATTCTCGTTAGCCGGCGCCATCGACCGGGAATCCCCTGTGCTCTCATCGTCCCGCCCGATTTCATGTGACCCGGCGCTGAGCGCCACCCAGCGACGCGACACCGCCAGCAACCGCTCGTGCTCCGCCGCATCCCGGGCGCGAACCTGGATCAGCGCGCCCCCTGCCGCGACGCCCCCGCCCGCCGCTACAGAATCCGCCAACTCCCGCGCATCCACGCCCGCCTCCGCCAACCGCCCGCGCGCGTCCCCTGTCCGCGCCGCAACGGCGCCACTCTTGATTTCATCCGCGTACGTCGGCCGCGCTGTTTCACGTGAAATCGCCCGGCCACTGGGCGGTACGCCGGCCGCCTCCAAAGTGCCGCCCGACCGCCGCGCCACCGGCGGCGCCGGCGTCCCGCGCTCCGTCGCCGGCGTTGGCGCCCCCTGCTTTGCCGACCGCTCTGATCGCAAACCCCGCGACGCGGGTTCAGACTCCAGCGCATCCCACGCCAGCGGCGCCACGTCGCCGCCGGGCGTCGCGTCGTCCGGCGACTGGAACGCTTCTCGGCCGACCAAAACGCACCCGGCGATGACGGCCGCCGTCGCCGTGAGTCGGCTCAGCCAGATCACGCCCTTCGGCAGCCCTTTCCGCGCGGTCCCCAACAGCGCGCTGCGTTCGGCGTGCGTGCGCATCGTCGCGACCAGCGCATCCGGCGCCTGCGCGCGGGGGAGGTCGGCGACGGCGTCGGCGGCCGCCCGGAGCTCGTTCAGCTGCCGCCGCGCCGCGTCGGACGTCTTCAGCAGCGCGTCGATTTCCGCGCGGCGCTCCGGCGGCAGCTCGCCGTCCAGATAAGCCGAGAGGTCGTCGATCCGTTGCTGGTCCGGCCGCGTCATGCCGGCATCTCCCTCAATAACTCCCGCAGCATCTGGCGGCCGCGGGCAATGCGACTTTTCACGGTTCCGAGCGGCACCTGCAAGATTTCGGCAATCGCCTGGTAGTCGAGCTGCTCAATGTCTTTCAACACGACGGCCGCCCGGAACGATTCATCGAGCTGCGCCAGGGCGGCCGCGACGGTCTGGCGGCGCTCTTCGGCGGCAAGCGCGGCGCCGGGGGGCGGCTCGCCGGTCGGCTGCTCGGCCAACGCCGCCTCGGATGTTACGACCCGCAGGCGCCGCTTTTTTTCCCGCAGGGCGCTGAGCGCGGTGTTGACGGCGATGCGATAGATCCACGTCGAAAACTGCGCCCGGCCGTCAAACTTCGCCAGCTGCGCGTAGGCTTTCATAAACACCGTTTGCGTCAGATCGAGCGCGTCGGCCTGCTGGCCGCTGAGGCGCAGGCAGACGTTGAAGACCCGGTCCTGGTGGCGGGCGACCAGGACGCTGAAAGCGACCGCGTCGCCGTTACGGACCTGTTCCAGGAGGGCCGCGTCGGGACGCTCGGTGGCCGCCGGCTGGGGCCGACCCGCCGATCCGATGGATTGGACGCCGACAACCTCGGCCATGTTCCCGGGCTCGCAAGAAAGTGGCGAAACCGCTGAAGGACGCGGTTCACTATACCACCTCACAAGCCGTCCCGTTGCGACTGGCGGGACTGAGGGCCGAGAAATCCGACCCCGCCGCCGGTGCAGAAACGCGCCGAGGTCGACTTCCGGTGGAAGTCGACCTCGGGGTGATGTTGGCGCGTTTCTTGTCGCGGGCGGCTAAATGCTGAACTTCAGCCGCACCGTGACGCGCTGGTTGATGCTGTCGGTGCCGGCTTCGACGATCGGGAAGCCGTAGACCGCACCGAAGGTCCAATTCGGCGAGAGCTTCCATTGGAAGCCGAGGTCGGTCCACATCATGAAATCGCCGGCCGTGTCGCTGGAGCCGAGGTTCGTGTAGTCGAGCCCGCCGACGGGCAGGAAGGTCCGGTCGCCGTTGTTGAAGTAGTGGACGCCATGCAGTTCGACGAGCGGGAAAAAGCCCGGCAGGGTTTCGGGGGCGATCTCGTAGTCGAGGTGCAGGTCCCAGTGGAGGATGTCGTTGTAACTGCCGCGGTCCATCGGGACGCGGTAGTTGACGGCGCCGAGCAGGTGCCAGCGGTCCCAACCCTTACCGAACGAGATGAACGGGCTGAGCTCGTTGGCGCCGCTGGGGCCGCCGTGCAGCGCGTCCCCTTCGCCGACGCGGGTCTCCCAGCGGATACCGCTGGTCAGGATGAACTCATTCGGCTCGTCGATCAGGAGGGCGTACTTCAGGCCGAGAGTCACGTCGTTCCAGCCCTCGCCATCGCCGAGGAACGGCGAGTCGACAAACGAGTAGCCGCTCTTGGTGGCCATCAGCGCCAGGCGATCGGTGAGCGCCAGGCGGAGCTGCAACGCGATCGAGTTGAGCTCACCCCCGGCGAGGGCCGAGTGGGTGGGGAAGTCATGCCAGAAGTAGACCAGCTCGGCGTTGGACTCGATGAACGGACTTTCGAAGTAGAACGGGTTGCCGATCGGATCGACGAACTTTTCCTGGAAGGTGTAGGTCTCGCGCATGCCGGTCACGAAGCCGGGCCAGAGCAGCGACGGACCTTCGCCGAAGCAGTTCTCGTCACTTATCAAGTAGGAGACCTTCGGGCGGGTCGGCTCTTCCTCGGGCGCGTAGCCCGCCTCCTCGACCTGCCCCGCGCCGGGGTCGGTGTCGGCATAGTCCATCTCCATGGACGCGTTCTGATCGTTTTGCTGGGCCAAAACCGGCCAAGGGAGCAACAATGCCACCAAGGCACTACTGACGCACGCCAGTCGTCGGTTCACGGGACGACCTCCTTGTCCAAAAAGTTCTGATAATCAACCGCTTCGCGAGACGCAGCGAAGCTCCCGACGCACCACGGTGCGAATTGTCCGCATTGCAAATCGGACTTGTCAAGCGGGATCGACCGGCGTGGGAGCCGAATTTTTCGCGGCGGAGGTGGGCAGCGGGACCCCGTAAAGGGCCTCGCAGACCTCCTCGACCCCGCGGCGGAGGGAGGCATCCTCGAGGACGAGGCGGGCCCGGGCGACGCCGTACGCGAGGTTGCCTGGCGACAGCAGCATGGTGGCCGGAATCTCGAGGCGGGACCGCCGGGCGAGCCGGCGCAGCACATCGCACTGCGTCGGCGTGAGGCCGAGGACTTCGAGCGATTCTTCAAAAAAGTCTGGTGGCGGCGGCGCGGCGCGCTCGCCGTTGAAGTAGCGCCGGCCAATGAGGATCAGCAGCGTGAACGCCAGCGCGGCCGCCAGCAGCAGCAAAAATGACGATATGTCGGGCCCCTGCCGCATCCCCTCGCTGATTGCGCGGAGCCGCTCGGCCCGGACATCGACGACTGCCATGATCAGGATCAGGTCCATCAGGAGGCTCCCCCGGCGGCGGAGGCCGTTTGGCGCATCGCGGCTTCGCGTCGCGCGCCGCGATACTCCTCGAGCAGAAGCTCGAGCCGCTCGACCCGGTCGCCGGGGACGACCCGGGTCTTGGCGTTACTCAGCAGCTCCCGCGCGATGGCCAGCAGGTCGCCGCGGACGGCATCGACCGGGCGGTGCGCGCCGATCGTGGTCGAGGGCGGGGGCGCGGGCGGTGCGGTCGGCCAGTCGCCACTGACGCGTTGGCGCGCGAGTGAACGCATGATCGCGCGGGCCCGGTCGCGGACGCCCTGGTCGGGATCGCTGAGCAAGCGCTGGATGACCGGCGCGTGCTCGGCCGCCAGACCTTCGTTGCCGAGGACGCGGAGCGCGAGCAGCCGATCGGCGGCCGCGGCGCCGGTGAGGTTCCGCAGGACCAAGTTCGGCCACAGTTGGAAATGCTGGGCGAGCAATTCGACGAGCGGCGGCTGGTCGTCGCCTGGGGCGAGCCGGGTGGTTTCCCACACCAGCCCGAACAGGGCTTCGTCGGTCGCGTTCACCGGGCGGTTGTCCTGACGGCGGGCGTCGGAGGGGGGCGCGGACGTTTGGGCGTTGCGGCCGGCGAGCCACCACCTGGCGAAGTCGGCCAGCGGCCCGTCGCCGCCGGCCACTTCGGCGAAGCGCGCCGGGGCGTCGGGCGTCCGCAGGTGTGCGAGGGCGTAGACGCAGCCGCGCTGCAAGGCGGGGCAGCCGAAGTGGAGCCAGCGCCCGAGGAGCTGCGTGCGATCCCGTTCCGGCAGCGCGGCCACGCAGAGCCAGCGCGGCAGGCTGGCACGACGCTCCGGCGACATGGCTGCGATGAATCCGTCGACGCCCTCGAACCAGCGTGGCTGGGAGATCTCGGCGAGGGCGGTGCGCAGCTCCGGTTCCTCGAGGAGGCCGGTGGCAAGCACGAGCGCCTCGAGCGCGCCGCGGCCGTGCCACTTGCGCAGGCGTGGGGCGACGATCTTGTTCCAGCGCGGCCGGGTGAGGCCGGTGAGGAGGAATGGTGCGAGCCGCGGGTCGTCCCAACCATCGAGGTGGCGTCGGACGAGCTCGGTGACGCGGCCGCCGGCGTCGGACAGCACATCCCACAGGCGCGGGCCGAGGTCGGCGGCGAACCAGAGGGCGGCGCGGACCGGCTCGAGGCACCAGTGGCGGTCGAAGCTCTTGAGGGCGTCGCCGAGCGCGGTGACGAGCTGCTCGTGGGCGCGCTGCTCGTCAGCGGAACGCGGGCGGGTGCGTTGAAACTCGGTCCGAACGTAGACGGCGGCCAAGCGCCCGAGCAGCGCGCCGGCGAGATCGCGGACCTCCTTGGCGGGGTCGCGCAGGGCGTCGCTGAGCGGGAGGGCCAGCGCGGGCGTCGGCGCGAGCTCGGCGGCAAGCAGCGCGTTCCGGCGGCCGGTGGCGTGGGGCAGCCGCAGAGCGGCGGGCAAGGCGGTCACGAGGCGGTGCGGATCGTCGGTGAACAGTTTTTTCAGCGGGGCCGAGAGGCTGGGAAAGTCGCTGAGCAGCGCTCCCCAGGAGGCGGGGTGGTCCCGCTCGACGAGGAGGGCATAGAGGCGATCGCGATAGTCTGGTTCGGCGTGGGGCAGGGCGACGGCGATCGTGCGGTCGACATCGGGGACGGGCCCTTGGCGAAGCCATTCAAAATATCGATCCACGAGGGGCACGCGACGCTCCTGGCTGGTCCGATTACGCGGGCGCGCCCGCCGGGCGCTATCGGATTCATCGGTCGGCGGGCGGGCCGGGATGACGAAGGACGCCCAGGCGGCGGGTGGGCGCAACACGCGGTTGACAAGGTCCGAGAAGAGTCGGATGCTGCGTCCATGGCCGACCTCGAGCACCCACCGATTTCCCGGGCTGATCAGCACGCGTCGCAGCTGACCGTCGAGCTGGCCGGGCTGCCGCTGCGCAATCCGGTTATGACGGCGTCGGGGACGTGCGGCTACGGCCCGGAATATGCGAAGTACCTTGATTACAGCCGGCTCGGCGCGTTCACGACGAAGAGCGTGACGGTGGAGGTGCGGCCGGGGAACGCCCCGCAGCGGATCGTCGAGGTGCGGGCGGGGATGCTGAACGCGATCGGGCTGGCGAACACGGGGCTGGAGCAGTTCTGTGCCGAGAAGATCCCGTTCATCGAGCGGATGCCGACGCAGGTGTTCGTGAACGTCGCGGGGCACCGGATCGATGATTACCTGACGGTGTGCGAGCGGCTGGACGGCTACGACTGCATCGCCGGGCTGGAGCTGAATGTCTCGTGTCCGAACGTCGACGATGGCTTGATGTTCGGCACGAACTGCGACGAGCTCGGGGCGCTGCTGAAGGAAGTGCGGGCGGTGGTCAAGCGGGCGAAGTTGATCGTGAAGCTGTCGCCGAACGTCACGGACATCACGGCGTTCGCGCGGGTGGCTGTCGAGCGGGGCGTCGACATCCTGAGCCTGATCAACACGTACGTCGGGATGGCGATCGACGTGGACGCCCAGCGGCCGGTGCTGGCAAACACGACGGGTGGTCTGAGCGGGCCGGCGATCAAGCCGCTGGCGCTGCTGGCGGTGCACCGGGTCTACCGCGAGGTGGCGCAGCCGGCGGGCGTACCGCTGATCGGGATGGGCGGGATTCAGACGCCGCGGGACGCGATCGAGTTTCACCTGGCGGGCGCGAGCGCGGTGGCGATCGGCACGGCGCTGTTCGTCGACCCGACGATCCCGCGCAAGATCGCGGACGGAGTGAGCGCGTATCTCCAGCAGCGTGAGCTGCCGAGCATCAACGATCTCATCGGCCAGCTCAAGACGTGATGGCCGGCCGCGGGTCGCACTAGACTTTACACGGCTGCTTACTCTTCACTCGCCTGACGCCACGGAGAGGTTGCGCGTGCCGAGCCGCATGATGGGGCTGATCTTCGGGCTGCTGGCTGGGGCGGCAGCAACGGCTGCGGCGCCGCCGGACGTGGCGGAACAACGGCGGGCGCTGAACGCGACGGCGTTCGCGCGGCTCAAGACGGTCATCCTCGAGCGCTACTCGCACCGCGATCTGCAGGGCGTCGATTGGGAGGCGCGGTTTGCCCGATTCCGCGCGCCGCTGTTGACGGCCGCGGAACCGGAGGCGTTTGCGCGAGCCGCGGCGGTGCTGCTGCAGCGGGCGCACGATCCGCACCTGTGGCTGCAGGTGGCGGGCGACGATGATCGAATCATGACGGCGCGGCGGCTGGTCTGGGCGAACTTTGACGCGGAACTGCTGGCGAAAACGGTGCCGGCGCTGACGCGGGTGAACGCGCAGGTGGCGCAAGGCCGATGGCCGGAGGACAACATCGGCTACCTCCAGATCAACACGTGGGATCAGCGCGAGGTCGAGGCGTTGCAGGCGGTCGTCGATGCGCTCGTTGCGCTCCGGGACACGGAAGCGCTGGTCCTCGACGTGCGGCAGAATGGCGGCGGGTCGGAGCTGATCGCGCAGCGGGTGGCGGGGGCGTTCCTGCCGGAAGAGGTGCTGTACGCAAAGAGTCGGATCCGCGCTCCGGGAGTGCCGGGCGGCTTCAGCCCCCTGCGAGAGCGAACGGTCAAGCCGAACGCGGTGGGCCCCTACTACCACCAGCCGGTGGCGGTCCTGATCGGGCCGGCGTGCCTGAGCGCCAACGAGGCGTTCATCCTGATGATGAAGCAGCATCCGGCGGCGAGGTTTTTCGGGCTGCCGACCGGCGGCAGCAGCGGCAATCCGCAGCCGCACGACCTCGGCAACGGCGTGACGATCTATGCGCCGATCTGGGAGGCGTTCGACGCCGAGGGAAAGCCGCTGGAGGGGGTGGGCTTGCGGCCGGATGTGATTGTCCACTGGCCGCGGGGCAGGCTGGCGAAGCGGCAGGCGGCGGATCCGACGGTGGCGGCAGCGCGGGCGTACCTGCAGGAACGCCTGGCGGACGCCCGGGGTGGGCGTGAAGGCCAGGCGTGCCCGGCGGAGGCGGCGCGGTAGCGGTGCGTTCGTTGCTGGCGACAGGCGGTGCGGGGAGGCGGCGGCTCAGGGGCGGATGCCGGTGGAGGTGCTGAGCCCGGTGTAGTCGCGGGAGCCGACGGTCCACTCGGAGATGCCCTCGGGCCAGGCGGAGAGGTTGACGGAGACGTCGTCGAAGACGTCGTCGACCTCGAAGGAGAAGGCGACGTACCAGCGGGGCAGCTTGCGGACGTAGGCAAAGACGAGCTCACCGAGCGCGGACTCCTCGATGTCGTACCAGACGCGGGTGGCGATGGTGTGCTTCTCGCTGATGCGGTAGTTGAAGCCGCCGCCGACGAGGTTGAAGTCGATGTCGCCGGCGGAGCGGAGGCCGAAGAGGTAGGCGAGGCGGGGGTCGCGCTCGACGGCGACGGCGATGTTGTGGCGGTCGTACTCGCCGTCGTTGATGTCGATGTTGAAGTCGTAGAGCAGGCTGCTGGTGTCGCTGAGGCGGTAGGTGACCTCGCCGCCGACGTAGTTGCGGGGGCGGCTGTACTCGGGCCAGAGGGCGAAGGCGTAGCCATCGGAGACTTCCCGGGGGACGTCGCCGAAGAGGCCGGTCTCGAGGTCGACGGTGACGAGGTCGACGGTGTGGCGGTTGACGCCGGCGCCGCGCTTGGTCTGCCAGGTCTGGCGGAGTCCGAAGACGGCGCCGTAGAAGTCGTCGATCGACTCGACGGCGTAGTCGAAGGGGGTGATGCGTTCGCTACGGGTGTTGCTGTGGGCCCACCAGGCGGCGAAGTCGGGGTGGATGATGTGGCGGATGCCGTCGATGGCGAAGAGGTCGCTGTGGACATCGGGGTAGACGCGGGAGAGCGAGGTGCTGCCGCGGAGGCCGTAGAGTCCGAAGCCGCGCCACAGCCCGCCGTCGGCGAGGGGCTGGCCGTCCCAGTAGGTGCCGCGGAAGGTGGCGAAGGGGACGAGGTTGAAGGCGCCGAGCTTGAGGGGCAGCTCGAATTCTTGGCGGAGGTCGCCGCGGACGGTGATGTCGCTGGCGCCCTGGTTGCTGAAGCGGCGGTACTCGAAGAGCTGGCGGTTGTCGACGCGGCGGCGGACGGCGCCGAAGCGGGACTCGGTGTAGAAGATGACGGGATCGAGCAGGGTATCGCCGATGCGCCAGTAGGTGAGCTCGGGCAGGTGTTCGGTCTGGGTGAGCCAGTCGTTGATGCGCCAGTTGAGCAGGAGTGAGATGACCTCGTTGTCGCGGACGCGCTTGAGGTAGATCAGCGTTTCCTGCTCTTTGCCCTCGTAGAACTCGTCGGGCTCGTAGGTTTCGAGGAAGTTGGGATCGCTGAGGTAGCTGAGCTCGAACTGGGCCTGCCAGTCGTTCTCGAGCAAGTGCTTGTGGCGCCAGAGGAAGCGGCCGCGGTTGGCGTTGCCGAAGTCGTTGGCTTCCTGGCGGAGGGGGCCGAGGTCGTCCTCGCCGCCGTCGTTGATGTAGTAGGAGCGGAGCAGGCCGAAGTAGTTTTGCCGCTGGTAGTCGGCGTCGATGCCGACGGCGGGTCCGCGGTCGGAGAAGTAGTCGAGGATGAGCGTGGCGTCGTAGCCTGCGGGCGGGGTGGTGCCGAGGAGGCTGTAGAGGTACCACTCGGTCTCGAGGGTGGCGCCGAACTCGGACGCGAAGCCGGCGGAGAGGCGACGGAGCAGAGTTTCGCTGGTGTCGAAGGTGCCCTTGGCGTAAGGCCAGTAGGTCAGCGGGACGTTGGCGATGTTGAAGGTGAGGTCGCGGAGCTCGTACTCGCCGGCGACATCGCCGACGGCGTCGCCCCGGGGGTCGCGGGGGGTGCGGTCCCAGATGTCGATTTCGGAGACGCCGACGTGGTAGTGCGGGGTGAAGAACTCGCTGGTGGTGACCTGGGCGTCGACGGCAGAGAAGTGGTCGGGGGCGAGCTGGCGGAACTCGGCCGCACGGATATAGAGCGGGACGCCGCGGTCGGGCATGTCGGCGCGGAAGACGGTGTCGATGATGAGGGCCTGCTCGCGCTCGAAATCGTAGTAGAGCCGGGCGGCGCGGACGAAGCGGTTGCCGAGCGAGAGGCGGACGTCGCCCTCGAGGTAGACGCCGCTGATGGCGCCCGGGGCCTGCTGGCCGAGGGCGAAGCCGGGGGCGGCGGGGTCTGCGTCGGCGGCGGGGGCTGACTCGGCGTCGCCGGCGGGGTCGCCCGCTGGCGGGGTTTTGGGGTTCTTTACGGCTGGCTGCCGGTGAAAACG
>CAZCKC010000117.1:0-11154 GCA_964499235.1 uncultured Planctomycetales bacterium | reverse complement strand
GCGCGCCCGAGCACTACGTCCGGAACTCCACCTCAAAGCTCCGCCCGGCCTGGTTCTGGACCTTCGTGATCTGCTTCCCAGGCGGGATCAAAAACAGCAGACCCACCTCCGGATCCGACGCCTGCGTCCGCAGCTCCCGCCCCTCAATATGCTTGAAGTCGAGCAGGTGCCGGAAGCTGACCGCCTCCGGCGAGTCCGGATCGCCCGCGTAATAAATCTCGTAAAACTCCTGCCGCGCCCGGTCCACCTTCGCATAGTACCCCACCAGCGGGTACTCCGTCCCCGTGCTGTCGACCGCCGCATACTGGTTCGTCACCGTCCCAACAAAGCTGAACACCTGCCCCGGCAGCGACTGGGCGTCCACCGGCCGAAAGTTGATCTGCAGCAGCCGCAGGTTCTCCGGCACCGCGAACTGGGAAATCCGATCCGCCTGACCCGACCCCCGCAACTCCTCCTCCGCGCCGGCCACGCGTCCGCTGGCGAACTTCATGTCCTCGATCTCGACATTATCCGCCCGGATCGGATCAATCTCGACCGGAAGCTGCGTCCGGACACCACTGCGGTTCTCGTTGACCGCCCCCATGAACCCGACGCGCTGCACGCGCTCCCGACGCTCCTGCTCATCACGGGTCAGCAGCGGATCGAGGGCCGCAAACTCCTCCTCCTGGCGATTCGCCACGATCAGCGGCGCCCGCGCGTGCCGCCGATACTCGACAAACCGTGGCGTAAAGCCCTCCGACACCTCGAAGTACGCGTCGACAATCGTCTCGCCCTGCGCCTGCCGCGACAGGTTGATGTCCGGATCCACGATCAGCGGCGCCCCGCCGACCTCCGGCTCGACATTGCCCAGCGCCACCGGCCGATACTGCACCGGCTCGCCATTCACCTCCCCGACCACCCGGATCATCGTCGGACGGAAAAGGTGCAGCGCATTGCGGCCACCCCGGTCGGCCGCCGCCTCGCGGAGGTTGAGCCGCACCTTTAGAAGCTCGTTGCCCGGCTCCGCCCGGTAGGTCAGCGCCTCCCGGCCGGGCGCGCGGCGGCCGCGCTCGGGATAGCGGTCCGCGTACCACCCTTCAACCGAGGTGCCGACGGTCCGCCAGCCGACGACGGCCAGCCCGTCCTTGAAGCCATCACCGTCCTCGTCGCGAATCGGGGCCGGCGAGGACGCGGCCTGGACCGTGTTGCTGGTCCACTTGACCCATTCGGCGAAGTCGGGGAAGACCCGATCCAGCGGCGTGCCCGCCGCGAGGCTGCCGCTGCTCAACACCTCGATCAGCCCGGCGGTGAACTCGTCGGGGCGAAAGAAGCTGGCCGCGTTCTGCTCGAACTCGACCAGTCCCTGGTCGGTCTTATCCTCGGTCCGCTCGAATCGGCTGTACATCAGGAACGAGCCCTCGCCCCACGGCAGCATCAGCAGGCTCGAGACCAGCACGCCCATGTAGATCAGGGCGTTGATCAAGCCGAAAACAACGGCCCCCGCCAGGTCGACCGGTCGCGGGAGCATCACGTTCCCGCGGATCAGCTTGTCAGCGATCCCGCGCAGTGCGAACCCGGTCACCAGGAACAGGCCCGCGAACGACGCCGGCTCGGCATACGCCGGATGCAAACCCTGGTCACTGAGCAGCAGCGTCAGTGGCAGCCAGTAGCCGTACGCCACCGCGGCCGCCGCGATCGTGCAGAACAAGTTGATGATGCCGCTGAAGAAGCCGAAAAGCGTCTGGTACGCGGTAATGGCGAGGATCAGCACAACGACAATCAACGAGAGGATCATGCCTATTTGCTCCGCAGCACGCGGGTGATTTCCTGGATGCTCGTGGTGCCGTCCAATACCTTCGCCAGCGCCTGCTTCTGCAGGCCGACCGTCGGCTGCTTCGCCGCGTGCGACTTGATGTCGCCGGCCGACTTGGCCGTCTGGATCACCTTCTGCAGCTCCGGCGTGATCCGCAGCACCTCGTAGACGGCGGTGCGGCCGACGTAGTTGGTCCCCTGGCAGTTCTGGCAGAGGATCGGCTCACCCTTCTTGTCATACTCGGGCTCGGGAACGCGGTAGAGCACCGTGTCGTTCGGCATGTTGAGTTTCTTCAGCGTGCTCGGGTCGGGCTTGTACGCCTGCTTGCAGACCGGGCACAGCTTCCGCACCAGCCGCTGGTTCGTGACGACCTTCAGGGCGTCCGCGACCTTGCGGTGGTCGCCGGTCAACTGGAGCCACTTGTTCAGCGCGCTGAAGACGTCGCTGGCGTTCAGCGCGGCGTAGACGAGCTGCTTCTTGGCGGCCGCCTCGGTGGCCATGACGGCGGTCGCCTGGTCGCGGACCTCCGGCAGGATCACGATGTCGGGATCCGCGCGGAAGAGCCGCTGGAGCTCGCCCGAGAACGTCGTGTCGGACCCCGGCTTGACCTGGCGCTGCGTGATGTTGTGGACGGTCTGCTCGACCTCGAACTCGAGCGTCTGGATATTGAACAGGAACGCGTCGTGGCTCCGCGCCAGCGAGTAGACCGTGGTGCTCAGCCCCTGGTCCTTCGGCCCGCTGACCAGAACCAGTCCCTGGTTCTCGTCGCGGACCTCCTCGATCAGCGCCTGCTGCTTCTCGGTGAAGCCGAGGTCCGGCAGCTTGTACTCGGTCTCCGGGCCCGCAACTTGCAGCGACATCTTCTCGCCTGCGGTCGAGCCGGCCGTCCGCACCTGCACCTCCGCGCGGTGCTCCGGGCCCAGCTCCGCCTGGATCTTGCCGGTCTGTGGCTTGCGGTGCTCGTCGAGGTTCAGCCCGGCCAGCTCCTTCAGGTAGTGAATGACCGCGTCAGCGTCCTCGCGGCTCATCGGCTCACGCTCGTTGACGATGCCGTCGACCTCGTAGGCGACCCGCGCCTGCTCGCGCCCGGGAGCGACCTCGGCCCGCGCGACGCGGTGCCAGACCATGTCGAAGAGCAGGTCCTGCGTCAGCTGGAACCGCTCGCGTTCCGCGTTGTCCCCGGGGATGGCGACCTTCTGGCCGTCATGATCGCGGAGCTTGACCCGGACCTTCACCTCGCGCTGCTTGTCCCGCTTCTTCTTGCCGCCGCCCAGGTTGCTCAGCGTGCTCGCGATGTGCGCTGGCGTGAAGACACGGTCCTCGTCCTGAACCAGGCCGTTGCGGTGCAGCACGTACGCCGTCAGGTTGCCACCGACGAGCACCACGAAGATCGCCAGCCCGACCCAGAAGATCGGCACCAGCAGCAAAGCCGCTGTCGCGGCAACGCCGCTGGTGATCGAGACCAGGTTCCAGATCCCGCGGAAGGTGTTGACGAGCTGGGCGTCCTTGTCCACCCACTCGGCGAACTTGCTCCAGATCGCGAAGAGGACAACCGCGAGCGACAGCTTCCACGGGCTGATAAAAACGAAACTCTCGGGGACTTGCGCGACCAACTCCGTGAACGCAGCCAACGCCATGGCCTCTCCTGTCACCTGCCTGCCCCGGGCAGCGAGGGGATGGTGCCCCGCGTCGGGCTCAGCCCAGGATGCCGGTCCCGCCCGACCGAATGCCCTTCAGCGCCATGCGCAGCTCGTCGGGGTTCGGGGCCGCCTCGTACGCGGTCGAGTGGTCAATGTAGCCTTCCTCAACCAACCGCCGCAAGTGCTCGGTGAAATCGACCATGCCGTCGTCATAGGAGGCCCGGATCACGTCGATGATCTCGTTGTCGCGCTCCTCGCGGATCAGCTTGCGGATCGACGGGTTGGAAATCATGACCTCGATCGCCGGCACCAGCGGTACCCCCTCCTTCACGCTGGGGATCAGCTTCTGGCAGATAATCGACTTGAGGTTGAACTCCAGCGCCTGGCGGACCTGCCGCCGCTCCGACTCGGGGAACAGGTCCAGCAACCGGCTGATCGTCTGGGACGCGCTCGAGGCGTGAATCGTCCCCATCGAGAGGTGGCCCGTCTCGGCCGCGTGAACGGCCGCCGAGAAGGTCTCCTGGTCCCGCATCTCGCCGATCAGCACGACGTCGGGATCCTCCCGCATCAGGTACTTGAGCGCCACGTGGAAGTCGATCACGTCGATGCCGACCTCACGCTGGTTGATCGTGGCCTTCTTGTCCGTGAACAGGTACTCGATCGGGTCCTCGATCGTCACGATGTGGACCGGGTAGCGGCTGTTCACGTAGTCGATCATCGCCGCGATCGTCGTGCTCTTGCCGGAGCCGGTGATACCGGCCAGCAGGATCAGGCCCTGGTTGAACTCCGCGATCTTGGAAAACGTCGGCGGCAGATTGAGCTGCTCGAACGACATGATGTTTTTGTCGACCCGCCGCGCCGCCACCGACATCTGGCCCCGCTGCTGAAAGGCGTTAACGCGGAAGCGGTCGGCGTCGCCCGCCACCCCGATGTCATACGCGAAGTCGATCGCCCCGTTTTCGGCGTAAAAGGCCTTCTGCTTCTCGGTCAGCAGCTCGAAGATCCCCTCGCGGATCTGCTCGCCCGTCAGCGCCGGTGCGTCCAGCGGCTTCAGGTCGCCTTTCGACCGGACCGTCGGCGGCTTGCCCGCCTTCAGGTGCAGGTCGGAAACCTTCAGCTTGATCGTCGCCTTGAAATAGCGGTTCAGCGCGGGTTCCTTGTCGCGCTTTACCTCGTGCATATCGATGGGCTGGTGAGCTTCGGCGTGGTGCTGACGGTTGTCTGCAGACATAAACAATATCTCCCTGACGACGGCCCGACCGTCCGGCCCGCCGCTGCGCAAATGACTTCAGGGGTCCCCGCTCGCCCGGGCCGCCGCAACGCCGCAACGCTCCCCGCTGGCGACACCGAGCCGGCGAATTTAGCAGTATACCTCAAAGCGAAAAAGGCTACCAGCGACCCCCGCCGCCCCAACTGGCCCCCGTCCGCTAAAATGTTGCGGACCACCCAAGGACGATTCGCTCATACCCGCCCGGAGACGCTCGCCCCCATGTCCAGTCCTCAGCGCGTGAACCCCCGTCGGCGCCACGCCCTCCCAGTCGGGTTGCTCGCCGCCCTCGCCGTGGGCCTGGCGGGCTGCGACGGGCTCGCCTACGTCACCCACGTCACCGAAGGCCAGCTCGCCATCCAGGGCAACACCGAACCGATCGACGCCGTGCTCGCCTCCGGCCGCCTCACGGACGAACAGGCCGCCCGCCTCGAGCTCGCCGTCGCCGCCCGCGACTACGCCGCCGACGTCATCGGCCTTGACGCCGGCAACAGCTATACGACCTTCTACGACAGCGCCGGCGACCCGCTGGCATGGAACCTGTCCGCCGCCCGCCAGGACGCCCTCACGCCGATGGAGTGGAGCTTTCCCGTGATCGGCCGCGTCCCCTACCTGGCGTTCTTCGAGGAAGGCTACCTGCGCTCCGTCGAGACCGACCTCCAGGCCGACGGATACGACACCTTCACCTACGAGCTCGACGCCTACAGCACCCTCGGCCTCTTCGACGACCCGATCCGTTCGGCGATGCTGCAACGCGGCGACCTCTCCCTGGTCGAGACCATCATCCACGAGCTGCTGCACAACACGGTCTACCGCCCCGGGGCGACCGTCTTCAACGAATCGCTGGCCACCTTCGTCGGGCGCCAGGGCGCCGTCGACTTTCTCGTCGCTGTCTACGGCGAGGATTCCGGTTGGCCCGAAATCGCCCGCAATTATTACGCCGACGTCGATACCGTCAACGCCTTCCTGCTCGCACTCTACGCCGAGCTCGAGGCCTTCTTCGCCACCGACCTGCCGCCGGAGACCCTCATCGCCGGCCGCGAGGCCATCTACGCCGCCGGCCGGGAGCGATTCGAGACGGAGATCCTCCCGACCCTCAACTACCCCGATAGCTTCGCGGGCTACGCCGACCTGCCAACCAACAACGCCTGGCTCCTCGGCCAGTATCGCTACAACCTCAGCCTCGACCGGTTCGAGCGGGTCTTCGCGATCACCGGCCGCGACTGGGCGACCACGATGGCGGTCTTCGAGGCCGCGGGCGCTGCCCCCGCGGACCCCTTCACCTACCTCGCGGACTGGCTGGCCGAGCACGGCGGCTAACCCCAACGTCCCTTCGCCGAGCGGAGAACCCGGATTCAATCCGCTTGCCGCCAGCGTGCCGTTATGAGAAGCTTTTGGCGTCTACCTGCAAGGTGCCAAGGGAGGGCCTCCAACGATGACTACCGAAGAAGTCGCCCGCGACCTGGTCGGGCGTTGCCGGCAAGGTGATTTCGCCGGCGCCATCGCTAACCTCTACAGCCCCGACATCGTCAGCATCGAAGCCTGCGCCGGCCCCGACGGCTCGCGCCAGATGCAGGGCATCGACGCCATCAAGGGCAAGAACGAATGGTGGGTCGCCAACCACGACATCCACGCGGTCGAGGTCACCGGCCCCTTCATCGCTCCCGAAGGCTTCGCCGTGAAGTTCTGGATGGACGTCACCCCTAAAGGCGGCCAGCGCGCCGAGATGGAAGAGATGGCGCTCTACACCGTCAAGGACGGCAAGATCGTCCAGGAAGAGTTCTTCTACCATATGCCGGGCCAGTAGGCCGACCCACCCGCGCGAGCCGCCCTCAAGGAGCACCCCATGCGTGATGCCGTCCTGAACGCGTTCGGAGTCAACCGCGCCTACGGCGCCCAGCTGCTGGCCGACATCCCCGCCGACCAGTTCACCCACCAGCCCGCCGGCTTGAAGAACCACCCGGCCTGGACCGTCGGCCACCTGACCGTCTCCCTCGACGCCGCGGCCGACCTGCTCGGCGGCGGCCAAGAGTTGCCGGAAGACTGGTCCACGCTCTTCGGGATGGGCTCGCAGCCCACCGGCGACGCCGCGGCTTACCCCGACAAAGCGACGTTGGTCGCCAGCCTCGAGTCGCAGTGCGAGCGGGTCGCAGCAGCCTACGAGTCTGCGACTCCCGGCCAGCTCGCGGGCCAAACACCGGAGGCGTTCCGCAACATGCTGCCGACCGTCGAGGCGGCGATCGTCTTCCTGCTGACCGGCCACCATGCCACCCACCTCGGCCAGCTCAGTTCCTGGCGACGGGCCATGGGCATGGACTTTGCCCTGCCGAGCGATCGGGACCTCGCCGCGCAGGCCTGAGCCGGCGACCCGTACACCGAGAAAAGACTGGCCGACGCCCCCATTCGCCTGGGTGCGTCGGCCGGTTGCGTTCCTGCGGAGGGCGCAGCGCTCAGGATGCCTGGAAGACGTGCACGTCGCGCTGCGGGAACGGGATCGTGATGCCGGCCGCATCGAACCGCTCCTTCACCGTCTTGATCATGTCCCACCGCAGCGTCCAGTAGTCGCTGGTCTTCACCCATGGGCGACAGATCAGGTCGACCGAGGAGTCGCCGAGCTCGTGCACCTTGATCATCGGCTCCGGATCCTTCAGCGTCAGCGGGTGGGCCCGCACGACCTCGTCCAGGATCTGCATCGCGCGCTCGGCGTCGTCCGAGTAGGCGATCCCGAAGGTCATGTCCAACCGCCGCGTCGGCATCCCCGTGATGTTCGTGATCACGTTGCCCCAGATCTCGTTGTTCGGCACCAGCATCTTCTGGTTGTCGAACGTGCGGATGTTCGTCGACACCAGGTTCATCGAGTCCACGATCCCGCTGACCCCCGCTACCGTCACGGCATCGCCGACGTCGAACGGCTTGTACGACAGGATCATGATCCCACTGGCAAAGTTGCTCAGCGTCCCCTGCAACGCGAACGCCACCACGAAGCCCGCTGCCCCGATCAACGCCAGGATCGGCCCGACTTCGACCTCCAGCCACGAGATCGCCACCACGAGCCCGATGAACAACACCACCCGCCCGGCAATGCCCGAGATGAAATCCCGCATCAGCGCCGAAAGCTTGCTCGACCGCTGCAACGTGTGCGTCAGCGCACTCGACACCACCCGCGCGATGATCCACGCCACCAGCAGCGTCAGCACGAAGCCCAGCAGGTTCCGCCCCCAACGAACACCCCCCTCCGGCTGCTGCAGCCACTCTGTAAATCGCTGCCACGCACCCATCGCATCCGTCACGTCGATTGTGATCGCCGAGACCGCCGTGATGTAGCGCTTGTACGGCGCCGAGTCGCCGCCCCGTTCCTCGAACGCGGCCAGCACCATCCGAAAACGGTCGACAATCGCCACCCGCCGGCTCCGCAGCTCGGCCGCCGTCGCCCCCGTGGGCAACGCCGCATCCCCCGCGTCGTCAGCTGCCGCTGCCCCGGGCGCCGCCGTGTCGGCGGGTTCAGCGTCTGCCGCGTTCTCCCCGTCCGCCGGCGCG
The DNA here is from genome assembly GCA_964499235.1 of uncultured Planctomycetales bacterium. Classification (GTDB taxonomy): domain Bacteria; phylum Planctomycetota; class Phycisphaerae; order UBA1845; family Fen-1342; genus JAFGRR01. Next base: position 2,918 of record CAZCKC010000117.1, on the reverse strand, counting down.
GCCTCGACCGGCGGGCTGGCCTTCTCGACCAGCTCCCGCACCTCCACGACGCTGAGCTGCGCGACGGTCTCCTGGAGCAGGTCCCGGTACGCGTCCGCGAGCGTCTTGAGCGTCGACTGAGTCAGCGGCCGCACGATGATCTTGAGTTGATCCAATGGGATCGCCGCCGGGTCGTCGATCAGCTCGAGCACCCGCTGCTCCGCCGGCGTCAGCGCTCCCTCGCCATCCGGCGGCGCAATCGTCCAGCCGCCGCTGGTCACGGCGGCGACCACGAGCAACGTCCAAGTCATTACGGCACGGCGCATCGTTCCCCCCTCTCTGAGGTGATAAGACCTAGGTTGTCAGCACAAAAGGATGCCGCGAGCCACGCGAGCGGGCATCATGCCGCCCACGGGGGGATTTGTCGACTGCGTTCGGCCCGGCTGGCTACCCGTCCCGCTCCCGGCTGTACAGCAGCGGGTTGATCTCGGTGCCGGCCACCTCGCCCGGCTTCTGGCCGGGGAACCAGCGCTCGAGGTCCGCCGGCCGGTGCGGGTTGTCCGGCTCCAGGATCCGCGTCCCGTCAGCGAAGTAGATCACGGTCATGACCTCCCGCATGCGGTCGGTCTTGTTCGGCGGCGCCGTGTGCAGCGTCCAGCCGCTATGGAAGGTCGCGTCGCCGGCCTGCAGCGGCGCGAACGAGATGTTGAACTTCCGCTCGTCGAGGATCCGCCGGATCTCCGCGTCCGAATCCGCCGAGATCGCCTCGTCGCAGAGCAGCCCGTCGACGTGCGACCCGCTCGCAAAGGTCAGCACCCCCATCTCCACCGGACAATCGACCAAGGGCATCCACATCGTGATCGTGTGCCGCGTGTCCAGCGGCCAGTAGTACTGGTCCTGGTGCCAGAACGTCATCCCGCCGCCCGGCTCCTTGAACAACGCCTGATCGTGATACAGCCGCACCCCGTCGACCCCCATCAGGTCGGCCGCCACCTTCGCAAACCTTTTGGCGCAGGTGAAACGTGCGACCGCCCGGTCATGCTCCCACACGTTACCGACCTGCAGGAACGCCTGGTGATAAGCGTCCCGCTGCGCAAGTGGCACGTCGCCCAGCCCCGACTGCGTGACGAAATCCGCGATCGGCTGCCGGTAGGCCGCGACCTCCTCCGGGCTCGCCACGCTCCGCAGCAGGATGTGCCCCGCCTCCTGGTATGCCTCGCGCTGCTCTGCGGAGATCGGGTACGGCGCTTCCAGCGCCGGCAACTGGTCAACGGTGTCGGACATCTCCACAATCTCCTGCAAGCGTTGGAAATCAAGGCGACCACCGCGCGAGTATAGGCCACCACACCCCTCCCCGGCGAGGGACTGCCCCGCGCGCCGCCCGCTCGAACCCGATAGAAAATTAGCGCTCCGCGGCCTGCTTTCCTCCTCAACCGCCTAGCATGATACGTGAACGTCATCTGGCTAAAACGCGATCTCCGCATCCGCGATCACCGCCCCCTCGTCGAGGCCGCCACCGGCCCCTGCCTGGTGCTCTACGTCTACGAGCCCGAGGTCTACGCCGCCGCCGAATTCGACACCAGCCACCTCGTCTTCATCAACCAGGCCCTCCGCGAGTTCGACCGCACCCTCCGACGCCGCGGCGGACGAATTACGTTCCGCGTCGGCCACATGCCCGACGTCCTCGACCAGCTCCACCGTCAGCGTCCGATCACCGCCCTTTTCAGCCACGAGGAAACCGGCAACCAGGTCACCTACCAGCGCGACCGGCGCGTCGCCGCCTGGTGCCGGGCCCTCGCCATCCCCTGGCGGCAGTTCCCGCAGAACGGCGTCATCCGCGGCCTCCGCAACCGCGACGGCTGGGCCGCCCGCTGGCAGCGTCGCATGCAGGAGCCGCTCTCCCCCGCCCCGCGCCGCGTCGAGTGCATCCGCACCATTAACCCCGAAAAGCAGCGCCACGCCAACGACCTCGACCTCCCACCCAACACCAAGTCGACGACACAGCTCGGCGGCGAACAGGCCGGCCGCGCGGCCCTCGACTCCTTCCTCGCCGGCCGCGGCGTCAACTACCGCCACGAGATGTCCTCACCCGTCACGGCGGCCGACAGCTGCTCGCGGCTCAGCCCCTACCTCGCCTATGGCTGTCTCTCCCTGCGTGAGGTCCACCAGGCGGTCGCGAACCGCGTCACCACGCTCAAGGCCGCCCGCGCCGACGGCGATCCGGTCGACCGCCGCTGGTTCGGCTCGCTGAGCTCGTTCGGTGGCCGGCTTCGCTGGCACTGCCATTTCATGCAGAAGCTGGAGGACGAGCCCCGCATCGAGTTCGAGAACCTGTCACGGGCCTACGACGGACTGCGCGAGGACGCGTTCAATGAGGACTACTTCGACGCGTGGTGCTGCGGGCAAACCGGCTACCCGCTGGTCGACGCCTGCATGCGCGCCCTGCACGCCGGCGGCTGGATCAACTTCCGCATGCGGGCGATGCTGGTCTCGTTCGCGTCCTACCACCTGTGGCTGCACTGGCGCCGGCCGGCCGTCTTTCTCGCCAAGCACTTCCTCGACTTTGAGCCGGGCATCCACTTCTCGCAGGTGCAGATGCAATCGGGCGTGACCGGCATCAACACGGTCCGGATCTACTCGCCGATCAAGCAGGTCCGCGACCAGGATCCCGGGGGCGTCTTCATCAAGCGCTATGTCCCCGAACTGGCGGCCGTCCCCACCGAGCACCTCGCCGAGCCGCACAAAATGCCACCCACGCTCCAGCACGAGCTCGGCTGCGTGATCGGGCGGGACTATCCCGCCCCGATCGTCGACCACGCCACCGCGTACAAGCGGGCCCGCGACCGCATCTGGCAGGTCCGCAAGCAAGCCGCCGCCAAGCAGGAAGCCCGGCGCATCTACACCAAGCACGGCAGCCGCCGCCGCCCACAACGCCGCCC
>CAZCKC010000116.1:0-11163 GCA_964499235.1 uncultured Planctomycetales bacterium | reverse complement strand
AGAGCAGCCGTGAGAGAGCTTGAGATAAAGGATTGGCGCGGGAAAACGTGGCGGGGGGAGAAAAAAATGAGGGGGAGGGGGGGCGGACGGGGGTGGTGGGGGCGGACAATCGGTTGCGGAAGTGCGACGGGGCGGCCGGTGTCGCGCGGGGCGGCGTCGGCGGTGGGCGGTGCGGTTTTGATACGCAAGGGGCTGGCGATGGAGTTGGTGCTCGAGGTGACGTTGATGTGCCTGTTTATCTTCACGGCCCGGATCTGCGACGTGTCGCTGGCGACGCTGCGGATGTTGAGCGTGGTGAACGGGCGGCGGGGGGTGGCGTGGGTGCTGGGGGCGTTGGAGAGCTTGATCTGGCTGCTGGCCGTGTCGGGGGTGTTCTCGCAGCTGAACGATCCGTTTTACGGGCCGTTTTACATGGGGGCGTGGTCGCTGGGGTACGCGACTGGGGGGGCGGTCGGGATGACGGTGGAGCGGTGGTTCGCGTTCGGGCGGCAGGCGGTGCGGGTGTTCACGCGGAAGGAGGGGGTCGACCGGGCGCTACGGGCGGCCGGGTTCACGGTGACGCGATTTGACGGCTCGGGTCGGGACGGGGTGGTGCACGAGTTGTTCGTGGCGACGAAGCGGAAGGCGGTGAACCAGTTGATTGCGGCGGCGCGGGAGCTGGATGACGCGTGCTTTTACACGGTGGAGGACGTTCGGCAGATCGCGCTGAGCTCGCCGTCGTTGGCGTTGGGTCCGCGGGGTCCGATGGGGATGATTCGTCGCTAGGCCGCTCGGGCGTGGGGCGGTGTCGCGGGGATTGCCAGGTGGAATTTGCGGGGTGCGGGCGAGCGGCTGCTGGTGGGGGCGGGTTTCACTTTTCGCGGGCGGCGGGTGGCCGCGTTGACGGGTTGGGAGGGGGTTTCTAGCATACGAGGCTTGGTTGGGAGCGGCGGCGCGGGCGTGCAGGCCGGCGGTCGTCGTGGTCACAGCCCCCATCGTCTAGTGGCCTAGGACACCGGCTTTTCACGCCGGCGACAGGGGTTCGAATCCCCTTGGGGGTGGTTTGTTGTGTTGAGGGTCGGCCCGGTGGGGTCGGCCCTTTTTGTTGCGCGGTGGGCGGGATGCAGCGGGGGCGTGGGCGTGGGCGTGGGGCGTGGGGGCAAGGGGTCGGGCTGCGCGACGCGGGTTGGGCTGCGCGGGGGCTTACGGGGTGTTCAGGTGGGTTGGGTAAGAGGAGCGTGAGCGGGCGGCGGGCACAGCTTCTCTGCGAGGGTTGCATGCACGGTAGTGGCGTCGAAGGAGAGCGGGTGGCGGACGCGGGGCGCGAGACGGAACGCGGGCAGCGGGCTTGGCATGCGCTGGCGGCGGAGGAGACGCTGGCGGCAGTGGAGAGCCGGGCGGAGGGTCTGAGTGCGGCCGCAGCGCGGGAGCGGCTTGCAGAGCAGGGGCCGAACCGGCTGGCGCAGCAGCGGACGCCGGGGGCGGGGCGGATTCTGCTGCGGCAGTTCAAGAGCATCGTGATCATCGTGCTGATCGTGGCCGGCGTGATTGCGGCGGCGATGCAGCAGTGGCCGGAGACGGTGGCGATCGCGGCGGTGATCGCGATCAACGCGGTGATCGGCTTCGTGAGCGAGTGGCGGGCGACGCAGTCGATGGAGGCGTTGCGGCGGCTCAGCGCGCAGCAGACGACCGTGCGGCGGGATGGGCGTGAGGAGCGGGTGCGGGCGTCGCAGTTGGTGGTGGGGGACGTGGTGGTGCTGCGGGCGGAGGCGTTGGTGCCGGCGGACCTGCGGGTGCTGGAGGTGGAGGGGCTGCAGGCGAACGAGGCGGCGTTGACGGGGGAGTCGGCGCCGATCGCGAAGCAGGCCGAGCCGGTGGCGGAAGAGACGGTGCTGTCGGAGCGGGCGAGCCTGCTGTTCAAGGGCACGACGGTGGTCGACGGGGCGGGCGTCGGGGTTGTCGTCGCGACGGGGATGGAGACGGAGGTGGGGCGGATCGCGGCGCTGGCGGCGTCGGCGGAGGCGGCGGCGACGCCGCTGCAGCAGAAGCTGGACGCACTGGGGCGGCGGATGGCGGTGCTGGTGCTGGTGACGGCGGTGGTGATCGCGGGGGTCGGGGTGGCGGCGGGGCGCGCGTGGCTGCTGATGGTGGAGACGTCGCTGGCGTTGGGGGTGGCGGCGATACCGGAGGGGCTGCCGATCGTGGCGACGATCGCGCTGGCGTGGGGCATGTGGCTGATGGCGCGGCGGAACGCGCTGGTGAACCGGCTGCCGGCGGTGGAGACGCTGGGGGCGACGCGGGTGATCTTCAGTGACAAGACGGGGACGCTGACCGAGAACGAGATGGTGGTGGCGCGGGTGGTGACGCCGGCGGGGGAGGCGCGGCTGGCGGAGGGCGCGCTGGAGGAAGCAGGGCAGGAGACGTTGGCGGGGCGAGCGCTGGGGATCGGGGTGCTGTGCAACGGGGCGACGCTGGGGTCGGAGGAAGAGGACGAGAACGGGGCGACGCGGGGGGATCCGCTGGAGGTGGCGCTGCTGCGGGCGGGGGCGCGTTCGGGGATGGGGCGGGAGACGTTGCTGGCGGAGGCGGAGGAGGTTCGGCGGGTGCCGTTCGACCGCGAGACGATGATGATGGCGACGTTTCACCGCGACGGCGGCGACGGGCTGCGCGTGGCAGTGAAGGGGGCGCCGGAGCGGGTGGTGCAAGCTTGCACGCGGATCGCGGCCGCGGGCGGGGAGCCGGTCGCGCTCGACGAGACGGAGCGGGAGGCGTGGCGCGAGCGGGCGGGCGCGTTGGCGCGGGACGGGTTGCGGGTCTTGGCGGTGGCGGAGAAGCGCGTCGACGACGAAAAAGCGACGGCGTACAAGGACTTGTGCCTGGTGGGGCTGGCGGCGCTGCACGACCCGCCGCGGGCGGGGGTGCGGGAGGCGATCGACGCGTGCCAGGCAGCGGGGATTCGGGTGGTGATGGTGACGGGCGACAAGCCGGAGACGGCGGAGGCGATCGCGGAGCAGGTGGGGATTGTCGGGGGGCCGGACGACGAGGCGGCGCAGGTGCTGCACGGGGCGGACCTGAAGCCGCCGGCCGAGCTGAGCGCGGGTGACGAGGAGCGGGTACATCGCAGCAACATCTTTGCGCGGGTGACGCCGGAGCAGAAGCTGAACCTGGTGGAAATCTACCAGGAGCAGGGCGACGTGATCGCGATGACGGGGGACGGGGTCAATGACGCGCCGGCTTTGAAGAAGGCGGACATCGGCGTGGCGATGGGGCAGCGCGGGACGGAGGCGGCGAAGCAGGTCGCGGACATGGTGTTGCGGGATGACGCACTCGGGACGGTGGTGGCGGCGGTCGAGCAGGGGCGGGTGATCTTCGGAAACATCCGCAGCTCGGTAATCTTCATGTTGTGCACGAACGGGGCGGAGGTGCTGGCGGTGGCGATCGCGGCGCTGGTGGGGATTCCGTTGCCGTTGCGGCCGCTGCAGATTTTGTATCTCAACGTTCTGACGGACGTGCTGCCGGCGTTGGCGTTGGCGGTGGGGCGGGGGGATCCGGACGTGATGGCGAAGCCGCCGCGGCGCCCGGACGAATCGATCCTGACGCGGTGGCACTGGGGGGCGATCGGCGGGTGGAGCGTATTGATCGCGGGTTGCGTGCTGGCGGCGCTGCTGGCGGGGACGCGGGGTTTGGGGGTGGCGGACGAGGCGGCGATCACGCTGTCGTTTTTGACGCTGGCGTTGGCGAAGCTGTGGTTCGTGTTCAACCTGCGGAGCCCGCGGTCGAGCGTCGTGCGGAACGCGGTGGCGGGCAACCCGTGGATGTGGGGAGCGCTGGGGGTGTGCGTGCTGCTGCTGGTGGCGGCGGTTTACCTGCCGGGCTTGTCGGCGGTGCTGGAGACGGTGCCGCCGAGCGGGGCGGGATGGGGGATCGTGCTGGGGTTGAGCGCGGTTCCGGTGGTGGTGGGGCAGGTGATCCTGCTGGTGCGGGGGCGCTGGGCGGCGTGGGAATAACGAGCGCGTCAGCGCGAATTCAGCGGGGCTTTAAGCGTGGCGGGCAGCATGACCCAACACGGACAGCTAGCCAACGTCCATTTGGAGCGAGGATATACCGATGACGAACCTGACGACTGAACAGTTGAAGCAGATGCGGGAATCGGGCCAGGAGTTTGCCCTGGTCAACGTGCTGTCGTCGGAAGACTTTCGGCAGGGCCACATCCCGGGCTCGGAAAACGTGCCGCTACATGCGGATGACTTCCTCGAGCGGATGGAGCAGATTGTCGGCGGAAAGGACAAGCCGGTGGTGGTGTACTGCGCGAGCGATGTGTGCGACGCGTCGCCGCAGGCCGCGCAGAAGCTGGAGGAGGCGGGTTTCACGAAGGTGTATGACTACACGGGTGGCATGGAGGCCTGGCGGTCGGCTGATCAGCCGATCGAAGCGGCAACGTAGCGCGATCGCGCCAGCCGCAGCGGAGCAGCCGCAGCGTGGAAGGACTTGCAGGCGGCCGGGCGTCACGGAGGGCGTTCGGTCGTTTGCGTGCGCGGGTGGCGTCGGGGCCTGCGCGTGGTAGGATTACAAGGGGATCAGGTTCTCGTCAGCCGTCCGTCAGCCGGGACGAGTAGGGCGCGGGTCGAGCGAATGGGCTGGACGGACGCCAGGAGCGCATGGGCCAGGAATCCGACTATCGCGGTGTGGTTGAAGCGGTACGCGGCAGCGTCATCGACGTGCGGTTCGACGGCGGCGTGCCGCCGGTGTACACCGCGCTGCGGACGGGGCGCGACAACGCCGTCGTGGTCGAGGTGGTGACGCACCTGGACCGCACGCGGGCGCGGGCGATCGCGATCACGCCGACGCAGAACCTGGCACGGGGGGCGGCGGTCGAATCGATGGGGGGGCCGCTGGAGACGCCGGTCGGGGATGCGACGCTGGGGCGGGTGTTCAACGTCTTGGGCGAGCCCACCGACCGGAAAGACCCTCCGGCGGGCGTCACGCGGCGGTCGATTCACCAGGCACCGGCGCCGCTGGCGGAGCGGACAACGCAGGCGGAGATCTTTGCGACCGGGATCAAGGCGATCGACGTGCTGGCGCCGCTGGAGCGCGGGGGCAAGGCCGGCCTATTTGGCGGGGCGGGGGTCGGCAAGACCGTCTTGATCATGGAGTTGATCCACAACACCAGCGGCGAGCACGCGGGGGTGAGCGTCTTCTGCGGCATCGGCGAGCGGAGCCGGGAGGGCGAGGAGCTCTACCGCGAGCTGGACGAGGTGAACGTGCTGGACCGGGCGGTGCTGGTGTTCGGGCAGATGAACGAGCAGCCGGGGGCGCGGTTCCGGGTGGGACACGCGGCACTGACGATCGCGGAGTACTTCCGGGACACGGCAAAGAAGGACGTGCTGCTGCTGATCGACAACATCTTCCGGTTCGTGCAGGCGGGGATGGAGGTGTCGGGGCTGCTCGGGCGGCTGCCGTCGCGGCTCGGGTACCAGCCGACGCTGGCGACGGAGCTCGCGGACCTGGAAGAGCGGATCTGCAGCACACGGAACGCGTCGATCACCTCCGTGCAGGCCGTCTATGTCCCGGCGGACGACTTCACCGACCCGGCCGCCGTGCACACCTTCGGGCATCTGTCGGCGTCGGTGGTGCTGTCGCGGGACCGGGCGAGCCAGGGGCTCTACCCGGCGATCGACCTGTTGAAGTCGACCTCGAACATGCTGACGCCGACCGTCGTCGGGCGGCGGCACTACGAGATCGCGCAGCAGATCCGCAGCACGCTGGCGCAGTACGAGGAGGTCAAGGACATCATCGCGATGCTCGGGCTCGAGGAGCTGTCGCAGGGGGACCAGCGGGCGGTGAACCGCGCGCGGCGGCTGGAGCGGTTCTTCACGCAGCCGTTCTTCGTGACCGAGCAGTTCACCGGCCAGGATGGGCGGACGGTCGCGCTCGAGGACGCGCTTGACGGCTGCGAGCAGATTCTCAACGACGCGTTTGCGGACGAATCGGAGCAGGCGCTGTACATGATCGGCGGGATTGACGAGGCCCGGCGGCAGGAGTCCACCGACGAACCGACAGGCGATGACGCGGCCGGGAAGGAAGCGGCTGCGACGGACGACGGGGAGGACACGTAGCGATGCGGCTGCGGGTGCTGGTGCCGACGGCGGTGCTGCTGGACGAGCAGGTGGAGCAGGTGACGGCCGCGGGGCTGGCCGGCCAGTTCGGTCTGCTCGAGCGGCACATCGATTTCGTGTTGCCGCTGGTGCCGGGGATCGTGAGCTATCGGCAGGGGGGGCAGACGCAGTACCTGGGCGTGGACCGGGGCGTGCTGGTGAAGGTGGCGGACGACGTGCGGGTGGTGACGGCCCAGGCGACAACCCAGGGTGATCTGGCGGCACTCGAGCGGCGCGTGGCCGAGGAGTTCGCCCAACTGGACGAGCAGGAGCGGCGGGCGCAGAGCGCGGCGTTGAAGCTGGAGGCCGGGCTGGTGCGGAAGTTCCTCGACATTCAGACGCCCGGAGCGGCGTGATGGCGGGGGAACGCCCGGAACGGGCCGAGAGGCCGAAGGAGGAGGCGCGGCGGCTGCAGCAGCGGATCGGGCGGCAGGCGGCACGGAAGCGGCGGGCCGAGCGAGAGCGGGGCGGCAGCGTCTGGTTCGGGCTCGGGATGTTCGGACTGGTGGGGTGGTCGGTGACGATCCCGACGCTGGCGGCGGTGGCGCTGGGCGTGTGGATCGATACGACGTGGCGTAGCCGGTACTCGTGGACGCTGATGCTGCTGGTGCCGGGGATCGCGCTGGGGTGCTTGAACGCGTGGTACTGGGTCGAGCGCGAGCGGCGGGGGATCGAGATGGACCGGCGAGCGGCGGAGGAGGAGCAGCACGATGGATGATGCCGGGCTGCTGGTGCTGGCGGTGGTGGCGGGCGGGCTGTTGAGCGTGCCGATGGTGAGCGGCCTGTGGTGGACGCTGCGGCGGCTGCCCGATGCGCGGTGGCCGGTGGCGTTGGCGTTGCTGAGCTTCTGGGGGCGGCTGGGGGTGACGGTGCTGGGGTTTTATCTCGTGACGGCGGGCGACTGGCGGCGGGGGGGGGCGGCGTTGGTGGGGTTTCTGATCGGGCGGACGCTGTTGGTGCGGTGGCACGGGCGGCCGGCGGCGCGGGTAGCGGAAGGAGCGTAGGGCGTGGCGATTACGCCGGATGAGATCGTGTACTGGCAGTGGGGGCCGGTGGTCGTGAACGCGACGCTGGTGAACACGTGGATCGTGATGGCGCTGCTGGTGGTCGCGGCGTGGCTGGCGACGCGGCGGGTGACGGCGGACCTGGTACCGGGGCGGTGGCAGAACGCGCTGGAGGCGATTGTGGGGACGTTGCGGGACGAGATCCGCGAGATCAGCCAGGACGAGGCGCGGCGGTACCTGCCGTTCGTGGGGACGCTGTTTTTGCTGATCGCGGTGGCGAACATCCTGAGCGTGGTGCCGGGGTTCAACCCGCCGACGGGGTCGTTGTCGACGACGGCGGCGCTGGCGGCGTGTGTGTTCGTGGCGGTGCCGGCGTACGGGATCGCGCAGCGGGGCGTGCGGGGATACTTTGCGCAGTACGTGAAGCCGACGCCGATCATGCTGCCGTTCACGCTGATCGGCGAGTTCTCGCGGACGCTGGCGCTGGCGGTGCGGCTGTTCGGCAACATCATGAGCGGCACGCTGATCGTCGGGGTGCTGCTGAGCCTGGCGCCGTTGTTCTTTCCGGTCGTGATGCAGGCGTTCGGGCTGCTGATCGGCTTGATCCAGGCCTACATATTTGCGGTGCTGGCGATGGTGTACATCGCGTCGGCCGCGCGGCGCGCGGAGCAGCAGGACCCGGCGCCGGAAACGGCTAACGAAGGAGCACATTGATGACGAGTTTGGACCTGATCGCGGTGGCCTCGATCTTCACCGCGGGGATCACGATCGGGATCGGGGCGATCGGCCCGGCGATCGGCGAAGGGCGGGCGTTGGCGGCGGCGTTGCAGGCGCTGGCCCAGCAGCCGGACGAGTCGAACACGATCTCGCGGACGCTGTTCGTGGGGCTGGCGATGATCGAGTCGACGGCGATCTACTGCTTCGTGATCTCGATCATCCTGATCTTCGCGAACCCGTTCTGGAATTACGTGCTCGAGCAGGCCGGGGGAGGTTAGGCCGTGGGAATCGACTGGTTCACGTTCGCGGCGCAGATCGTCAACTTCCTCATCCTGGTGGGGTTGTTGTGGAGGTTCGCGTACCGGCCGCTGCTGGCGGCGATGGACCGGCGCGAGGCGACGATTCGCGAGCGGCTGGACGAGGCGGCGGCGCGGCGCCAGGAGGCCGAGCGCACGCAGGCGGCGCTCGCGAAGGAGCGGCAGCAGCTCGAGGACGAGCGCAACGAGCGGCTCAACCAGGCGCGGGAGGACGCTGACGCGCGGCGGCAGGAGCTGCTGGCGGCGGCGCGGGAGCGCGTGGATTCCAGCGAGCAGGCTTGGCAGGCGGACCTGCGGCGGCGGCAGGAGCAGTTGACGACGGACCTGCAGCGGCATGCGGGGCGGCAGGCGTTGGCGGCGGCCCGGAAGATCGTCGGTGACCTGGCGGATGCGGATTTGCAGGAGCGGATCGTCGCGCGGTTCGGGCAACGGCTGGACGAGCTGGACGAGGACGAGCGGGCCGGCTTGCGGGAGGCGCTCGCGGCGGCGGACGGTGGGGCGACCGTGGTTACGGCCGTGGCGTTGGCCGACGAGCAGCAGGCACAGCTGCGGGAGCGGCTGGGAGTGCTGGGTGAGCGGGAGGTGGAGTTGGCGTTCGAAACAGACGGGGAGCTGGTGGCGGGCGTGGAGCTGCAGGTCGGTGACCGGCGGGTGGCGTGGAGCGCGGCCGACTATTTAGATGAGCTCGAGGAGGCGGTGGCGGAGCGGATCGCGGCGGCGGCGCGCACGCGTGGCAGGCAAGCGGACGGCGAGCCTTCGGACGGCGCGGGCGAATCAGGCGCGGCGGCTGCGTCGGGCGCGGCGCAGGAGGCGGTGGGGGAGCGGCGTGGCGGATAACGGGTTTGGGACCGATCGGCTGGTGGAGGACTTCGACGCGCAGGTCGCGGGGGTGCTGGAGGGGCACCGGTACGGACTGGCGATCGAGGAGGTGGGGATTGTCCAGCAGGTCGGTGATGGGATTGCGCAGGTGAGCGGGCTGCCGAACGTGCAGTCGGAGGAGCTGGTGCGGTTTCCGGGGGATGTGCTGGGGATTGCGTTGGACCTCACGCCGGAGCATGTCGGGGTGGTGTTGCTGGACGAGAGCGCGGCGATCCGGGCGGGGCAGCGTGTGCGGCGGACGGGGCGCGTGGCCGACATTCCGGTGGGGGCAGCGTTGCTGGGGCGGGTGATTGATGCAGTGGGGCGGCCGCGGGATGACCGGGGTCCGCTGGGAACGGAGCAGCGGTTGCCGGTGGAGCGGCCGGCGCCGGCGATCATGGACCGCGCGCCGGTGGCGACGCCGCTGCAGACGGGCTTGAAGGTAGTGGACGCGTTGGTTCCGATCGGGCGGGGGCAGCGGGAGCTGATCCTGGGTGATCGGCAGACGGGCAAGAGCGCGATCGCGGTGGACACGATCATCAACCAGCGGGCGACCGGCGTGGTGTGCGTGTACTGCGCGATCGGGCAGCAGAGCTCGGACACGGCGCGGACGATGGCGAATCTCGCGGCGCATGATGCGCTTGATCATTGCGCGTTCGTGATCGCGGGGGATGACGATCCGCCGGGGCAGCGGTTCATCGCACCGTACGCGGCGATGAGCATTGGGGAGCACTTTCGGGACCAGGGGCGGGACGCGCTGGTGGTGCTGGATGACCTGACGCGGCACGCGCGGGCGTACCGGGAGCTGTCGCTGCTGTTGCGGCGGCCGCCGGGGCGGGAAGCGTACCCGGGGGACATCTTTTACCTGCATGCGCGGTTGCTGGAGCGGGCGACGCACCTGCGGGCGGAGCTGGGCGGGGGGTCGCTGACGGCGTTGCCGATCATCGAGACGCAGGCGCAGAACATCTCGGCGTACATCCCGACAAACCTGGTGTCGATCACGGACGGGCAGGTGTACCTGTCGCCGCAGCTCTTTCGCAAGGGCGTGATGCCGGCGGTGGACGTGGGGCGGTCGGTGTCGCGGGTCGGCGGGAAGACGCAGCTGCCGGCGTACCGGGCGGTGGCGGGCGACCTGCGGCTGGCGTACTCGCAGTTCACGGAGTTGGAGACGTTCGCGCGGTTCGGGACGCGGCTGGACGAAGACACGCGGCGGCGGCTGCAGCGCGGGCGGCGGGTGCGCGAGGTCCTGAAGCAGCCGGAGAGCGCGCCGATTCCCGTGCGCGAGCAGATCGTGACGCTGCTGGCGACGACGGCAGGGCAGCTCGACGCGGTGCCGCTGGAGCGGGTGGCCGAGGCGGAAACGGCGTTGCGCGAAGCGGCGGCGGGGTCTGAGGAGCCGGTCTTCGAGCGGATCACCGCGGGGGAGAAGCTGAGCGCGGCGGACCTCGACTTCCTGCGCGACTTCACGCAGCGGCACGTCGCGGAATTCCAGGACGGAGCGAATGATGGCGGAGCTGCAGAGCCTTAAGCGCCAGGTGGCGGCCACCGAAGACCTGCAATCGGTGGTGCGGACGATGAAGGCGCTGGCGGCGGTGAACATCCGGCAGTACGAGGAGGCCGCCCGGGCGCTGACGGACTATCGGGCGACGGTGGAGCTGGCGTTGCGGGCGGTGTTGCGGCATGCGACGACGCGGCCGGGGGAGCGGTCGGCGGGCGGGGTGGCGGTGTTGATCGTGATCGGCTCGGACCAGGGGATGTGCGGTCAGTTCAACGAGGCGATCGCGGACGCGGCGGCGGCGGCGCTCGATGAGCGGGCGGAGCCGGGTGCGGATTGGCGGGTGCTGGCGATCGGGGAGCGGGTGGCGAACGCGCTGGGCGCGCGCGGGCGGCGGGTGAGTGCGCGGCGGCACTTGCCGAGCTCGAGCCACGGGGTAAGCGGTCAGGTGCGGGCGCTGCTGGGGACGCTCGAGCGTTGGCAGGCGGAGGCGGGGGCGCTGCGTCGGGTGGTGTTGATGCACAACCAGCCGGCGGAGGGGGGCTTCGAAGGACGTCGGGTGGTGTTGCTACCGATGGATGCGGGGTGGCTCGAGCGGCTGGAAGCACGGGCCTGGCCGACGCGGGCGCTGCCGATGA
>CAZCKC010000115.1:0-11221 GCA_964499235.1 uncultured Planctomycetales bacterium | reverse complement strand
GGTCATGTCCTCGACGCCGATCCAGAGCGAGCGGATGCCGGCCTTGCGGGCGAGCCGCAGGTGCCCTTCGAGCTGGAGGGTATCGTGGACGGTGACCTCGGTGCCCCAGCGGAAGCGGCGACGTTTGCCGTGGCGGTCCCGGGCGGCGGCGAGGGTCTCGAGGATGTCGAGCGTGCGTTCCTTCTTGTTGAAGAAGTTGTCGTCGGCGCCGAAGAAGAAGCGGATGCCGAACTCGTCCTGGATCCGGCCCATCTCGTCGGCGATGCGGTCACCGCTCTTCACGCGGTGCTGGCGTTGGTTGTAGGCCGGGATCGGGCAGTAGGGGCAGGCGAACTTGCACCCGAAAGTGAGGACGAGCGAGCCGATCGGGCTGTAGCGGCGGACGCGCTTGGCTGGCAGCGCATGGCTGGCGAGCGTCGCGCGGCGGCTGGGGGCCTCGAGCAGGCGGTAACCGTGGATGGGGTGGGGCAGCTCGTCGAGGTCACCGACGAGGCGCTGCACGCCGGTGTCGACCAGTTGATCAGGCGGGTGGCGCTCGTCGCCCTGGGCGTAGACGAGGCCGGGGATGTCGTCGAGCATGCCGCTGTTGCGGGCGCGGAGGAAGGTTGAGCGGAGCGACTCGCCTTGGGCGCGGATCGTGAGCAGGCCTTCGAGGAGGCTCAGCCAGACGTACTCTTCGCCGGTGACGGCGACGTCGGCGGCCCAGGGGTCTTCGGGATCGGCGCTGAAGACGTCCCAGGGCTCGTAGATGACCTTCGGGCCGCCGGCGACGATCAGGGGCCGGCGGCTGGGCTCGATCCGGCAGGCATCGCGGATCAGGTCGGCGCAGGCGGCGCTGTGGAGCTGCATGCTGGAGACCATGAAGATGTCGGGGATCCGCCCGTCGAGGCGCATCTGATGGGGACGGAAGTGGCGGTTCCACTGCTGGAGGACGATGCGGGTCTTCTCGCAGCCGATGTCGGCCATCGCGCTGCCGATCGCGCGGACGCCGGCGGGGGCCATCCGCATATCGGCGTAGATGAACGGCAGCATGCGGGTGCGATGGTCGAAGGCGCAGGCGACGACGGTGGTGAGGTCGTGGGCGGGGGCGACGCGTCGCAGACGCTCGCGCAGGCCGCTCAACGCCCCCTGCGGGAGCAACTCATCACCTCGATCACGGCGGGGTAGTTCCATCGGTTTGACGTCCTAATCAGTTCGTTGAGTGCGGGCGGCACGCGCCCGGGAATGTTGGCGACAGCGGATGCTACGCGCCACGGCGCGGCTGGTCGTCGCCGGCGTCGAAAAGGCCTCCGGGGGAACCGTGTCCCCAACGCGTTCGCGGAACAATAACACGAGTCGGGAGGCATGAAAACCGCCTGGCATGGAATATTCCGACAAACCGAGGCGTTGAAAGAATGGGATGCGGGCCGGCTGTTCGCAGCGTGCGTTGCGGCCCGGGCGTGGAAGGATAGAATGCCATCCTGGGCGCGAGCCGGTCAAACGTGGAGTTCTTCATCGCCGATTGTTTTCCGGCCAGTCAGCTCCGCCCGCCCTTCGCGCCCACGAGCATCTCGGTGCACACCGCAACGACAGCGCCTGATGGGCAGTCATTCGTGTCTTGGGCAATGGACTCGGCTTCAACCGGCGGCATGACGGTGGCACGAACGCTTCACGACGGAGAGGTCGAGTGAATCGGAGTCGGACCCTGAGCCGGCGGCGATCAGCCGCGGGCTTCACCTTGATCGAGCTGCTGGTGGTGGTGGCGATCATCGCGCTGCTGGTCAGCATCCTGCTGCCGTCGCTGAACCAGGCGCGGACGGTGGCGCTGAAGACGACCTGCATGAGCAATGTCCGGCAGCTGATCACGGCCACGGTCGGGTATTCGGTTGACGAGCGGAGTTACCTGCCGGCGGCCGCGTTCGGCAACACCCGCATCGCGGGCGGGATGGATGCGACCTCGCCGCAGGCCACGGGCTTGCCGGCGTGGAGCCGGCACCCGGACGGCAGCATCACGTCCTTGTTTCCGGACGCGCTGGTGCTGCCGGGGATTGGTGGAGCGCTGGAGGACTACTACGGCGGCGCGCCGGCCGAAACCTGGCGTTGTCCGCTGGCGCGGCGGCGGTTCAGCGATCCGACCGGCGGTGATCTGTTCGAGCTGAAGGGCGAGAATCCCTACGAGGGGACCGAGGAGAGCGACGGGTTCAACCCGAACTACTACTACATGAACAACTTCGAATGGACGCGCTGGGCGCCGGACGCGAGCTGGCGGCCGGAGGTGTGGGCCTCGCGGAACGTGTCGGGGTTGCAGCTCACGGCGCTGGGCGTGCCGGACGCGGAGACGGTGGTGTTCCTCGACCGCAATCCGTCGTACCACACGAATAGCCTGAACGTGTACGAAGCGCAGGCGGCGGGCGTGGAGCAGGACTACAACGCGAGCTTCGGGTTCGCGGACGGGCACGCGGAGTCGCGCTCGTTCAAGAATCTTGACACTTACCTGGAAGCGCTCGGGCCGGCGATCGACCAATCGGTCTTCGGTAGCCGGCGTTTCTCGACGTTTCCGCAGCTTGCTTCCGAGTACGACCGGGATCCCGACTGATGCATTCGATCTACTGGGTGCCGTCGCGGGCGTGCAACCAGCGCTGCCCGCACTGTTACAACGATTCCGAACCCGATGCGCCGGGCCTGAGCCGCGACGAGGTGGACGCGTGCATCGCGAACTTTCCGCGTGCGGACGAGGTGCCGGTGCGGATGGTCATGATCTCCGGGGGCGAGGTGCTGGTGTGGCCGGAGTTGCTCTTTCACACGCTGCGGCGGCTGGACGAGCACTTTGGCGCGTACACCGAGCTCACGCTGCAGACCAACGGTGATTTTCTCGACGCGACCACGCTGAAGCGGATGCTGGACCACCGGGTCACCGGGATTTCGATCGCGTCGAACGACCGTTATCACCGGCGGTCGACACGGGAGCGGATCGCAGCGCTCGCGCAGCTGCTGGAATCGCACGGGCTGCGGCGGAAGTCCGGCCCGGACGATCCGCCGGACCCCGACGAGGCCGGCTGGCAGCCGCCGGAGCGACGCGTGGCCCGCTACGACGTCTGGGGCGCGAACGACGGGAACTGGATCGGGCCGTTGTGGCCGCGGGGGCGAGCACAGCAGGCGGGGCTCTCGCGGGCGGGGCCCGGGGACGATTTCTGCGGCAACTGGTCGGGGGCGATCGGGTTTCTGGACTACCACGATCATGAGCGGTGCCAGGTCAACATCCAGCTCAGCGAGGTTTATCCCTGCTGCCCAATGACCTGCCGGCCGATCGGGGATGTCGCGCGGGAGCCGCTGATCGCGATGCTGGATCGGCTGGCGGGGAACCCGGTGTTTCAGGCGCTGAATGCGGGGCGGCCGGAAAAGCTGGGCGTCAGCTACGGCTTACCAGAGGAGCATGGGATTGAGCGGACGGCGGTGTTGGGGAACCACTGCCTGTGGTGTGACGAGTTCTTCGCGCGGCATGCGCCGGAGCTGCTGAGTGGCGGCGGACGGACGGAGCGCGGGCTGGTGGATCTGCAGGTCTCGGCCAAGTCAGCGGCGCGGCGGTCGGCCTGAGCAGCAGACGGCGAAGCTGACCCCGGCGGCGATCGAGAACCACCACGGCCAGGCGAAGGTGAGGGGCACTGCGAACCATTCTTCGGTGAGCGTCGCGAGCGTGATCGACTGGCCGAGCAGCGGGACGGTCACGAGGTCGAGGAGCTCGGGCTGGACGAAGAGCCAGACCAGCGGGCCGACGATCAGGGCGGCCACGACGCTCCGTGAATTGCCGCGGCGCGTGAACAAGGCGGTGCAGAAGACGCCGATCATGCCGCCCAGCGGGAACGACGAGATCCCGAGGGCGAAGTCGACCAGTAGCGAATCCTCCGGGTCGTACAGCAAGGCGGCCGCGACGCCTGACGCGGTCAGGACCAGGCCGGTGAGCGCGGTCGCGCGGAGCGGCGGGCGGGCGTTCTCGTCGATCACGAGGTTTGGCGCGGCCAGGACGCGGAAGCCGTGTCTCAGCGGGCGGAGGACGTCGGCGACGAACGTGCTCGAGATGGCCGCGGTCGCGGAGTCGAAGCTGGACATGACGGCGGCGAGCATGGCCGCCAGCGAGAGGCCGAGCAGTCCGGCCGGGAAGTATTCGACCACGAGGCGGGGGTAGATTTCTTCCGAGGCGGCGAAGGCTCCCGCGCTCGTTGCAGTCGGGCCCATGACGGTGGGATCGTTGAAGAGGTAGATCAGCAGCCCGATCAGCAGGAACATCACGGCCGAGAGCATGCCGACGGTGTAGCCGAAGAGCATGCCGACGCCGGCGTGACGGGCGGATTGGCAGGTGAGCAGCCGCTGGGTGAAGCCGTGGCTGGTGCCGAAGATGCCGACGAAGAAGACGGCCCAGAGCGGGAGTGACCACGGGCTGTAGGGGTCGCCGACACCGCCGCCGGTGCGGAAGAGGCGGAGCTTGTTGCCGGTAGCTCCCGGCTCGCCGGCAGGCACGGGGGCGTCGGTCCAGCGTGCGATCATCTCGCCGGGGCTGAGCGGGATCGCGTCGAGCAGGTACCAGATTGCGTAGCCGCCGCCGATGAAGACGACGACCATCTGGGCGACGTCGGTCCAGATGACGCTGCGGATGCCACCGATGGTGGTGTAGAGCGTGCCGACGAGCCCGACGACCAGCAGGGTCATGATGACGCGCTCGCGGAGGACGGCGGGGTCGGTAGCTGCGCCGAAGAGCGGTGTGACGGCGAAGGTGGCGACGAAGAGCCCGACGCCGGCGGCCACGACGCCGCCGATGCTGGCGACGGCGCTGGCGGCGACCCGGGCGCCGGGGCCGAAGCGCTCGCCGAGGTAGCCGTAGATGGTCAGGGCGTTCGAGCGGTAGAAACGCGGCAGGAAGAGCGTGGCGACGATGATCACGCCGACGTAGCCGACGGCAAAGGCCCCGAGCAGCGCGAGGTCGCGCGCGAAGGCGAACTGCGGCTCGCCGATGAAGTCGTCGGCGCCGAGGGCGGTCGCAAGCATCGACAGGCCGACCGCCCAGAAGGGCATCGACCGGTTGGCCTGCACGAAGCCGCGCTCGCTGTCGCGGCGGCGGTGGGCAGCGACGCCGATGGCGATGACCAGGCTGAGGTAAACCCCGACCGCAACCCAGTCCCACAGCGTCATGTTTCGGATCCGCCCCTAGCTTTGAGCGCCCGGCGCGCGGGCCGCGTCGCTTAGCTGCACGTGCACGTCAGCATGCGGCTGACCTTTTCCGCGATCAGGTCGTGGCTGCCGGAGACACTGAGCACGTCGCACTCGCTGCCGAGGATGAACGGGTGGCCGGTGACGGCCATCTTCTCGAGCAGCTCACACGTGAGCGCGGTGACCCGCTCGAGCGGGAGCTCGTTGTCGCTGTAGAAGTGCTTGGTGGGCAGGTTCCCGAAAAGCACGACGTCGTCGGGGACGTGGGCGGCGTCCTCCCAGAGCACCCGCGAGCTGCCGAGCGAGAGGATGGCGGGGTGCAGCCGGTGCGCGAACGCGGCGACGAAGGCGTCGATGAGCTCGCCGCAGTCGTGGAGGATCAACGCGGTGTCGAACTCGGCGAAGGTTGCGCGGACCGCTTCGAGCGGCTTCATCACGAACGTCTCGAAGGGGTTGGTCGCGCCCTCGAGCTGCTTCGGCGAGATGTAGACCGTGTTGGCGGCCGGCTCGCAGAGGCAGACGCCCTGGGCGCCGGCTGCCGCCTGGGCCCGGACCGAGCGGCGAACCGCGTCGACGGCCAGTGCGAGCATCTGGGTGAGCAGCACGACCTGGCTGTGCCCAGGGGTGCGACCGGCGCGGGCGACGGCCATGATCGGGTCTTTCATCAGCTTGACGACGAGCGAGAAGGGGCCGATGACCATGCCGACGGGCACGCGGTCGCCGCGCTGAGCGACGTGGCGGAGGGCGCCGACCTGGCCGGCCATCAGCGGGTCGAACGGGGCGTCGAGGGTCTCGCGGGCGCGGGCAATGGCCGCGTCGTCCAGCGGCTGGTCGAAGTGGAACGTGTCGAGGTCCGCGTCGCTGACGCCGAGCCGCCGGAGCAGGTCGCGCTTCTCGACCCGCAGGTCCATCAGCGGCATCGCCAGCGGCGTGTCGTAGCGGTCGGCGGCCTCGAGGATCACCGCGCCGAGCCGGGCGCCGTCGATGCGGATCGCGTCGGGGTCGGGCTTTTCGTGCAGGACAAGGTCGGTGCCGATCACCATGCGGTGGTGGCGGGCGGCGAGGTCGAGACAGCGGCGGCGGAAGGCGGCCGCCCGCGAGTCAGGGGACTCGGACCAAGACATCGGCAATAACTCCTGCTGGGGAACCGATACGTGTGATCGGCGGCCGCGGGCGTCGCCACCGACGGCCGAATTCACGCCGCTCACGGCCGACTATCGTCCCGGTGTCGCGCGGGGCCGTCAACATTCCTGCCCCGGTACGCCGCGAATCGGGCGGGCTGGTTCGGCGGGTGCCGCCGTTGGGACGCGCAGCGGGCGGTCGCGGCGCCGGGTATACTGCTGGCCGCTTGGATTGTCAGCCCTCATTCCACCGGGTCCCTGAATCGACGGGGGTAGGTCATGAAATGGTTGCAGTGGTCGGGCGTTCGGCTGCCCGCTGTGAATGGCCAACGGCGTGCGGCCGCGTTGGGGTGTTTGGCCCTGACGGTGCTCGTGTTTGGCGGCGGCTGCGCGACGACGCTGCCGGACCGGGCGGAGCGGATGGAGCGGGGCTACGTCTATTACCTTGACGGGGCCGGTGGGGGCAGCATTTTGACGAACTGGTCCGGGGGCGTCCGCCGCGGGCTGCGCGAGGCCGGCTACGACGGGGCGGGCGAGATGTTCCGGTGGGAGACGGGGCTGGGTGTGGTGGCCGACCAGGTCGCGAGCGAGGCGTACAAGCGGCAGAAAGCGGCGGAGCTGGCGAGCAAGATCGAGGCCTATCAGCGGGAGCACCCGCGGGCGAAGATCGCGTTGGTCGGGCTGAGCGCGGGGACGGCGGTCGCGATCTTCGCGCTCGAGGCGCTGCCGGAGAACGTGCAGGTCGACACGGTCGTCCTGCTCTCGGGGTCGCTGAGCGCGCATCATGACTTGACGCGGGCCCTGCAGCGGCTGCGGGATCGGCTGTACATCTTCACGTCAGCGCGGGACACGGTACTGCAGGGGCTGGTGCCGCTGGTGGGGACGGCGGACCGGGTCAGGGGGGACGCAGCGACGGTCGGCGTCGACGGGGCACAGCTTCCGGCGGGGGCTTCCGACGCGACCCGGCGGCTGTACGAGGAGCGGGTGGTCGAGATCCCGTGGAACGAGGAATTCATCGCGTACGGGCACCGGGGCGGGCACACGGATTCGGTCAAGGGACCCTTTGTGCGCTACTTCGTAGCGCCGTTCATCGCGCCGATCGATCCCGCCAAGGCGCAGCCCAGCACCCGCCGGGAGCGGGGCAAGGTCATGAACCCGGACTACGCGCGCTGGGCGGACTTCGAACCCGGCGCGTGGACCCGCCATACCGTCCAGCTCGAGCACGACGGGCAACGCATCCCCTTCGAGTTGCGTGCGGAGCTGGTCTTCAAGAGCGACGTGGCGGTGCTGGTCGAGCGGGACCCCGAACTGCGGACGGCGGCCGTCGACAGCGAGATTGCGCGACACCTGTTCGTCACGGCGATGATCGAGCCGAAAAACAACCCGCTGACTCATCCGGAGGCCGTGATCGAGCGGCAAGCGGACCAAACGCTGATGGTCGGCGGGCGCGCGGTGGCATGCGAGGTCCGCATGATCCGCGCCCCCGGACGCAGTCTCGTGTGGGGTGAAGACATCGCCGCAACCGTGCACAGCAGCCCCGCAGTGCCCGGCGCCATCGTCAAGCTCGAGCTGGAGACAACCATTGACGGCCAGCGGCTGCGTTACCGTGGAATGCTCGCGGATTTCGGGATGCCGAGCGCCACGGCAGACGCGGCGGCCGTGCAGGCCGACCCGGACATTTGACGTGTCGAGCGGAGGGATATGGAATGGGGACCGGGACGGCTGCGCGGCCGTCGTGTCGCCACCTTCCCGCTGGGCTGAACCCCCTCGGGTGAGAACCGGGCAATGAACCCCACGCCGCCTTCGCCTGCCTCTGAACCGCCGCCAGGCGTGGCCGAGTCGCGGTCTGACGGTGCCAACGGCTGGCTGCGGGTGCCGGAGTCGGCCGTCGTCAGCGGCAGCGTGGTGGTGATCGCGCTGATCCTGGGGCTCGCAGCGTTCACGCTGCTGACGCATATCCTGTTTCCGCTGATCGTGGCGGCATTTCTGTTTTTCGTGATCCGGTCGATCACCGACGCGTTCATCCGGCGGGGGATTGGCCGGCCGGTGATGTATCTGACGCTGTTCGCGCTGCTGCTGGTGATCAGCCTGCTGGCGAGCCAGGTGGTGGCGGCGAACGCGGCGCAGTTCCGCAAGGTATTTCCCGACTACCGGAAACGGCTGATCACGTACGTGGATCACTGGACGGGGCAGCAGCGCGCTCCCGACGCGCCACCGAGCTCGCTCTCCGAGACGCTGAACGTCACGCTGGGCGACGCGATGCAGTTCGCGTTCGGGCAGGCGCTGGGCCTGGCCGAGTTTCTGCTGATCGTGTTTTTTTACCTGATCTTCCTGCTGCTCAACGCGGATTCATTGCCCGGACGCGTGCGGCGGGCGTTCCCGGGCAAGACCAGCGGCCGACTGATCGAGATCGGCAACGGCATCCGCCAATCGATCCAGCGGTACGTCCGCATGAAGGCGATGGTCAGCCTGGGGATGGCTGCGGTCGCCGCGGTGATCATGGCGCCGTTTCAGCTGGACTTCTGGCCGCTGTGGGTCTTCCTGACGTTCGCGCTCAACTTCATCACGTACATCGGGAGCCTGGCGGCGCTGGTGCCGCCGATCGGGGTGGCGTTCCTGCAATTTGGGAACCCGGTGGCGGCCGGCGTGCTGGCGGGGCTGCTGGGGCTGAACCGCTTCTTGTGGATCGACTACATTGAGATCCGGGCGGCCGGCAAGGGGCTGAACCTCGACCCGGTGCTGGTGCTGTTGGCGATCATGTACTGGGGGAAGTTCGGCGGCATGCTCGGCCTGCTGCTGGCGGTACCGATGCTGACGTGCGTGAAGATCGTGCTGGCGCATTTCAAGTCGACGGAGCGCTGGGCGATCCTGATGAGCGAGAAATGAAGCGGCCGGCGGTGTCGGGCCGCTGCGGCCCGGGGGATCCGACGAAGCAGGAATACGTCGCGGCTTGGGGGGCTTCGCTGCGCGGCCCGGGTCAAGTTCGGCGCCGCGGGCCAAGCGGGCGCAGCCGATAGGCAGCTGCGCAGGCGGTGGCGTAGGGTTGCAACGGGCCGCGAACGCTACGGCGTGACAGTGGCTTCCGCGAGCGCCTGCAGCGCGGCCAGGTCGTCGAGGTCGGTGCTGCCGTCGCCGGTCAGGTCGGCGGCGGCGCAGCCGGGGTTAAACGCCGCCGCGGGGCCGGTGAGGCAGTTTTCGAAGATCCAGAGGTCGGTCGCGTTGCTGACGCCGTCGCCGTTGAGGTCGCCGGGGCGAGCGCGTTCGTTGACGTAGGCGTCGTCGCGGACGTCGCGAACGTAGAACCACAGCCGGCGGGTGGCGGTGAATTTGCCGTCGTCGGCCCGCACGTTGACGTACAGGCCCTCGGTGTAGGAGGCGTCGCGGTTCACCTGCAGGGAGTCGGGCTGGAAGGTCAGCCGGCCGGTGGCGGGATTGAACGTCGTGTTGTACAGCGGCGTCGTGCTGAGCGTGACGGGGTCGCCGTCGGGGTCGGCTGCGGTGATGAAGGTTTCGAAGAACTCGCCCTCGTCGAGGTAGACGCGGTCCGAGCTCGTGAACGCGATGGTCGGCAGGCGGTTGCCGGCCCGCGAAGAAAAGGTCACGAGCTCGATCGTGTAGTCGTCGAGCACGCCGTTCTGCATTGCGACGTTGAGCTCGTCGACCTCGACGAAGTGGTACTCGACCTCGCCGCCATGGACGAGCTCGACGACCAGCGGGGCGTTACTGCCGATCGCGTTGGGCGCGTCGTAGACGATGCCGCCGCCGCTCTGCCACGACCACGGGTTGTTCAGGCTCATGCCGCCATTCCAGCCGGGCAGCGCGGTGTCGGGGAAGACCCAGCGACCGACGGCGTCGGTGTTCCCGGCAAACTTCGGGGTGTCGGGGACAGTGCCGGTGAAGGGGTCGCGCTGAAAGACCCGCAGCGCCGCGTTGGCGACGGGGGTCCCGTCCACGTGCCTCACCTGCAGGCTGATCTCGCCCTGGTGGACCGCGCCGAGGTAATCGCCGAAGAAGCCGCGCCGCAGGCCGCGGTTGCGGTTCATGCCGGCCGCGCTGCCGGGGGCAATAAAGCGCTGCGAGACATCGGCCATCAGGGCCCGCTGCGAGCCGTCGATGCGGGCGACGCCGTTGTCGTGCATGACGCGCTGGTTGCCGTACCAGACGTTCCAGGGACTGACGGTCGGCATGAGGTTGGTGCCGGCCACCGGCTTGCCGTTGTAGGTGATCAGGCAGTTTTGGGTGGCGATGTCGTACTGGTAGACGTCGATGAGGCCGATCTGGTGGCCCCACTCGTGGCAGAGCGGGTTCTCGACGATCTTGGCGAAGCGCTCGATCTTCGACTCGGGCCACTCGCCGATTTGGAACCCCCAGCGGCCGTCGGCCTGGCGGGTGGCCGAGCCGATGGGCTCGTGGGTGCCGCCGCCGCTGAGCTGGCCGTCGGGGTAGATGGCGACCATGTCGAGGCGGAGCTTCTGGTCGACGCCGGCGACGCGGAGGCGGCGCTCGAAGCCGATGAGCTGGCCGCGGGCCCAGTCCTCGGGCGAGAAGCTCTCGAGGAAGCCAGGGTGCTTGGTGAACAGCTCGTAGGTGGTCTCGTCCATGAAGAGCCAGAAGTTCAGCGCGTTGATGTAGTCCTCGACCACGTTGTTGATCTCGCAGCTCTCGGCGATCTGGTCGTCGGGGTCGACCTCGATGCGGATGCGGTGGTCGCCGACGGCCCGCTCGCGTTGCTGCGGGTGGAGGTCCATTGCGCCGGGCGGGATATCGACGGTCTGCACGGTGTCGGCCGGCCAGGGGGCGGTATACGCCACGGTTGTCCGTGCGAGCGGATCGAGGTGCGGGATCACGCCGCTGGCGACGAGCTGGTCGTCGAAGTACCAGTCGTAGGCGACGTCGCTGATCGGGGTGTCGCCGCGGTT
>CAZCKC010000114.1:0-11447 GCA_964499235.1 uncultured Planctomycetales bacterium | reverse complement strand
CTCTTCGTATCATCTGGCTCGTACGCTGACGTCAATCGCTGGCGGATGAGTACCAAGCAGTTCGACGAAGCGACGGGCTTCGGTTATTGGGGGTACCGCTACTACTTGCCGAGCCTGAGCAGGTGGCTGAATCGCGATCCGATTGGGGAGGCTGGAGGCACTAATGTGTATGCGTATTTGGGGAACTGGTCCGTCAACGAGACCGACCTGCTTGGGCTCAAGAAGGACGAGTGCAGTCCGGTTGGGCTGAAAACGGCCGAGTTGTCGGTCGCGTACGTTCCTAGCTTCCATGATAACCCGGACACACTCAAGGATGCGGTTATCGCAACCGCCCTAGTCGATGTAATAGCCGCTCTGTCCGCGGTCGCTCCGGGGAGACAAGCCACCCGAATGTCCTATGTAACTGAGAGCTTCTCAAAGACGCTCTTCAACGCGTCTCTGGGGGGGCTATCACTCTCAGCCCGGATTATTCACCAACAAGCTGGGGCCAGCATAACGCGTGCGGCGGGGGCGTTCAATCCAAACATTGAGGCAGATTAGCCTGCAGATAGGCCGCAGGGCTGGCCGGCGGCCCCGGGACCTATCTGCAGGCGATCGCGTCTCGATGTTGCGCTGGAATGCCCCCGTCACACGCGTTATGCGGGAGTAAGTTTGTTGGTGAATAATCCCGGATAAGCAGAAAGAACAGAGATCCAGGAAGGTGAAGGGCATGTACCCGGATCATGACCGAACCATGACCACAGATCCGACACCCCTGCGTCAAGCCGCCCGCCGGCTCCAAGCAGGCGGCGTCGTCGCCTTCCCCACCGAGACCGTCTACGGCCTCGGCGCCAACGCGCTGAACGCGACCGCCGTCGCACGAATCTTCGAACTCAAGCGCCGGCCCCGCTTCGACCCCCTCATCGTCCACGTCGCGTCCGTCGCCCACGCTCAGCAGGTCGCCAGCGCCTGGCCCGAAACCGCTGCACAACTCGCCGAACACTTCTGGCCCGGCCCCCTCACGCTCGTCCTGCCCAAGGCCGACGCCGTCCCCGAGATCGTGACCTCCGGCCTACCCACCATTGCCCTCCGCATGCCCGCCCATCCGCTCGCCCTGCAATTGATCACCACCGCGGGCCTGCCAATCGCCGCCCCCAGCGCCAACAAGTTCGGCCAGATCAGTCCGACCCGCGCCGCACACGTCCGCCAGCAGTTCGGCGCCGAGCTCGACCTCGTGCTCGACGGCGGCCCCTGTCGTGTCGGCATCGAATCCACAATCGTCTCGCTGACCGAGGACATCCCCCTGCTCCTCCGCGCCGGCGGCACGCCCGTCGAAGCGATCGAGCGCGTCGTCGGCCCGATCCGGCGGCAGACCACCACCCCGCGCCGCCCGACATCGCCCGGCCAATACCCCCGCCACTACGCGCCCCGCACCCGACTGATCTTCGTTCAAGCGAGCACAGGCGCTCCGCTGCCGCCCCGCGCCGGCCTCCTGACACTCCGGCCATCGCCGACGGCAGAACATTACGCGGTTGTCGAGGTGCTTTCGCCGAACGGAGACCTGAAGGAAGCGGCCGCCAACCTCTTCGCCGCCCTGCATCGACTCGACGCGTTGGAGCTCGACGTCATCGTCGCAACCGCCATGCCCGACACGGGGCTGGGGTTGGCGATCAACGACCGCCTCCGCCGCGCCGCCCACCCCGCCACGGACGACAACCGCTAGCCCTGATCCGAAACCCTTTCGCCCCATCCGCCCAGCGGCGACCCAGCGGTGGCCCGCAACTCAGCGACGCCCACCCGGCGCAAGGAAAGCTCGGATCAGCGCCACCTCGGCCTCAACCCCAGAAAGTCCAATCTGGCCTGTCAAAAGTCGTCACACAACGGCGAACACCGCCACAACGTCCTATCGGCCCACCCATTCACTCGCTTATCCCGTCAACAACCACCCGCCCGGCCACCACCAACGCCTCCACCGTGCCTGCAAAGTCGGCAGCCTCCCCACTCCCCGGCGCGGCCAGCGCCTCCCCTAAGAACCCACCGATTAACTCCTGGTACGCCGTGCCCGCCCCCGAATCCCCACAACCACACACCACCTGGCACAGCAGGTCGGTCGGGTTCTCAGGATCACAGTGCGACCCGCCGACCACCCGCATGTCCTCCGTCGAAAACGCCAGCCCGTCCAACACCTCCCGAACCGCCCCTTCCGCATTGCAAGCGCTCGGCTCCGATCGCACGCTCGCAAACGCCACCACCGGCAAGTCGCCCGCCCGCGCCACCGTCCGCTCCCACGGCACGCCGTCCAGCAGCATCAGTGCCGCCACGCCCTCCCCCGCCTCAGCCAGTTCAATCGCCGCCTCAAACGAGATTGCCCCGCCGGCACTATGTCCGGCCAACCCAATGCGCTCGGGATCGACCTGTCCGAACAGCGGGTCCCCTTCCGCCGCCGTCCGACGCCGCAGCCAGCGGACGTTGTCAATCAGGATCTCAATGTTGCGCAACTGCGCCGCGTCGCCCCCCAACAAGCTAACCAGGTCCCACGTCATCACGACGATCCCGCGCTCGGCCAACATCCGCGCCGTCCCCGCATGGAACGCTTTCCCGCGTGCAAAGCCGTGCGCGATGACAACCGCCGGGTAGGGTGCCGGCGCCGACGCGGCGTTCGGCTGCGGCAAGAACAGGCTGTACGCCACCCGCTCACCCGTCGCCGCCCGCCGCGTCCCCTGCTCCAGTGCCACCCCAAACGCCGGCGCCTCCAGCTTAAGCCCGCACGGATCCCAACCAGACGAAAAGCAGCCCGCAACCGCCACGGCCGAGAAGACCAGCGCCCCCGCCGACAGCCCGAGCGCGCTCAAACGACGACTCTTGCCCAATCCCGCCACGCTACCACCTCCTCAAGGCCATCATCCCCCCACCCATAACAGCGTAGAGACGCGGCCGACACCCGCAACCCTCCCTTCACCTGACCCCCCTACTCGAGTCGCGCTGCCGTCCCAGAGGATCACGCCCGTTAACCCGTCCCCCACCGACCCCAGCCCACGCCAAAATCCGCCGAACCAGCAACAAACCGGAGTCCCCCCGCCTCGGCTCCCCACTCAACTGCTCTGCGCTACCCGGTTTCTCGTTTCGGCTCTCTCCTGTCTCCTCTCTTCCTTCTGCCCCCCTCTTCCCCACTGGTCAGCCCCGCCCTTCCCCATTAGGATCATCATTCGCTCCGAGGTTGACGGTCGGGCCGGTGCAGTGCGTCGGCCGGACAACGGGTCAGGACGGGAACGTAGCAGCCCAGCCGGCTAGGCCCACGTGCATCGTCAACCCGGCCTGATCCTCGGGGCATTGTTTTCCACAACCGCAAAACCCCTCCGGGAACGGTCCCAGCAAGCCATGGCCTACACCGTCCTCGCCCGCAAATACCGCAGCCGTACCTTCGACGAGGTCGTCGGCCAGCAACCCATCGCCACCACCCTCGTCAACGCCATCAACGCCGACCGCATCCACCACGGCTACCTCTTCACCGGCACCCGCGGCGTCGGCAAGACCAGCATGGCCCGCATCCTCGCCAAGGCCCTCAACTGCCTCTCCGCCGACCGCCCGACCGCCACCCCCTGCCTCGAATGCGACGCCTGCCGCTCAATCGCCGGTGGCGGCGACATTGACGTCGTCGAGATCGACGCCGCCAGCAACACCGGCGTCGACAACGTCCGCGAGCTCCGCTCCAACGCCGCCTACCGCCCCGCCCGCAGCCGCTTCAAGGTCTACATCATCGACGAGGTCCACATGCTTTCCACCGGCGCGTTTAACGCGCTGCTCAAAACCCTCGAAGAGCCCCCCGGACACGTCAAGTTCATCCTCGCCACCACCGAGATCCAAAAAGTCCCCGCCACCATCCAGAGCCGCTGCCAACGCTTCAACTTCCAGAACATCGGCCCCAGCGCCATCGCCGACCGCCTCACCGAGATCGTCGCCAGCGAAAACGCCGCCGCCGACCCGGCCGTCCTCCAACGCGTCGCCCGCCTCGCCAACGGCTCCATGCGCGACGCCCTCAGCATCCTCGACCAACTGCTCTCCGTCGCCGCCGAAAAGCTCACCCTCGACGTCCTCACCGATGTCCTGCCCCCCAGCCAGGACGAGCAGATCGTCGAGCTCTTCACCCACGCCGCCCAGGGCGACGCCGCCGCCGTCCTCGCCACCGTCGAGAACATGCTCGCCGCCGGCCGCGCCCCCGAGCTCATCTGCACCGACGCCGCCGAGACCGCCCGCGCCCTCCTGCACCTCAGCGCCTGCGGCCCCGATGCACCCCTCGCCGACGTCCCCGCCGGCGACCGCGACGCCTTCGTCAACCTCAGCCAGCAGTTCACCCTCTCCCAGTACGTCCAGATCATCGGCCTGCTCGAAGAGCTCCGCCGCAACGTCCGCTACAGCAGCGCCAGCCGCGCCCTGCTCGACGCCGGCCTCGTCCGCCTCGCCAAGCTCCGCGAATGGTCCAGCGTCGAAGACCTCCTCAGCACCCTCGCCGCCCCGGCCAGTGCCGAAAAAAAAAAGCCCCCCCCGCTAACCCCTGATCCACCCCCAATACCACCCCGCGCCGCGGCAACACCGCCACCCTCCCAAGCACCACCGCCTCCACCACGCCCCGCGCGACCCGCAAAACCGCCTGTCCCTCTCACGCAAGCGCAGCCCGACACGCCGGCCAGCAACGGCCGCCCCGCCCCCGAGCCAACCCCAGCAACACCCCAAACCAAGCCCGCCGAGCCCGCCCCGCCCGGCGCCGCCGCCCTCGACAACCTCACCCAGGCCGAAAAGGACGCGATCCGTACCGACCCCGTCGTCCAACAGGTATTAGAATTGTTCGAAGGTCAGATCGTACACCTGGGCCGCCGACCACCATCCGACACCAACCCCGACAACCCCGAAAATCCTGACAATCCCGAAACGGAGTAACCGATGTTCGGAAACATGGGCCAGCTCGGCCAGATCATGCAGCTCCTCAAGGACCCCGAAGGCCTCAAGCAACGGTTCCGCGATGCCCAGCAGCGCCTCGAAGCCGCCCGCTACCACGGCGAGTCCGGCGGCGGCCAGGTCCGCGTCACCGTCGACGGCAAGGCCGAGGTCATCGACCTCAAGCTCGAGCCCGCCCTCGTCCAGGCCGGCGACCACGAGCTCATCGAAGAGCTCACGATGGCCGCCGTCCGCGACGCCGTCCGCCAGAGCCGCGAAGCCACCCAGAACGAAATGCAGTCCCTCGCCGGCGGCCTTAACCTCGGCGGCATGTTCGACATGCTCGGCGGCGGCAACCGCCCGTGAGCCACGCCGCCCTCACCGGGCCCCTCCAACGCCTGATCGACGAGTTCAAAAAGCTCCCCGGCATCGGCGCCCGCTCCGCCGAACGCATTGCCTTCCACGTCCTCAAGGCCAACCGCGCCGAGGCCCTCGCCCTCGCCGACGCAATCCGCGCCACTAAGGAAGAAATCCGCCCCTGCGAGCAGTGCTTCAACCTCGCCGACCAGCCCCTCTGCCACATCTGCCGCGACAGCCGCCGCGACCACCGCCACATCATCGTCGTCGAACAACCCAAGGACCTCATCGCCCTCGAGAACACCGGCCTCGTCACCGGCCTCTACCACGTCCTCATGGGCCACATCGCCCCCCTCGAAGGCGTCGAGCCCCAGCACCTCACCATCGACGCCCTCATCCGCCGCGCCAAAGCCGGCGGCGTCACGGAGATCACCCTCGCCACCAACCCTACCCTCGAAGGCGACGCCACCGCCCTCCACATCTCCAGCCTCCTCGCCGACCTCGACGTCAACGTCACCCGCCTCGCACGCGGCATCGCCCCCGGCGCACACATCGAGTACGCCAACCGCGCCATGCTCGAAGAAGCCTTCCGCGGCCGCCATCATTCAGACTAATTCGAATTAATGCAGGATCCGCCCCGCCCGCGCCCTACTCGCCAATCGTCAACGGCGGCTTCGGCGCCTTCACGCGGTACTTCTCCACCAGCGGCCGCAGCTGCGGCTGATCCGGATCGAGCTCCAAGCTCCGGTGCCACGCCTCCACCGCCACGTCGCGATAAGCCACCTGCGCCGGATCGTTCAGGTACTGCGTCATCCGCACCACCCCAAACCCCGCGTGCGCCGCCGCGTTCCGCGAATCGCTCGCCATCGCCGTCTGGTACGCGGCCGCCGCCGCCTCGAGATCCTGCTGCCGCCAGTAGCAATACCCCATCCGCTCATGCGCCACCGACAAAGCCGGATCTATCCGCAACGCCGTCTCCAGCGTCCGCTTCGCCGTCTCCCACCGCTCCTGGTTCAGGTACACCGTCGCCAGATTCACCAGCACGATCGGCTGCTGCGCCTCCCGCTCCAGCGACTCCTTGTACGCCCGGATCGCCTCGTACGGCTGCCCCAGCTTGTCGTACACCGCCCCCAAATTGCTCCACGCCCCCGCGCTGTTCGGGTTCAGCGCCACCGCCTCCTCGTACGCCTGCACCGCCTCATCCAGATCCCGGTTCTGGTAATAAGCCAACGCCAGCCGCGACCACGCGTCAAAGTTCTGCGGCTCCAGCTCCACCGCCAGCAGGTACGTCCGAATCGCCGGCGTCAGCCGGTTCAACACCCGATACAACTCCCCCAGCTCAAACACCCACTCGAACCGGTCCGGCTCCAACTCGACCGCCGCCTGCATCGCCTCGGCCGCCTTGTCGAGATCGCCGCTCTCCTTGTAAGCCGCCCCCAGCCGGTGATGCCCCTCCGCATACGTCGGGTCCACCTCCACCGCCCGCTGATACTCCGCCAGCGCCGCCGCCAGCTCATCCTGCGCCCGCCGCCGGTCCCCCTCGCTCACCTGGTACACCGCGATCGTCCGCGCAAACGGACACCCACCCAGTACGCCGAACAGCACGCCGCCCAGCAGCAGCCCCATCCCCAGCCGCCGCACACCACCACGAACACACCATCCCCGTCGCATCCGAAGCCCTGTCATCCGCCGCCACCACCGCCTACGCCGCCCGGCCCTTCGTCCTCGCGCCATTGTTCCAGGTAAGTCTGCGTGTAGCGCACCACCAGCGAATCCGCGTCATCCGCAACCAACTTCGCCGCCCGCTCCCCGAACGCCGGCCCCTGCCGCGACAACAGCCGCACCGCCATCAGCCGCACCAGCCAATGCTCATGCTCCAGGCACCGCGCCGCCGCCGCCACCAGCCGCCGATCCAGCCCCGCAACCTCCAGCGCCGCCAACGCCTGCGCCCGCGTCAACGCCGCTTCCGCCCCAAGCCCGTTCAGCAACCAACCGTGCAGCCGCTCCGTCGGCACCGGCGACGGCTGGTAGGGCAACGGCCGCATCGCCGCCCGCTGCGCCTCCCCCAACAACATCGCCGCCTGCGCCAACGCCGCCCCCCGTTCCGCAAAGTCATCCCCCCGCACCTGCACCGCCAACGCATCCAGCGCCGCCGCCGACACCACCGCCGGCACGCGGTTGAAATACTCCGGCCCCACCGCAAACCCGAGCGCCCCCGCCTGCCACCGCCCTCCCCGCGTCAGCGTCGGATCAAACAGGCTCGTTACGTGCACGCTCTGCAACTGCTGTGGCGTGAACCGCGCCGCCCGCCGCAACGGACCCACTTCCAGGTTCCGCACCAGCTCCAACCGCTCACCCGGCCGCAACAGCCGCTGCCGATCAAACCGCACCGTGAACAGGTTCGGATACGCCCGCGGCTTGTCGCCTTCCATCTTGAACGACAGCAGCAAGACCGGATGAAACGTCCAGCTCGGCCCCAGCGACACCGGGTACGCGCTCGCATTGACCACCACGAACCGCGCCCGCCACGGCACCCCCGGCGTCAGGCTCCGCGGCTCGACCACCATCGTCACCTGCAATGTGTCCGCCGGCGCCTTCAGCACCGCGAACACGCCGCGATCAAACCCGTCCAAAGTTGCCTGCACCCCCGCCTGCTGCGCGGTGTCCACCACGTCACGCACCGTGCAGTCAAGCTCGCCGCATAACGCCTCGAGCCGCTCCCGCGCCGGCCCGACAATAACCCCCGCCTCCAGCGCCTCGATCACCTCCCGCGCCGCCTCCGCTTCGCCGCCCGCCTGCAGCAGCTCCGCCAAGCGGTACGCCGCGTGTGCGTCTTCCGCCGCCAGCGGCCGCAGCGTCTCCCGCGCCGCCGCCTCCGCCCCACTCGCCGCCTGCGCAAAGCCCAGCACCCGCTGGATCCGCGGCGCCTCCGACCGCATCTCCGCCGCCGTCTCCGCCAGCGCCAACGCCCGCTGCGGCTGCGGGTCGATCGTCACGTAAAACCACGCCGCCCGAGCGATCTCGACCACGGCCCCATCCGCGTCCGGCTGCACCCGCGCGAACCGGTCCGCCAGCGCCTGCTGCAGCGCGTCCGCCTTCCCCGTCGCGTCCTGTTTCCCATACAGCCAGTGCAGCAGCAGCGCCGCGTCCGCTGCCCCAGGATCCAGTTGCACCGCCCGCTCCAGCGCCTGCGTCGCCCGCGCCAAGTCCCCCCGCGCCATCAGGTGCGTCGCCAGGTCGATCAGGTTGTCGACCGGCGGGCTCCCACCACCGCTCCGCTGAAACACCACGATCGCATGCTCGTAGAACGCCGCCGCCTCCTCCGTCAGCCCGACCTGCTGACACGCGCTCGCCACCGTCCAGCTCGCCCCCACGTGACCGGGGTGCAGCCGCAACAACGCGAGCCCCTTTTCCACCTGCGCAGCCGGCGTCGCGTCCGCCGGCATCAGCGCAAACGCCAACGCCGCCGCGGGCGGATGGTCCGGATCCCGTTCCTGCGCCGCCGCCAGCCACTTCACCTTCCCCGCCGGATCACCCGCCGCCGCTGCCGACTCCGCCAGTGCCACGCACGCCAGCCCCCGCAGGTACCGCCCCCGCGTCGCGTCGTTCGCCACCGCCTCCAGCCACGCGTCCCGCGCCTCCCGCGTCTGGAAATCCTCGATCGCCAGCGGCAGCCAGTTCTCCGCCGCCGCCGCATGGTTCGGCTCCACGTCCAGGATCGCCGCCAGCTGCTCCCGCGCCGCCGCCGTCTCACCCCGCCCTAGCGCCAGCTCGGCCAGGATCTCTCGGGCTGACACGTTCCGCCCGTCCAGCCGCACGCTCGCCTCGAGCAGCGCCGCCACCCGCTCGACCGCCGGAGCAGCCGCCCCCTGCCCGGCCAACAACGCCTCGTGCCGCGCCAAGTCCAGCAGCCACTGGCTCGCGGCCGAATCGCCCCTCTCCGCCGCCCGCCCGACCGCCGCCGTCAAGAGCGCAGCCGCTGCGGCCACGACGAGCCAACCCCACCGCGGATGACACCGGTTCCGGTCGCGAATGGATAATTCAGCGTTGCTCATTGCCACATCGTCAGGCCTCTAGACGCCTGACGCAAGCGCGGCGGCTAACGATTGTCGGCCGGCTCGATGGCGGCGCTCATTGACCCCTGGCACTCGTCGATGCGCCAGTCGGAGCCATAGGCGTGGATCTGGTCCCGCTTGAACTCGGCCTGCTCCAGCAGGGCGGTGTGGACGATCGCCCGCCCGCGGACGTCCACCTCCTGGGCCAGCTTGAAGGCCTTCAGCCCGTCGATCCGGAAGATCCGCCCCAGCATCTCGATGACATAGTCGTACGTATGCTCGTCATCGTTCAGCAGCACGACGTGATAAAGCGGGACGTGCCGGGGCTTCGGCGGCGCCACCGCGGGGCTGACTGTTGGCATCAATTCGGACATCAGCAACTCAGGCACTGCACACTCAGAATCCTCTCGGTGACCCGAAACATTTTCCCCACCCAGTTTATCGACTCGGCGGATTGAACAAAACGCCCCTGCCTCGGTCAAGCCGGATCAAAACGCCTTCCGCCGCCCCTGCCCGCGCAAAGCTTGCCGCCGCCCAGCCACCTGCCCCGTCTTGAGCGGAACGCCCCGCGCGTTACTATGATTAACAAGACTTACTCATAGCCGCCAGGAGCAATCCCTGTCCTCCGAAGAAGCCGCAACCCCAGGCGCCGCGGCGTCGCTCACGAGCGACCGCGACCCGGCCTTTTGCTCCATCGACGAAGCCCTGGCCGAGCTCCGCCAAGGTCGCTTCGTCGTGCTCGTCGACGATGAACACCGCGAAAACGAGGGCGATCTCGTCGTCCCCGCTCAGTCCATCACCCCCGAACACATCAATTTCATGCTCACCCAAGGCCGCGGGACTCTCTGCGTCGCCCTCAGCCGCGCCCGCTGCCAGCGGCTCCACTTCCAGCCCCAGGTCGCCGCCAACACCACCCGCCTCGGCACCGCCTTCACCGTCACCATCGACGCCGCCCCCCGCCTCGGCGTGACCACCGGCGTCTCCGCCGCCGACCGGGCCACCACCATCCGCCAAACCGTCGCCGAGGAAGCCACCCCCGACGACTTCGTCCGCCCCGGCCACGTCAACCCGCTCATCGCCAGCGACGGCGGCGTGCTCGTCCGCGCCGGACAAACCGAAGGCTCCGTCGACCTCTGCCGCCTCGCCGGCCTCATGCCCGGCGCCGCCATCATCGAGATCCTCAACCCCGACGGCACCATGGCCCGCGTCCCGCAGCTCAAGGAGTTCTGCCGCCAGCACAACCTGAAGATGTGCGCGATCGCCGACCTGATCGAGCACCGCATGCGCCGCGAGCGCCTCATCGAGCGCGTCCAGACCGTCCCCATCCGCAACATCTACGGCGAGTGGGACCTCATCGCCTACCGCTCCGTCACCGACCGCGCGACCCACGTCGCCCTCTCCAAGGGCGGCATCGGCCACACCAACGAGGACGGCATCGTCCCCCAGCAGACCGAAAGCCTCCTCGTCCGCGTCCACTCCGAATGCCTCACCGGCGACGTCTTCGGCTCGATGCGCTGCGAGTGCGGCCAGCAGCTCCTCACCGCCATGGAGCTCATCGCCACCGAAGGCCGCGGCGCCATCGTCTACCTCCGCCAGGAAGGCCGCGGCATCGGCCTCACCAGCAAGCTCCACGCCTACCACCTCCAGGACAGCGGCCTCGACACCGTCGAAGCCAACGTCGCCCTCGGCCTGCCCGCCGACCGCCGCGACTACGGCATCGGCGCCCAGATCCTCATCGACCTCGGCATTACCCGCGTCCGACTCCTGACCAACAACCCCAAGAAGGTCAGCCGTCTGGCCGTCTATGGTCTCGAGATCACCGACCAGCTCTCTATCGAAATCCCCCCCAACGAGTACAACCGCCGCTACCTCGAAGTCAAACGCCAAAAACTCGGCCACACCCTCCGCGAAGTCTAATCACCTGGCCAAGGTGCCCGTGCCACAGCCACGCCAGCCGTGGTCGAACACCAATAACGTCCCATCACCTCGCAACCATCCCGGTCCCACGGCCGTGTCGGCCGTGGCTGAACACGAACAACGTCTCACCACGTCACAGCCGAGGCCGAGCGCCCCCCTGCGCATCGCGAACAAACCACCCCCAACACTGAGACACCCATCCCCAAA
>CAZCKC010000113.1:0-11498 GCA_964499235.1 uncultured Planctomycetales bacterium | reverse complement strand
TGACCACGCCGGCGGCCTCCAGCTCATGGTCGCCGGCGACCATGAGCTGGAGGCCGCCACCGGCCGAGCTCGTTCCGACGTAGGCGTCGCAGCCGGCGTCGCCGTCGCGGTACTTGATCTTGTCATCGGCGATGAGCGTGCGGCCGGTGAGGTCCTCGATCTCGCCGACGGCGTTGATAACGCCGCGGGTAACGTCCTCGGCCGGGGCTTCGACGGTGGTGGGGGCCTCGCCGCGGCTGATGAGGCGGTACTCGCCGTCGACCAGGTCGATGAGGATGGCCTTGGTCGTGGTCGAGCCGCAGTCGGTGGCGAGGATGGTCTTGATATTGTCGTTTTCAGCCATCGGGCAGAACTCCAGCACCGTGGGGCGACTTCGCCGGCGCCCCGCGCTCCGGGCGGGCGGGCGAACGATGCAAGCTCGGCATCATAGGGCGGTCGCGGCGGGGGCGAAAGCGATCGCGGGCGGCGTTGGCAGGGAGTCGGAACCGCGATAGGCTGCGGTGAGCGCAGGCGGATGGGGCGGCGACGCCGACAGCAACCGGAATGGTGGCAAGGATGAGCGTCTGGTGACATCGCTTCTCGGACCAGGGTGGTCGCGGTCGTTGTTGCGCGGGCTTTCGCTGGTGGGGGGGCTGGCGCTGATCTTCGGCGTGGGGGTGGCGCTGAGCCCGCAGTTTCTGACGATCGCGAACCAACGGGATGTGTTCGAGCAGGTGTCGCTGAACGGGCTGCTGGCGATCGGGATGACGCTGGTGATCCTGACGGCGGGGATCGACCTGTCGGTCGGGAGCACGCTGTCGCTGTGCAGCGTGGTGTGCGCGATGCTGGTGATGCCGGTGCTGCCGGCGGACCAGATCGCGCTGGCGGCGATCGGTCTGGGCGGGCTCGAGGCGGCGCTGTTCCCGGGCGGCGTGACGTGGGCGCACGTGGTGGCGTGGCTCGGGGCGGGGCTGGTGGCGGCGCTGGTCGGAGCGGGGCTGGCGGATCGGTATTTCAGACGGGGTTGGTTGAACATTCTCATCGGGCTGGTGGGACTGGCCGGGGGCGTGACGGGGGCGGTGCTGTTGACGGCCAGCGGGGCGGGGTTCTGGACGGTCGTGATCTGCACGCCGCTGGTGGGGGCGGCGTTCGGGGCGCTGAACGGGTTGATCATCGCCCGGACGGGGTTGCAGCCGTTCATTGTGACGCTGGCGATGATGATCCTGATCGTCGGCGTGGCGCGGTTCGTGGCCGGGGGTGGCGGGCGCGTTCACAACGTCTTTAGCGAGGAGACGACGCCCGCCGGCGCCGTGACCAAGCCGGGTGCGCCGCGCAGCTTTCTGGAAATCGGCCTGGGCCGACTGATCACGGTAGAGCAGCGCGGACGTGATGGTGAAATGGAGGAGGTCGGACTGATCCCGGTGCCGGGGCTGATCATGCTGGGGGCGTGGATCGTGGCAGCGATCGTTCTCCAACGAACGGCAACGGGGCGGCACGTCTACGCGGTCGGCGGGAACGAGGAGGCAGCCCGGCTTTCGGGGGTTCCGACGCAAGGTGTGAAGGTGTTCGTCTACAGCGTCAGCGGGCTCCTAGCAGGCGTGGCGGGGATGATCTACGTCGCGCGGTTCGTGCACGGGACGCCGACGGCGGGGCAAATGGGCGAGCTTGACGCGATCGCGGCGGTGGTGATTGGCGGGACGAGCTTGATGGGGGGGCGGGGGAGCATCCTCGGGACGCTGGTGGGGGTGCTGATCTTCGGGTACCTATCCAATATCCTGAACCTGAAGGCGGTCTCCAGCGAGATGCAGGACATCCTGAAGGGGGTCATCATCATCGGGGCTGCCAGCGTCCAGGCCGGGGGGTTCGGCGCCTTGTTCGGGCGGCTGCGGCAGCGCGGCTGAGCGTGTGGCCGCCGCGTCGCGCGGCACCATCAACGGGTTTTCGCGCAGGAAAGGATCCCGCCATGTCATTGCGTCATGCTCACGGTTTTCGCCCGGTGCTGCTGGGGCTCGGGTTCGCGATCGGTGTGCTCGCCGGCTGCGACCGCGGCGAGCGCGCCGGCGGCGCCGACGGGCAATACGTCATCGGGTTCTCGCAGTGCACGGTCAGCGAGCCGTGGCGGGTGGAGTTCAACCGCCGGCTGCGCGAGCATGCCGCGACGATGCCGAACGTGAAGCTGGAGATCCTGGACGCCAACGACCAGACCGCGCAGCAGGTCTCGCAGGTGCGCAGCTTCATCAATCGCGGGGTCGATGCGATCCTGATCAGCCCAAAGGAGTCGGCCGGCCTGGCGCGGGTGGTCGAGGAGGCGGTGGCGGCCGGCATCCCGACGGTCGTGCTGGACCGCGACCTGACGTACCAGGGGTACGACGCGTTCGTCGGGGGCGACAACCTGGCGATCGGGCGGGCGGCCGGCGCGTGGGTCGTCGAGCAGCTTGGCGGCAACGGTGCGGCCGAGGGGATCGTCTACGAGATCTGCGGCAACCTCGCGGCGACGCCGGCGCAGGAACGCCGGACGGGCTTCCACGAGATCGTCGAGCAGGAGTCGGGCATCGAGATCATCGGCGGGCTCGACGCGGACTGGAAGAAGCAGCAGGCGTTCAACGTCTTCCAGGACGCGCTGAAGACGATCCCCGCTATCGACGTCGTCTACGCCCACAACGACCCGATGGCACACGGGGCTTACCAGGCGGCGCGGGCGGCCGGGCGTGCTGACGAGATGATGTTCGTCGGCATCGACGCGTTGCCAAACGAGGGGATCCAGTGGGTCAAGGATGGCGAGCTGACCGCGACGTTCTCGTACCCGACGCCCGGGGAGAAGGGGCTCGACCTCGCACTCACGCTGCTCGCGGGAACGGACGTCGACAAGCGCGTCATGCTGCCGACCGTCCTGTGGACCCAGGAAACGATCGCCGCGGGCGGCCGCGAGATCCCGGCGCGGCCCGTCGAGCAGGCGGCGGACGCACCAGCCGCCGCCGCGGGCGACTGACGTCGGCCGGCCTTGACCGCGGTCCGGAACATCTTCATCTCGGTGGCCGAGCACTCCGCCGACGTTCACGCCGCGCGGCTGGTCGAGTACGCGCGGCAGCATTACCCGGCCTGGCGGTTCAGCGGGCTGACCGGGCCGCGGCTGCGGTCGGCCGGCGTTGCGACGGTCTTCGACTTCACGCAGCACGCGGCGATGCTGACGGGCATCGTGCGGCTGGTCGGTCGCGCGCGGGCGGCGCTGAAGGCGGCGGAAGAGGCGTGGGACCGGACGCCGCCGGACGCGGTGGTCGTGATGGACTCGTCGGCGTTGCACTTGCAAATGGCGGCGCGGGCGAAGGCGCGGGGGCTGAAGACGCTGTACTACATCGCGCCGCAGACCTGGGCGTCGCGGGCGTACCGCAATCGGCGGCTCGCCCGCGACCTGGACCGCGTCGCGTGCATCCTGCCGTTCGAAGAGGCCTACCTGCGGCAGCGAGGGGTCGACGCCCACTTCGTCGGCCACCCGCTGTTCGAATCGCTGCGCGCCGAGCAGCCGGACGAGGCGGTCATGGCGCCGCTGCGGCAAGACGGGCGGCCGACGATCGCGCTGCTGCCCGGCTCGCGCGAGCAGGTGATCAAGACGATGCTGCCGCTGCAGCTCGCGGTCGTGCGAGAGCTGGGGCGGGAGGTGACCGCCGGGGTGTCCTGTGTCGCGGCGAATCGCGCGAAATTGGTTCGCGAGCTGGTCGCGCGGAGCGGGGTCGCGGCCGAAATCGTCACCGACGCGAACGCGAGCCTGCTGACCGCGGCCGACCTCGTGCTGACGGCGTCGGGCACGGCGACGCTACACGTGGCGGCCTACCGCAAGCCGATGATCGTGATGTACACGACCGCGCGGTGGCTCCGCTGGCCGCACCGGCTCGGCGGGCGGCTGGTGCTGAAGCTGCCGCACTTGAGCCTGGTGAACATCCTGGCGGGCCAGCGGATCGTCCCTGAGTTCATGCCGTTCATTCCGCGGACCGCGCCGATCACGGCGATGGCGGCGGTGCTGCTCGACGACGCGCGGCTGCGGGAGCGGCAGGTGGCGGGGCTCGACGCGGTGGTCCGGCCGCTGGAGCAATCGAGCGCCAGCGAGCGGGTCGCTGCGCTGCTGGCGGAGCTCCTGGGGGCCAGCGGCCGATAAGCGGCCTTTTCCCGCGGCATTCGGGCGGCAAGTGTATTCGCGCGGCGGAAGCTGCTAAGCTGTGCGGCTCACGATGCCGTCGGCGCCCGCGTCCGGCGCGCGGAGCGAGTGCGCACCCGAGGGAGAGTTCACGTGGCTTTGCCGTATAACGAGCGGACCTGTTACTGCAACGAGGTGACCGAGGCCCGCACCGGCCAGGTCGTCCTGGTCACGGGCTGGGTGGACAACCGCCGCGACCATGGCGGGATGGTGTTCGTCGATTTACGCGATCGGACCGGCATCGTTCAGGTGCGCTTCAATCCCGAGACCGACCCGGAGGCGCACCAGGTCGCGGGCACGCTCCGCAACGAGTACTGCATCGCGGTTCGCGGCGATGTGGCGCCCCGACCGGCCAACATGGAGAACCCCAAGCTCACGACGGGCAAGGTGGAGGTCGAGGGACGCGAGATCGACATTCTCAGCGCGTCCGAGACGCCGATCTTCGAGCTCGAGGACGAGCTGGCGACGCGCGAGGAGACGCGGCTGAAGTACCGCTACCTGGACCTGCGGCGGCGGCCGATGCAGCACGCGCTGGTCCAGCGCCACCGCATCACGAAGGTGATCCGCGACTATTTCGACCAGCATGGGTTCGTGGAGATCGAGACGCCGTTCCT
Organism: uncultured Planctomycetales bacterium; assembly: GCA_964499235.1. Taxonomy (GTDB): domain Bacteria; phylum Planctomycetota; class Phycisphaerae; order UBA1845; family Fen-1342; genus JAFGRR01. Next base: position 6,716 of record CAZCKC010000113.1, on the reverse strand, counting down.
CGGCCGGAGCACGCCGGAAGGGGCGCGCGACTTCCTGGTGCCGTCGCGCGTGCACCCGGGCAGCTTCTACGCGTTGCCGCAGTCGCCGCAGCTCTACAAGCAGATCCTGATGGTGGCGGGCTTCGACAAGTACGTCCAGATTGTCCGCTGTTTCCGCGACGAGGACCAGCGGGCCGACCGGCAGCTCGAGTTCACGCAGCTCGACGTCGAGATGTCGTTCGTCGAGGCCGAGGACGTGATCAACGTCACCGAGGGTTGCCTGGGTGCGGTCATGCAGGCGATCCACGGGGTGGAGATCCCGCGGCCCTTCCCACGGATGAGCTACGCCGATGCGCTGCGGGAGTATGGCAGCGACCGGCCGGACACGCGGTACGACCTGCGGCTGAAGGACGTCACGCCGGTCGCGGAGCAGATGGACTTCAAGGTCTTCACCAGCGCGATCGAGAAGGGGGGCGTCGTGCGGGCGATGCGGGTGCCGGCCGCGGCGGACATCCGGCGCCGCGAGACCGACGCGTTGACCGAGGAGATCAAGGGCATCGGCGCCGGTGGGCTGCCGCTGACGCGCGTGGCGGCCGACGGGGATGCGCTCAAGTTTGAAACCGGCATCGGGAAGTTCTTCACGCCTGAGCAGGCGGCCGCGGTGATCAAGATCACCGGGGCGTCGGCGGGCGACGTGCTGTTCTTTGCCGCCGACCAGGAGCGCGCGGTGTGCAAGTACCTCGCGTGGCTGCGGGAGACGATTGCCGAGCGGCACGACCTGATTCCGCAGGGGCGGTGGAACTTCCTGTGGGTGGTCGACTTTCCGATGTTCGAGTACTCGGAAGAGGACGGGCGCTACTACGCGGCGCACCATCCGTTCACGCAACCGCTTGATGAAGATGTTCCGCACCTCGCGAGCGATCCGGGACGGGTGCGCGCGAAGGCGTACGACGTGGTGCTGAACGGGCTGGAGCTTGGCGGCGGGTCGGTTCGTATCCACCGGGCGGACCTGCAGGAGCAGGTCTTCAACGCGCTGACGATCGGGCCCGAGGAGCAGCGGAGCAAGTTCGGATACCTGCTGGACGCGTTGAAGTTCGGGCCGCCACCGCACGGCGGGATCGCGCTGGGGCTGGACCGGCTGGCGATGCTGCTCTTGGGGCGGGACAATATCCGCGACGTGATCGCGTTCCCGAAGACGCAGCGGGCGTTGTGCCCGATGACCGAGGCGCCGGGGCCGGTCGCGCAGGCCCAGCTCGACGAGCTCTTCCTGCGGACGGTCAAGCCGCAGCCGGCTGGGGCGGAGTAGGACCGGCGTGCGGGGGCGGGGTCAGCGGGGCCGCGGCGGATGAACGCGGCGTGAATTCGGGGCGGGCTCGCTTGCAGGGGTCGGCGGGGGTCTTGAAGATGGCTCGTTTGCCGGTGTGCGACCGGCAGGAACGGAGCCTCCAGAAGCGAGCCCCATGGAACTGCTGACCGCTTTTCGCAACAACCCGATCGCGATTACCTTTCTGATCATCGTGCTGGGCTCGATTATCGGGCGGCTGAAGGTGGCGGGGCTCACGCTCGGCAGCTCGGGCGTGCTGTTTGCGGCCTTGCTCTTTGGTCACCTGGACTGGGTGCCGCCGGGGGACGCCCTGAAGTGGCTGGGGCAGTTTGGCGTGGTGCTGTTCGTGTATGCGATCGGACTGCAGGCGGGGCCGCGGTTTGTGGCCACGGTGCGCAGCAAGGGGGTGGCGCCGCTGGCGGTGGGGCTGGCGACGGTCCTGGGGGCGGCGATCCTGGCGGCGGGTGTCGGGTGGCTGCTGGAGATTGATCCGGCGATGGCGGTGGGCGTGTTTGCGGGGGCGTTGACGAGCACGCCCGCGCTGGCGGCGGCCCAGGAGGCGTCTGACAGCCCGCTGGTGTCGGTGGCGTACGGTGTGGCGTATCCGTTCGGGATCATCGGGGTGGTGCTGTTTGCGCAGCTGTTGCCGCGGTGGCTGGCGCGGCAGCGCGAGCCGGCGACGCGAGCGGCCGACGCGACGCCGATGCCGCAGATCCTGAAGCGGACGTACCGGGTAGAGAACCCGGCCGCGGCGGGGAAGACGCTGGCGAGCCTGAACCTGCATGCGATGGTGACGGCGAACATCTCGCGGGTGCTGCGCGGTGAGACGGTGATGCCGTACAGCAGCGATTTGCGGCTCGAGCACGGTGACATCGTGCTGGCGGTCGGGTCCGCGGACGAGCTGAAGCGGCTGGAGCTGATCTTCGGGCCGCCGGTGGAGGTGCAGATCGACCGCGATCCGAGCGTGGTCGCGCGGGATATTTATATCACGGAGCCAACATTTTCCGGGCGGTCGCTGCGCGAGCTGCAGGTGCTGCAGAAATACGGCGTCGTGATCACGCGGGTCCGGCGCGAGGGGCTGGAGTTCGTGCCGCAGGCGACGTTCGTGCTGGAGGTGGGTGACCAGGTGCGGGCGGTTGGGCACGATGCGGAGATTCAGGCGTTTGCCCGGTTGGCCGGCATCCGCGAGCAGCGGATTCACGAGACGGGGATTCCGGCGTTTGCGGCGGGGCTGGTGGCGGGGCTGCTGCTGGGAATGATCCCGCTGCCGCTGCCCGGCGGGGCGGACGTAACGCTGGGGCTGGCGGGGGGGCCTTTGTTTGTTGGGCTCATGCTGGGGCATTTCGGGCGGATCGGGCGGTTTCGGGTGCACGTGCCGAGCGCGGGGCGGTACCTGATGCGGGAGCTGGGGCTCGTGCTGTTCCTGGTGTATGCCGGGACGAGCGCGGGAGCGGAGCTGGTGGCGACGATTCAATCGCACGGCGTGACGCTGGCGGTGCTGGCGGTGATTACCGTGCTTTACGGGTTGCTGGTTGGTTGGCTGATGTCGTACGTGCTGTTCAAGCAGTCGGCCGCGAGCACGGTCGGGCTGACGTGCGGGGCGATGACGAGCACGCCGGGGCTGGGGGCGGCGAGCGCTCAGTTTGACACCGATGCGCCGGCGCTCGCATATGCGGCCGTTTATCCGCTGGCGTTGGTAACGATGACGGTGGCGGCGCAGCTGCTGGTGGGGGTGCTGAACGCGCTGCAGTGAAGGCGTTTGAAGTAATCCATGGGGGCGCAGGGCGGGGCGGGCATTTGAGACGCCGAAGTAATTGATGAAATGGATGGGGCGGGCGACTTGCCTGCCGCTGTGAGCTTGCGATGGCGGCTTGGCGGTCGGCACGCCGGCGCCGCCCTGGAATGTTGCGCCAGGTCTCCCGCCTGCCAGGCCTCGATTCCAGGTTTGGCGGTCGCGACATCGGCACCCGCCATGCTTTCGACGGGGTCACGGTTCGACCAGGCCTTGCTGGAGCGCCAGCCGGGTGAGGGCGACGCGGTTGTGGACCTTCAGCTTGCGGAAGAGGTTGGTCCGATAGGTGTCGGCCGTCTTGGGGCTGACCCCGAGCTGGCTCGCGGCCTGCCGCAAGGTCAGGCCTTGCACGAGCAGGGGGAGCAGTTCGGCCTCGCGGCGCGAGAGCCTCGCCGGCGCAGGCTTCGGCGTCGCAGCGAAAGTCTGCTCGACAACCGCCTGCATGGCGGGCGCGATGGCCGTGCCGCCGCGGACGACTTCCACGACGGCGTCGATCAGCTCCGCCACGGCGACCCCGGTCGTGATGTAGCCGCAGAGCTGGCGCTGGCGGATCGGCTCGGCCAGGGCGGGGACCGGGGCGTCCGCGATGACGACCAGGCCGCAGGCGGGCCGATGGCTGGCGATCATCTGAATGGCTTGCAGCACCTCCTGCGGGTTGTGGTTTTCCCGGATTATCACCGCGTCCGGCGTGCCGCGGAGCGCCGCCCAGATGGCTGGCGCGGTCAAACCGCCCGCCCGCAACACCCGCGGCTCGAATGCCGCCTGCATCAAGGCCACATAGGCGGACCGCTCCAGCGGCTTACCCGCCAGCACGCTGATGGCTTCCACGCGCTCCGACATGGCCTCGGCCGGCCTGACATTCGTTGTCACCGATCAAGCCTACGCCGAATCGACTCAGGTGTTGGCCTGAAACCGCTCGGGTGATAGAGTCATTTTTGAGGGGCCAAGCCGAAGCGCGCGCCGATCACGGCGGCCCGCCATCACGCCGCCACCTGAGGCGGCTGACGGGGCGAGCACTGCCACGCTGCCAGGACGTTTTCCATGAACCGCCGCCTCACACAGGCGTTTGCCACCCTTGGGCTTCGTGGGAGCGAGCCACCGGATGCGATCCGGGCCCGCTTTCGGCAACTTGCTCGCCAGCACCACCCGGACCGTGCGCGAACGAACGGGCGGCCAACGCGGTTCCAGGCGGTCGTGGACGCCTATCGGCTGCTCGAGGACGAACTGGGACTGCGGTCCGGCAACGTCACGACCCGCCGCTGCGAGCGGTGCGACCAGCCGGCGGAGCTGTTCGAGGGTGCCGACGGGACGTTTGCCTGTGTGCCGTGCCTGTTCGGCGAGACCGATCGGCGGCGAATCCTGCCATTGCAGCCGGTGATGACGTTGCGGCACCTCGGGGCGGTCGGCCTGTATGCCGTCAGCGCGGGGCTGCTGCTCAGCTATCTCTGGCAGCCGGACGCGCGGCTGATCCTGGGCGCATTCATGGCGGCGCTGGGCGGGCTGGTCCTCCTGGCGGCAAGCACCCTGCGGGTGCGGCTGACGCGCTAACGCAGGCAGGGCTGCCTGCTACGGCACGATGATGCGCTCGCGGATGGCGTAGCGGGTGAGATCGACGCGGCTGCGCAGGCCGAGCTTTTTGAGCAGGCTGGTGCGGTACGAGTCGGCCGTCTTGTAGCTGATGTTCATGCGGCTGGCGGCTTCCTGGAGTTTCAGGCCGCCGGCCAGCAGCGGCAGCAGCTCGTGCTCGCGGCGCGACAGCGTTGCCCGGCCGTCCTGCGCGGCCAGCTGCTGCCGGGCTTTGCGGATCTCCGCTGGCAAATAGCGGCGGCCCATGAGGGTGAGGTCGATCGCCATCCGCAGCTGCGTGTAACCCGCCTGCTTTGTCGCGATGCCGTCGAACGTCACACTCCGCCACGGGCTCAGGCCCTGTGAATCGATCTTGGCGGTCAGCAAGACCAGCCGCGCTTGCGGGCGCAATCGCGGGATCATCTGCACCGCGTCGACGACACCGGGCTCGGGGTCGTCGCAGTCGATGCACGCGAGATGAACTTCCTGGCGGAGGGCCTGCCAGATCTCGGTCGCGTTGGTCGCGGCGCAGGCGACGTGAGCGCAGCCAAGCTCGCACCGGGCGACTAGTGCCAGCGTGCGGCGTTGCCACGCCGTCGGTCCCAAGACGAGAATGTGCGCGTCGATGCGGTTCATGCCCCGACCTGCATGCCTGGCGGCAACCGGTTCCGAGCCGCCTGTCCTGCAGTTTAGGCGGAATCACCTCAGGCATTTACCCCATATTGGGGCATCTACCCCTAGTGCTTGGGAAGTGTGAGGCCGAGCTCCGCCATGACCTGCTGGAGGTCGGCCCAGGCTTTGCCTTTTTCGCCGGGACTGCGGAGGAGATAGGCGGGGTGGAATGTCGGCATCAGCTTGCAGGTCGGCAGGTTAGGCTCATCGAGTTCCGGCGGTGGGAACTCGTGAAACGTGCCGCGGAGCTTGCCGATTGGCGTTCGCGTGGCGAGGAGCGTCTGGGCGGCCGGCCGGCCGAGCGTGACGATGATTTTTGGGCGAATGATCGCGAGCTGTCGCAGGAGGAACGCGGCGCAGCGGGCCATCTCGTGGTCGGTGGGGGTGCGGTTGCCGGGCGGGCGGCACTTCACGACGTTGCAAATATAAACATCGCTCCGGCTGAGCGTCATGGCCTCAATCATCTTGGTGAGGAGCTGGCCGGCGCGGCCGACGAACGGCTCGCCCTGGCGGTCCTCGTCGGCGCCGGGGCCTTCACCGACGAAGACGAGGTCGGCGGCGGGGTTGCCGACGCCGAAGACGGTCTGCGTGCGGGTTTCGTGCAGGCGGCAGTGGACGCAGTCGCGGACCCACTTGGCGTTGAGGTCCTCGAGCGCGGCCGCGGCGGCTTGCTTGCCGAGGCGTTTTTTGTTGAGGGGTTCGAGGCCGTCGGGCGGCTCGAGCTGCTTGAGCGGTGAGGCCACGAAGTTCCTCCGGCCGGTGGCGGGTGCGGTGGTGTCGCCGAATAGCGCGGGCTCGTTGCCGGCAGGCGCTTCGGGCGATTGATTGGTCGAACCAGCTGTGCGGCTCTCAGGCGTTGCGGCCCGGGCGGAATCAGTGCTCGCCGGCGCCGCGGTTGTCGCGGTCAGGCTGACGCCGGTGACGCCGAGGTGGGCGATGCCGAAGCGTTGCTCGGAGGCGAGCCAAGCGCGGAGGCCGGCGAGTTGGGGGGGATCCAGCGGCATGGCGAGAATGTAAGTTGATCGCGGCAGGGCAGCAACCGCAGGGCGGACTGATGGATGTCAGGCGAGATTCGGCTGTGACGCAAGGGTGGCGCGCGGTGCTTGTTGACGCTCGGAAGTCGATTGTTGATGACGTGTCGTTTCGGTGGCAGGTCGATTAGAAAGTAGTGATTGGTGAATGTCTATAGTAATTGCGCCTCCGCCGAAGTGACACCTACGGGACTATTGCATGGTGTAGCAGTCCTCCAGGCTGAAAGCCTGGGGGACCCTGGTTGCGGGACCCGCTCGTGTTTTTGCACTGCTCGAGAGCAGTGGCACGGCGTCTCGCGGGTACCAGATCGGAAGAGCACACGTCTGAACTCCAGTCACGTGAAACGATCTC
>CAZCKC010000112.1:0-11925 GCA_964499235.1 uncultured Planctomycetales bacterium | reverse complement strand
AAGTTCGACATCGACGAGCTGCGCTGCATCTACTGCGGCATGTGCGAAGAGGCCTGCCCGGTCGACGCGATCGAGCTGACCCCCTTCCACGACCTCGTCAGCAACACGCGTGAGGAGATGATCTACGACAAGGAGAAGCTCCTCCAGGTCTTCGACGAGACCCTCGAAATGAAGCCCCGCAAGAACCCGCCCGTCACCGACTACGCCCACACCGGCGGCCAGGCCCCCGACGTCGCTCGCCCCAACGCCGAGCGGAAGCTCTAGCGCAAAGCGTGTCTTCCGACAGCGCCCCGCCGCGCCCCAACAAAAGGGTGGTTCAGAAGGGCTGGGGCGGATGCCTCGCCCGCCATGAACGCGGCCTGTCTCACCTGCCCGCCTAGCCGCCTGCCAGAAAAATCGCCACCCGATTCGATCGCCCCGCTGCCCTAGGCAGTCCGCCGGTCGCTCGTTATAGTCCGTTCTCTTGTCGCGGTCCCGATCCTCGCGGACCGGGCGGGCATCACGCAAACGGGAACCGGTCGGGGCGCGCGGGTCGGTCCGCCAACCCCGACAAGCAACAGGTGCGTGGGCGAGTGGGAAGCCTGATCCCTCTGCTTATTGCGATCCTCGGCGGTTTGGGGCTGGTTCTGGCCCTCCCCGGCCGACAGACGACCGCGCAGCGCGTCGGCATCTTCCTGCTGGCCGCCGCCGGCGGCGTGCTGGCATACCTGCTGACCCGGCTGCTGAGCCCCTACGTCGGCAGCGGGCAGGAGTACTGGTTCGTCGTCCTGAGCCTCATCGGCCTCGCGGGCGCGATCGCCATGATCACCGCCGCCCGCCCCGTCTACAGCGCCCTGTTCTTCGTCCTCGTCATCGTCGCGACCACCGGGTTGGCGCTGCTGGCCGAGGCCGAGTTCCTGGCCGGCGCCCTGCTGATCATCTACGCCGGCGCGATCATCGTGACCTACGTCTTCGTCATCATGCTGGCCAAGCAGACCGGCGGCCCGTCGCCCTACGACCGCCGGGCGCGGATGCCGTTTCTCGGCACGCTGATCGGGTTCGTCCTGCTGGGCATGCTCTCGCACGGGCTGCTGACGCTCCCACTGGGTGAAGGCAACGCCCCCCCCACCGAGACCGTCCGCGCCGTCGGCTCGCCCGAGCGCATCGGCGCCCTGCTCCTGACCGACTACATCGTCGCGATCCAGATCGCGGGCGTGATCCTGATGGCCGCCATGATCGGCGCCGTCGCCGTCGCCCGCCGCCGCCCGCAGCCCCACGAGGAGGTCGAGCTGTAATGCTGATCGCCTACCTCATCGTCGGCGCGGTGCTCTTCAGCCTCGGGCTGGTCGGCTTCGTCACCCGCCGCAACCTGATCATCATGTTCCTCTGCACCGAGCTCATGTTCCAGGGCATCGTCGTCAACCTGATCGGCTTCTCGCGCTTCCCGCTGAGCGGCGACCCCGTCTTCCAAGGCCAGGCCTTCGCGCTCTTCCTTCTCGCGATCGCAGCCTCCGAAGCGGCCCTCGCCCTCGCACTGGTCGTCCTGCTCTACCGCTACAGCGGCACGCTCGACGCGAACGCCTGGACCTTGATGAGGGATTACTAACGGTGCCGACCGAGCTGCCCGCCGGGCTGCACAACCTGATCGCCACCATTCCCCTCTGGCCGCTGCTGGCCACGATCGGCATCGGGCTGATCCTGGCCTTCCGCGCCGGCCACAAGTTCGCCGCCGCATTGACGATCGGCGGGGTCGGCATCTCGGCCGCCCTCGCCGTCACGCTGCTCGTCAACCTGCTCGTCAACCTGCCGGAGCACGCGGCCGACCACGGCGCCGCGACCGCGGCCGCCGCCGAGCACCACGGCGACACCCATGACGAATCGATCGCCGGCGACAAGAACAAGAAGCAAATCGACGCGTTCGACTTCGAGCAGCCCAATACCTACCCCATCGCGCGCTGGATCAGCCTCGGCGCCCCGGCGCCGCTGGCGGGCACGCCCCAACCCTGGATCGACCTCAACTTCGTCGTCGACAACCTCACCGCGGTGATGCTCGTCTTCGTCTGCGTCGTCTCGCTGATGGTCGTCATCTACGCCGTCGGCTACATGAAGGACCACCACGGCCATCGCGAGGTCGGCTACGAACGCTTCTTCGCCTTCCTCGCCCTGTTCGTCTTCTCGATGTGCACGCTGGTGATGGCCGGCAATTTCGTCCTGCTCTACCTCGGCTGGGAGCTGGTCGGCCTCTGTAGCTACCTCCTGATCGGCTTCTACTTCCGCAAGCCCGAGGCCGCCGCCGCCGCCAAGAAGGCCTTCCTCGTCAACCGCATCGGCGACTTCGGCTTCGCCCTCGGCATCTTCGCGATCTACTGGGTGCTGACCTCGCCGCTCGACCCGGGCGCGGCCATCATCGCCCACGGCGAGAACCCGTTCGACTACGCCGTCGTCTTCGGCTACGCCGAGCAGATCGCGGGCGCCGAGCTCTTCGGCTTCAACGCCGCGACCGTCATCTCGTTGCTGCTGCTCTGCGGCGCGCTGGGCAAGAGCGCCCAGTTCCCGCTCTACGTCTGGCTCCCCGACGCGATGGAGGGCCCGACGCCGGTCTCCGCCCTGATCCACGCCGCGACGATGGTCACCGCCGGCGTCTACATGGTCGCCCGCTGCGGCCCGATCTTCTACGCCGCCGAGCCGATCGTGATGGACGTCGTCCTGGCGATCGGCATGATCGGCGCGGTCGGGGCGGCCACAATGGCCCTCGCCCAGTACGACATGAAGCGGATTCTGGCCTACTCCACCATCAGCCAGCTCGCCTACATGTTCGTCGGCCTCGGTTGCTTCGTCCCGATGAGCGCGATCTTCCACGTCTATACCCACGCCTTCTTCAAGGCGCTGCTCTTCCTCACCGCCGGCAGCGTCATGCACGCGATGGGCAACGTCATCGACCTCCGCCAGTTCGGCGGCCTCAAGCGCACCCTGCCGGTCACTTACCTCCAGATGCTCATCGGCTGCCTCGCGCTCGCGGGCGTGCCGCTGCTGGCCGGCTTCTGGAGCAAGGACGAGATCGTCCACGCCGCCTTCATCCGCGCCCCGTGGGTCGGCTGGGTCATGACGCTCACCGCCGGCCTGACCGCCTACTACACCTTCCGCATGTTCTTCCTGTGCTTCAACGGACCGCGGCGACTCCCCAAGGAAGCCGGCGACCACCCGCACGAGATGCCGTCGGTCATGACCGGCCCGCTCTGGGTCCTCGCGCTCGGCGCGATCTTCGCCGGCTACGTCGGCGTGACCTTCACCTGGGACCCCGCCACCGCCTTCCTCGGCGCGCTGCAGCCCCACGGCCTCTTCCACGCCTTCCTCGACAGCGCCAGCACCATCCCCCACGTCGCCCACCACGCCGGCGACGTCTGGATCATGTACGTCTCCGGCGGCGTCGCCCTGCTCGGCATCGGCCTCGCCTACGTCCGTTACGGCCAGGCCCCCGTCGACGACCCCGACGCCAAGGCACTCGGACCGGTCTTCAACGTCTTCCACCACAAGTACTGGGTCGACGAGCTCTACGACCGCGCCCTCGTGCGGCCGCTGCGCGGCCTCGGCCACTTCAGCTTCGGCACCGACCGCTTCGGCATCAACGGGCTGATCTGGCTGGTGGCGGCGGTGCCGCGGGCGCTCGGCGCCCTGGTCAAGATCTTCCAGCGCGGCGCCTTGCAGGGCTACGCCCTCGGCATGGCGGCCGGCACCGTCCTCATGTTGATCCTTTGGCGCTGGGTGAGTAACGGGAACTGATGGCTGCGCTCGGACTCAACCTGCTGATCTTCCTGCCGCTGCTCGCGGGCATCGCGATCTGGCTGCTGCCCGCGCACCGCGAGGCGGCGGCCCCCCGGCTGGCCTTCGTCACCAGCCTCTTCACGCTGGTCGTCGCGTTCGGCCTGTGGATGCAGACCGGCGTCGGCGTGCTCGTGGGCGAGACCAATGTCCCGTGGGTCGCCCTGATCGACGGCGGCAGCGGCCTCGACATCCGCTACCACATCGGGCTCGACCCGCTCGGCGGACCGCTCGTGCTGCTCACCGCGCTGCTGATGCCGCTCTCGATCGCCGGCAGCTTCAACGGCATCCGCCACCGCCGCAAAGAGTACTACGGCTGGCTGATGCTGCTGACGACCGCGATGTTCGGCGTCTTCGTCGCCCGCGACATCCTGCTCTTCTACATCTTCTTCGAGTTCACCCTCGTCCCGCTCTACTTCCTGATCGGCGTCTGGGGCGGCAGCGAACGCCGCTACGCGGCCAACAAGTTCTTCCTCTACACCTTCCTCGCCAGCGTCTTCACCTTCACCGGCATCCTCTACATCGTGATCCGCGCCGGGATCATCACCGGCGCCGACGTCATCAGCTTCAACTTCCTCGACATCCAGCAGAGTCTGGCGGCCGCCGGCGGGCTGACCAGCTTCGAGCAGCACCTGCTCTTCCTCGCCCTCTTCGCCGGCTTCGCGGTCAAAGTGCCGCTCTTCCCGCTGCACACCTGGCTGCCGCTCGCCCACACCGAGGCCCCGACCGCCGGTAGCGTCCTGCTGGCCGGCATCCTGCTCAAGCTCGGCACCTACGGCTTCCTGCGGATCGGCATGCCACTGGTCCCCGAGGGCGCCCTCTACTGGGCCAGCCTCATGGGCACGCTCGCCGTCGCCGGCATCATCTACGGCGCCCTGTGCTCCTGGGTCCAGGTCGACATCAAGAAGCTCGTCGCCTACTCCTCCGTCTCGCACCTCGGCTTCTGCATGCTCGGCATGTTCGCCCTGATCCCCGTCGGGCTCAGCGGCTCGGTCCTCTACATGATCAACCACGGCATCAGCACCGGCGCCCTGTTCCTCATCGTCGGCATGATCTACGAACGCTACCACACCCGCGACATGCAGCAGCTCGGCGGCCTCGCCTGGAAAATGCCCGTGATGGCCTTCTTCCTGATCCTCTTCACCCTCTCCAGCATCGGCCTCCCCGGCCTCAACGGCTTCGTCAGCGAGTTCACCACCCTGCTCGCCGCCTTCAACTCGCCCGTCCTCGGCCCCGTCTACGGCTCGCTCGGCGCCCTCGGGATCCTGCTCGGCGCCATCTACATGCTCTACATGGTCGGCAAGATCCTCTTCGGCCCCGTCCAGGAGCCGCCGCACACGCCCGACCTCAGCACCGGCCTCAGGCCCGACCTCACCCCACGCGAGATCGGCATCCTCGTCCCGCTCGCCGCCCTCACCGTCATCCTCGGCGTCGCCCCCTGGCTCGTCACCGATACGCTCGACCCGCTCCTCCGAAGCGAGGTGCTCACCCTCTTCCCGAACCTCGAAACCGCGCCAGCCGTCGCCAGTGCGGCCGAGCACGCGCTCGGAATCGACGTTGACCCCGTCGCGCCGGCCACCACCCTGATCGAAGCGGGAGGGCGCTAACGATGAACTTCGCCCCCCCAATCCCCCTGCTCGCACTGCTGCCCGAGATCCTCCTCGTTACGCTCGGCTGCGTCGCGCTCCTGATCTCGCAGGCCAAGAGCGAGCAGCTCAAGAGCCTCACCCCGACAATCACGCTCGTCGGCATCCTCATCACGGCCGCGATTACCTTCGCCACCCGACCGGAAACCGTCATCGTCGGCAGCGGCCTCGAGATCGGCGCGCTGGCCAGCTACGCCCGCATGGTCACGCTCATCCTCGCCTTCGTCCTCACGCTCGTCGCCTGGAACACCCCGCGCGACTCCGAGCGCGGCGAGTACTTCGCCATGATGCTCTTCAGCTTCACCGGCGTCATGCTCGTCGCCTCCGCCAACGACCTGCTCGTGCTCTTCCTCGCCGTCGAGCTCGTCTCCATCCCCACCTACGTCCTTATCGCCCTCAGCCGCAACCGCCCCGAGGCCACCGAGTCCGCCACCAAGTACTTCTACCTCGGCGCGATGTCCGCCGCGATCATGGCCTACGGCTTCAGCCTGCTCTACGGCGTCGCCGGCTCGACCCACCTGCCCACCGCCATCAACGCCGTCTCCACCGCCCTGCAAACCGGCGACACGCTGCAGTACCTCCTCGCGTCGGCCGGCATCACGCTGGGCTTCGCCGGACTGCTCTTCAAAATCGCCGGCTTCCCGTTCCACTTCTATATCGCCGACGTCTACGCCGGCGCGTCCGGCTCCGTCGCCGCCCTGCTCGGCTTCGTCCCCAAGTTCGCCGGCGTCATCGCCATCTTCCGCGTCATGGAGCTCGCCGGCTGGCAAACCACCAGCGGCCCGCTCTTCTGGATGCTGTGGTGGACCGCCGCCCTCAGCATGACCGTCGGCAACGTCCTCGCCCTCCGCCAGACCAACGTCAAGCGCCTCCTCGGCTACTCCGGCATCGCCCACTCCGGCTACATGCTCGTCGGCATCCTCGTCGGTCCCCTCGCCGCCGGCAGCGACAGCTTCACCCAGGACGGCCCCGCCGCCGTCCTCTACTACGCCGTCATGTACGGCTTCGCCAACCTGCTCGCCTTCGCCGTCATCGGGCTGCTCCGCGTCCGCGGCCGCCCCGCCGAAACCCTCCGCGACATCGCCGGCCTCGTGAAGAGCCACTTCGCCCTCGCGATGCTCATGGTCCTCGCGATGCTCGTCCTCACCGGCATCCCGCCGACGGCCGGCTTCTGGGGCAAGATGAAGATCTTCAGCAGCGCCATCGCCCAGTCCACCACCCTCGACGCGACCTACCAGGCCTGGTTGATCGCCCTTGTCATCATCGGGTTCATCAACTCCGCGCTGACGGCCGCGTTCTACCTCCGCGTCGCCGCCGCCTGCGTCATCTACGAGAACGAGCAGCCGCCCGTCGCCGCCCCGCGCGACGCCCAGCAAACCGGCGTCCTGCTCGCCGGCCTGCTGCTCCTGGTCCTGACCTTCTACCCGACCGACCTCATGCTCCGCGGCCGCGAGGCCACGGCCGAGCTCCGCATCCACATGGACCCCGACCGCTTTGTCGAAAAGCCGGTCCAAGCGCCATCCGACGCGACAGTCTTCGGCGAGCCCGCCGCGCTGCCGGCTGCGGATCAGCCTATCGCGGACGCCCCGCGGGCTGCGCGCACGATCAGCCGCTGAGCGCTAATCGCGCCGCCCGCCCGTCCGGCATCAGTCATAAGAAATGGATCAGTAGAAAAGAATCAGCGCATGCTCGCCGAAGCGCTCTTCGGTCCGCTCGGCGTGAATCTCAATCGACTTGCCGATCCGCCGGGTCGTCTCGGCCAGGTTTGGCTCACGTTGCTCAAACGACTTGCCCGTCCGCTCCAGCGTGTAGTTCACGCCCATGTGCCGATGCCGCACCACGCGGTGATCCGTCGGCCGCACCGCACACCCCGCGACCAGGAAGATCCCCGCCAGCAACCCGCACACCACGCCAACCCGCATCATGAACTCACCTTCTGAACACGCCGCCGCCCGAGCAGCGCCGGCGGAATTCGACCTCTGAGAAACCTTGCGCCCATTTCATGCTACCCGCCGCCTCCCGTTTCGTCGCAGCCCGCCGCCGGATCACCGGCGCTCAAGCCGACCGCATCCGCGCTCATTCCTGCCCCACCAGCCCCAGAATCCGCTCCACCGTCCGCCGCGTCGCACCCTGCTGACTGACCACCGCCGCTCGGCCGGCCGCCCCCATCGCCTCCCGCCCCGCGTCGTCCGCCAGCAGCTCACCCGCCGCCCCCGCCAGGCTCCCCGCATCCGCCACCTCGCGCAACCCGTTGGCCTCGCGCAAGATACGAACCGCTTCGGCAAAGTTGAACGCGTGCGGCCCGACCAGCACCGGCTTACCCAGCGCCGCCGCCTCGATCATGTCCGACCCCCCCATCGGTACCAGGCTCCGCCCCACGAACGCCAGCGTCGCCAGCCCGTAAAACTTCCTCAGCTCCCCCATCGTGTCGCCCAGAAACACGGCCCGCGGCTCGTCCGCCGCGCCGCCGGCCGGAAATATCGGCTGCCCCGTGCTCCGCCGCAGACACGTGTAGCCCCGCTCGACAATCAGACCCGCCACCTCGTCGAACCGCTCCGGCTTCCGCGGCACAATCGCTAACTGTAGCTCAGGAAACGACTTGAGAACTTCCGCGTATGCGTCGAGAAGAATCGCTTCCTCGCCCGGACCAGTCCCGCCCGCCACCAGCAGCGGCCGCCGGCGGTCGATCCCCATCTCCTCCGCCAGCTCATCCTGCCCGGAAACCCGATCGACCACCTCCGCCGTGTCGTATTTCAGTGACCCCGCCACCTCGACCCGCCCGGCCGGCACACCCAGCTGTCGAAACCGCTCCGCGTAGGTCTCGTCCTGTGCCCCCACCCACCGTAGGTTCGCGAACATCCGCCGCGCCACCGACCGCACCACCGGCTGGTCAAACCGCCGCATGCTCTTGCCCGCCGTCACCCGTCCATTCGCGATCACGATCGGCACGCCCCGCAAGCCGGCCAGCTCGACCAGGTTCGGCCACACCTCCAGCTCCATCAGCACCAGCACCGACGGCCGAATCCGGTCGAACACCCGCCGCAACGCCCACGAAAAATCCAGCGGAAACCGGAACACCGTGTGCGCGTCACCAAACAGCTGCCGCGCCCGCGCCAGCCCCGTCTGCGTCGTGCTGCTGATCGCGATCGCCAGCTCCGGCCGCTGGCGGCGCATCTCTGCCACGATCGACCGCGTCGCGTTCACCTCCCCCAGCGACACCGCGTGAATCCAGACACAGTCGCTCGCCACCGGCCGCGTCGGCACCCGCCCCATCCGCTCGCCGAGCGCGACGCTGCCCGGGCCCCGTCGCCAGCGCCGCCAAAGCAGCCACGGCCACGCCACCGCCAGCAGCCCCGCATACGCGAGGTCAAACCACCGCAGCCGCCGCGGGTCATAGTCTGAATGCGAGCCCGGCTCGATCGCCGCCATCCTCACGCCCGATCCGTTACAATCCTCCGACGCGGCGCGTGCGGGCAGCGGCCGCTAAGCAATGCAGGCACGGAGGTTTAGCATGCATCGATTCGTCTGGCTGATCGCCACGGTGGGCATCTTAGCTGGTGGTCTGCACCCTGTCGCGGCGAGCGAAATCGCCGAGAACGCTTCCCAGCCGACCGCGGCCGAGAAGCCCGCCAAGCCTGTCGACCCGGCCGTCGACGCCGTCCTTCAGAAGATGGAACAGCGCACCGTCGACCGCCTCCACGCCCGCATGCAGTACGAGCTCCGCTACGAGATCGACGCCGAAGAGGACAAGACCGTCCAGCGCGGCGACATCTGGTACGCCCAGGGCGAGCCGACCGCCAAGTTCAAGGTCCACTTCAAGGAGAAGCTCGTCCGCGGCCGTCAGCGACAAATGGACGAGCAGCACCTCTTCGACGGCTACTGGTACGTCGAGAAGAACCCGAAGACCCGCACCGTCACCCGCCGCCAGGTCCGCGCCAAGGGCGAAAAGGTCGACCCGTTCAAGCTCGGCGAGGGCCCGTTTCCGCTCCCCTT
Organism: uncultured Planctomycetales bacterium; assembly: GCA_964499235.1. GTDB lineage: Bacteria > Planctomycetota > Phycisphaerae > UBA1845 > Fen-1342 > JAFGRR01. The sequence goes on along the minus strand of CAZCKC010000112.1, from coordinate 2,488 downwards.
CGGCCAGCAGCGTGAAGACATCCTCGCCGAGTTCGACGTCCAACTCGCCGAGCCCGGCCCCGACGCGCCGCCGAACACGAAACACCTCGTCCTGACGCCGCACAAGGCGGCCGAGAGCGCCAAGCGCTTCGCCAAGATCCACTTCTGGGTCCGCACCGATGGCGCGCTCGAAGGCCTCCCCGTCCAGGTCCGCGCGACGAAGAAAGCCCCGACCGGCCGCGTCGACTCGCACATCACCGTCACCTTCGAGCAGATCGACCTGAACGAGGAGATGCCCGCCGGCGTCTTCGCCGTCGAGACGCCCGACGGCTACGAAGAGATCGTCGAACCCATCCAGACCCTCGAGGCGCGGCGCCCGACGAAATGACCGCCTCGGCCGCGTCCCTCGCGTCTTCGGAACCCGTGTGAAGCAGCCCCAGCCGCCCGACCCCCGCTTTCCCCGCTACGCGTCGCGACCCTTCCCGGCGTACCGCTTCCTCCATGGCCACGGCCCGCATCCACGCTTCCACCCCGATGGCCATTCGTACCAGCTCCCCGAGCCGGAATGTCACGCCGAGGCGGCCGCCCTCGAGCGCGGCGACTGGCCGGCGAGCCCGCACTACCGCTTTGGCGTCGACCTCTACAACTACGCCTACTGGTGGGAAGCCCACGAAGCGTGGGAGGCGGTCTGGAAGTGCTACCCGACCGATCACCCGCTGCGCCACGTCTTGCAATGCCTGATCCAGGTCTCGGCCGCCCACCTCCAACGCCACATGGGCATCCAGCGCGGCGCCGACCGCCTGATGACCCGCGCCGCCTGCCACCTCGAACAAGCCGGCGTCGCCGACCAACGGGTCTGCGGCCTGCCGCTGCAACAGTGGTGGGACCACGCCGCCCGACCATTTCACGATCAACCTGCAACGCGGCCGTTCCCCTTCCTTCGACCTGGAGAACTCTGAGCGGGCCGGGTGGGGCGGGTAACGGGTGCGGCGGATAACAAGGTGGGTCGGGCGTGTCATTCGCGCTGGGCACGCGCCAACACTTCAACCGCGCCTAACGCTACGTCGCGATGAACTTCGCACTCTTCGTCGAGCTCCTCAACATGCGCGTCCGCTCCCTCAAGCAGCGCCGAGCGAAGGCTTGATGGGCAGACCACGCGGCGAAGCCTTAATCCGGCGGCAGCTTCGATAGCACTTGCAGTAATTCGGTGATCTGAGCATCGACACCGTCGTCGGTTGCGGCCTTCAAAGCACCCAGAAATGGCTCGAGCCGTTCGTCCACCCTGTTCGTCAACGTCGCGACCCACATCAACCGCCGGATCGACGGCAACTCGACGCCCGCCGGAAGCCGATCGATGATCTCCGGCTTCACACTCGGCGGATTCCCGGGGCCGCGCCACATCGGGACATCGCGGAAACACAGGATCCCGCCCCAAATCTCGCTAACCCCGGCCGCCCAGTAGGCAAGATCACGATCGGGAACGACGTACACCGTGCACGTCTGCGGCCATTCCCCGGCTGGCCGGGACGGCGGCACGAACGGCCAGGGGGAGAACATCGGTGGCCGCAGGTGAACGGAGTCGATCTCCGCCGCGTACCGAACCGTTGGCCGCGTTTCGTACCACACGTCGTCAACAACAACGAAGATCCGCGCGGCGATGCTCACCATCGGCACCGAATCATAATGGAGATACGCGCCCGTCAGGTTAAGGAACTCGCTTGCACCCGGATCCGCTGTATAGAGGTGCACGCCGCTGAGCCGCGCGGCCGAAAGCATCGCGTTGTCCAATTCACGATCCCGCCGCAGCACGATCAACTCCTCGCACGGCTGGTCGACCACGCGCACCGTGAACGTTTCCTCAATTTCCACCGCGACGCCCCCGGGGAACGCGCCTGAGCCGATCGAGCGATCCGCATGAATCAACTCCGCAGCAACCACCACCTCATGCTCGCCGGCGCTCGGCAAAGCGAAAATGCAATGCGGCCTGAGCAAGCCACCCCACTTGTTAGGCGCCAACGTTGCCTGGCGACGCCCGTTGACGCGAACTTCGTTGCTGCTTCTCCAATAAAGTTCCTGAAGACCGGTTAGCCCCTGGGAATCTCGCGCGAGAGCCACGGCCACGCCCGGATACCCCACGGGCACTGTCTCGCGACACCGAATTCGAAACTCAGTCTGGGCAAGCAGGAGCTCACGCCGCGCTTCCAAGGGAAGCTCAGCGCGTAAGAAGAGCAGGTGTCCCAGGTTGTCGTATTGCTGCCGCGCGACAGCCGGTCCGCGAATCGCCGCCTTCTCGATCAAGATCGACAGCAACGCAAGCTCAAACGACACGCCATCAACTTGGTTCATGGCTCGTTGCCACACCTCGCCGTAGATGAGCGGCGGCGGATTGTGATAGGCTCGAAACGCGGCCAACAGCATCCAGTCCGGGGCCCAGCCCACCCAAACGCCACTCTGCCAGTAACGGAGATCGGAAGAGCACACGTCTGAACTCCAGTCACGTGAAACGATC
>CAZCKC010000111.1:0-12022 GCA_964499235.1 uncultured Planctomycetales bacterium | reverse complement strand
GACTGGAGTTCAGACGTGTGCTCTTCCGATCTTACCGCTGCGGTACCTGGGGTGGCTGACGCCGTTGCGGCTCTTTGGGGGGTTACTGGTGCTGACGCTGGCGGCGTGGGCGTTCGTGCTGGTGCGGGGGGTGCTGACGGGCGAGTTTCCGGCGCGGTAGGGGGCACGGGGGCGGATCTTCCGCTGTGGCGTTGATTGTGGTACTTTACCGTGCTCGGGTTGCTGCGGGCCCCGAAGCGATGCGCGCCGCGGGGATGCGGTGGTGCGCGGGCGGCATGGGTAGTGATGATGGCTGAAGAAGCGAAGACCGACGAATCGCAGTTGACGCTGCCGAGCTTCTCGGAGACGCAGAAGAAGAAGGCGCGGGCCTGGTTCAAGCAGGCGGAGGCGAAGCGCGAGCAGCGGGACTACGACTATGCCATCGAGTGCTACACGCAGGGGTTGAACTTCTGGCCGGAAGCGGTGGAGGCGGGTCACAAGCCGTTGCGGTCGCTGGCGGTGCAGCGGACGCAGGCGGGTGGGAAGAAGCCCGGGATGATGGAGGGATTGAAGCACTCGATGGCGGGCAAGGACGTCAAGAAGGCGATGTTGAACGCCGAGTACCTGATGGCGAAGGACCCGCAGAACGCGGGCTATATTGACGGGGTGTTGAAGAACGCGGGCAAGGGACTGTTCCTGGAGACGCTGGTGTGGATTGCCCCGATCGCGTTTGAGTCGATGAAGAAGGAGAAGAAGCCGAACCAGGGGCGGTTCAAGAACTTTCGGCAGGTGTTGGCGGAGGCGGCGGACCAGGCGAGCGCGGCGGGGGCGGGGCCGATTGCAACGCACCTGTTGGAGCAGGCGGTGAACTCGGTCGACTTTTTGGTGGCGCGGGGTGGAACGGACGACGCGTTGCGGGACGAGCAGCGGGATTTGTCGGGCCGGCTGACGATCGTGAAGGGCAAGTACTCGGATTCGGAGAGCTTTCGCGACTCGATCCAGGATTCGGACTCGCAGAAGCGGTTACACGATGCCGAGCGTTCGAAGCAGGGGGTGGAGACGCAGCGTGCGCTGCTTGACGCGGCGCGGCAGGAATTCGCCGAGCATCCGGACGACACCCGGGTCTTGAACAAGTTCGTGGATGCGCTGGTGCGGACCGAGGCGCGGGAGTACGAGGACGAAGCGGTCCAAGTGCTGGAGGCAGCGTACCAGCGCGACCGGAACTATGCGCACAAGTCGCGGGCCGATGACATCCGGCTGCGCCAGCTGCAGCGGCAGGTGCGGCAGGCGCGGGCCGCGGCGCAGCAGTCGGGGTCGGACGACGACAAGCAGCAGGCGCGGCTGTCGGCGAAGGAGCTGATCCAGCTCGAGGGGGACGTGTACCGCGAGCGGGTGAAGCAGTACCCGACGGACCTGCGGATGAAGTATCGGCTCGGGCGGGCGCTTTTTGCGGCCCACGAGTTCGACGAAGCGATCCCGGTCCTGCAGCAGGCGCAGGGTGATCCGCGGTCGCGGCTGCAGGCGCGGGTGCTGATGGGGCGGGCATTTTTTGAGAACGGCTCGTTCGGGCAGGCCCGCGAGGTGTTGCGGGAGACGCTCGACGAGCACGAGACACCGGCGGACGACACGGGCAAGGAGTTGCTCTTCTGGCTGGCCCGGGCGTGCGAGGAGAACCAGGAGCACGAGGCCGCCAGCGATTACTACGGCAAGCTGTTGCGGCTGGATTACAACTACGCGAACGGCGAGGCGCGGCAGCGGCTCGAACGGCTCAAGCAATCGGACTGATCAAAACAGGTAGACGAGGAAGAATCCGTGGCACATTCGCTTTCCGCCAAGAAACGCATCCGCCAGAACGAGCGCCGTCGGATCCGGAACCGGGCGCGCCGCAGCACGCTGCGGGGGCGGGTCCGCCAAGTGACCGAGGCGCTGACGCACAAGGACACCGAGACGGCTGAGGCCGCGTTTTTGGCGGCCCGCCGGCTGCTCGACCGCGAGGCTGATCGGGGGCTGATCCACCGCAAGGCGGCGGCGCGGCAGAAAAGCCGGCTGCAGAAACGGATCAACCAGATCAAGGCGGCCGCCAGCTAGCCTGTCATGCGCTGGTCGCGGCGGGTCGCCTGGCGGTTGGGATGAAGCTGAGCGAGCGGCGGTCCGGTGACGGGCGGCCGCTCGCGGTTTACGCGGCGCAAGCAACCGCCCCGGTCGGCTGTGCCGACCGGGGCGGTTGTCTGTCGGCTTGGGGCGGCGCTAGGCGCCGAAGAAGCCGGTGAACAGGCCGAGGAACTCGACCAGCAGATCGCCGGCACCCGCCAGCAGCCCCAGGATCAGTTCGACCAGAAACATGGGCGCACTCCTTCGCGCAGGTACTGTCGTGCGTCGAGCCGGCCACGGCGCCGGCTTCGGACGCTGCGCACCGGACCGCGTCGCGCGGGGCCGGCACGAAACGGCGAAGGATAGGCGAAAGGGGAGTCGGTGAAAAGCCGTTCAGGGGAATGCTGCCGCGTTTTAGGGGTCGAAATTTCCCCGGGGATTAATCCCAGAGGTCCTGGAGGGCGTAGACGTCCCAGGTGCGGCGCCTGAGGGCGCCGATGGCGGCGACGACGGCCTTCGCGCCGGTGATGGTGGTGTAGATCGGGACGCGGTGGAGGGCGGCGGCGGCGCGGATCATGCCCTCGTCGGTCTGCTTGCCGGTGCGCTCGGGGGTGTTGATCACGAGGCTCAGCCGGTTGTCCTCGATGAGCTCGAGGGCGTTGGGCGAGCCCTCGCGGATCTTGTCGACGAGTTGGACCTTGAGGCCGGAGGCTTGGAGGATCCGGGCGGTGCCGGCGGAGGCGAGGAGCTCGAAGCCCTGGCGGGCGAGGTCGCGGGCGATGCTGGGGATGAAGGGCTTGTCCTTGTCGTTGACGGAGATGAAGACGGCGCCGTCCATGGGGAGGCGGATGGAGGCGCCGATCTGGGCCTTGGCGAAGGCGATGCTGAAGCGTTCGTCGACGCCCATGACCTCGCCGGTGGAGCGCATCTCGGGGCCGAGGGCGACGTCGACGCCGGGGAACTTCTCGAAGGGGAAGACGGAGACCTTGACGGCGATGTGGCGGCGCGGGGGCGCCTCGGTGATGCCGAGGTCGACGAGCTTTTTGCCGAGCATGACCTTGGCGGCGATCTTGGCCCAGGGGACGCCGGTGGCCTTGGCGATGAAGGGGACGGTACGCGAGGCGCGGGGGTTGACCTCGATGATGTAGATGTCGTCTTCCTTGATGGCGAACTGCGCGTTCATCAGGCCGACGACGCCGATGCGCTCGGCGATCCGCTTGGCGGCGTAGCGGATCTGCTGGACGACCGCGGCCGACAGCGAGTAGGGCGGCAGGGTCATGGCGGAGTCGCCGGAGTGGATGCCGGCCTCTTCGATGTGCTCGAGGACGCCGCAGATGATGACGTTGTCGCCGTCGGAGACGACGTCGACGTCCACCTCGACGGCGTCGGAGAGGAAGCGGTCGATCAGGATCGGGTGCTCTTCCGAGGCGTCGATGGCGTGGTGCATGAAGTGGCGGAGGTCGGCGACGTTGTTGCAGATTTCCATCGCGCGGCCGCCGAGGACGTAGCTGGGGCGGACGAGGACGGGGTAGCCGAGCTGTTCGGCGAGGGTTTTGGCTTCGGCGAAGGTGCGGGCGGTGCCGCTGGGGGGCTGCTGGAGGTCGAGCTCGCGGAGGATCTTGGAGAACTCGCCGCGGTCCTCGGCCAGCCAGATTGACTCCGGCGAGGTGCCGAGGATCGGGACGCCGGCGTGCTTGAGCCCCATGGCGAGGTTGAGGGGGGTCTGGCCGCCGAACTGGCAGATGACGCCCTTGAGGGCGCGCTTGCGGTCGAACTCGGGGACCATGCTGCGGAGCATGGCGGTGACCTGGTCGCCGCCGGCTTTCTCGGGGGTGGCGCCGAGGGCCCCGCCAGCGAGGCGCTCGCAGGCGTTGAGCACATCCTCGTGGGTGAGGGGCTCGAAGAAGAGCAGGTCGCTGGTGTCGTAGTCGGTGGAGACGGTCTCCGGGTTGCTGTTGATCATGACCGCCTCGTAGCCGAGCTCGCGGGCGGCCATCGCGGCGTGGACGCAGCAGTAGTCGAACTCGATGCCTTGGCCGATGCGGTTGGGCCCGCCGCCGAGGACGACGACCTTCTGCTTGGTGCCGGCGCGGAGCTCGTCGGTGACGGCGGGGCGGCTCTCGCCGTTCGCGCCGCGGCGGACGAGGCCGAGGGACTGCTCGTGGGTGCTGTAGTAATAGGGGGTCTTGGCAGCGAACTCGGCGGCGCAGGTGTCGACGAGGCGGTAGAGCGGGAGGATGTTGTGGGCGCGGAGGAAGGCCTGGACGGCCTCGACCTTGGCTTCCCAGATGAAGGCGAGTTGGAAATTGCTGTAGCCGTGCGACTTGGCGCGGCGGAGCAGGGCGATGAACTGCTGCTCCTGCTCGGACTCGCCGTCGCCGCCGGTCTGGAGGATGAAGCGGGCGTTGCTGCCGGCCGCGTGGAGCTCGTCTTCGAACTGGACAAGGGTGCGGAGGTTCTCGAGGAACCAGGGATCGATGCCGGAGTACTCGTGGATGCGCTCGATCGGCCAGCCCTGCTTGATGGCGTAGCGGACGTAGTAGAGACGGCCTTGCGCGGGTCGGGTGAGCTTTTCGACCAGGACGTCGTCGGGCAGCGGCCACGATTCGGCCCGCTCTTCCTCGGTGTCGGCGGGGGCCTCGCCGCTGCGTGAGCCCTTGATGGCGGTGGGTTCGCCGCCGGCCTCGGCTTCGGCCGCGGCGAGGGCGGCGACGCGGCGGCGCTGGGCCCTGAGCCACTTGTCGTTGTTATCGAGGCCGAGGCCGAAGCGCTTGATCTCCATCGAGCGGATGCACTTCTGGAGGGCTTCCTTGAAGGTGCGGCCGATGGCCATGCCTTCGCCGACGGACTTCATCTGGGTGGTGAGCGTCTCGTCGGCTTCGGGGAACTTCTCGAAGGTCCAGCGGGGGATCTTGACGACGCAATAGTCGATGGCGGGCTCGAAGCAGGCGGGGGTGGTGCGGGTGATGTCGTTGGGGATCTCGTCGAGCGTGTAGCCGATGGCGAGCTTGGTGGCGATCTTGGCGATGGGGAAGCCGGTGGCCTTGGAGGCGAGGGCGCTGGAGCGGGAGACGCGGGGGTTCATCTCGATGACGCACATGCGGCCGGTGTGGGGGTCGACGGCGAACTGGATGTTGGAGCCGCCGGTTTCGACGCCGATCTCGCGCATGATGGCGAGCGAGGCGTCGCGCATCCGCTGGTACTCGCGGTCGGTGAGGGTTTGGGCGGGGGCGACGGTGATCGAGTCGCCGGTGTGGACGCCCATGGGGTCGAAGTTCTCGATCGAGCAGATGATGACCACGTTGTCGGCGCGGTCGCGCATGACCTCGAGCTCGAACTCCTTCCACTTGAGGAGGGATTCCTCGATAAGGATCTCGTTGATGGGGGAGTAGTCGATGCCGCGCTTGCAGATCTGCTCGTATTCCTGCTCGGTGAAGGCAAAGCCGCCGCCGCTGCCGCCGAGGGTATAGGCCGGGCGGATGGCGCAGGGCAGGCCGATCTCCTGCATGAACTCCTGGGCCTCGGCCCAGGAGTGGGCGATGGTGGACTGGGGGACGTCGAGCCCGATCTTGCGCATGGCGTCGCGGAAGGCGGTGCGGTTCTCGGCCTTGTTGATGGCGTCGGGGGTGGCGGCGAGCATGCGGACGTGGTGGCGGTCGAAGATACCCTGCTGGTGGCAGTCCATGGCGCAGTTGAGGCCGGTCTGGCCGCCGAGGGTCGGCAGGACGGCGTCGACGGGGGTGCCGCGGGCGGCTTCCTTGGTGAGGATCTTGTCGACGACGGCGGGGGTGATGGGCTCGATGTAGGTGCGGTCGGCGAACTCCGGGTCGGTCATGATGGTGGCCGGGTTGGAGTTGACGAGGACTACGCGGATGCCCTCTTCCTTGAGGGCCTTGCAGGCCTGGGCGCCGGAGTAATCGAACTCGCAGGCCTGGCCGATGATGATCGGCCCGGACCCGATGATCAGAACACGGCGGATGGACGGATCTTTGGGCATGTCGGGACCCCTCACCCTCCGGCGTCGCGCGGACGCCGATGAGGAGTAGTAGACGCTTGCCCCCGCGCCGCACGCGGGAGCTCCGGAGGGGAAGATAGCCCGGGGCGGGGCGGGTGACAAATCGCGGGGCGTCGATCGGCGTTAGAAGGGTTCTAAGTCGAGTCATGCCTGCCACCGCTGTCAGTTTGGCGCGGGCGGGCGGGCGAGCGAGCGGGGGCCGCCGGCGAGGGAATTCCGTAAATGCCTTCAAATCAACGCGTTACGACTCGGGTGGCGAGGGCGGGCGGCTGGCACGCGGCTTGCTTCTCTGGCGAGTGTCGCGTTGTGGAACGGCGACGGAAGCGCATGCAAAGGAGGTCACACCATGTTGCTGAAAGTTCATAACCCGTTGGCTTGGAGTGGCTTGCGCGGTGATATCCGGGAGGAGTTTGATCGGCTGGTCAACGACCTTTGGAACACCGCGTGGCCGGTGGAGCGGCAGGCGCCGGCGCTGAACCTGTGGGACAACGGCGATGCGTTGTATGCCGAGGTGGAGGTGCCGGGCTGGTCGATGAACGACCTCGAGGTCTTCGTGCTGGATGACCAGTTGACGATCAAGGGTCGGCGCCCGGCGCAGGCTGAGGACCAGACGCGTTATCACCGCCGGGAGCGGACGGTGACGGAGTTCAACCGGACGCTGCCGCTGCCGCTGGCGATTCATGCGGAGGCGGTCGAGGCGTCGCTGAGCAACGGTGTGCTGACGGTCAAGCTGCCGAAGGCGCCGCAAGCCCAGCCGCGGCGGATCGAGGTGAAGGGTCTGTAGGTGCGTTGGCGGCGGATTGGCTGCTGGACGCAAACCGCAAGCAAGAATGGGTCAACCTTGTCTCAGCGTAGACAGGAGGCAACGAGATGTCAGAGAACGTGAATCCCCAGGAAATCAAGACGCACGAGACGGCCCAGCCAACGAGCGCGGTTGCGGCGTCGGAGTCGCAGGGCCACACGTATGTCCCGCGGATCGACATGTACGAGACGGATGAGCACTACATCGTGGACGTGGATCTGCCCGGCGCGAAAGCCGACACGATTGATGTTCAATTCGAGGAACGCGTCCTGAGCATTCACGCCCATGTGCCACAGCGACATCCGGCCGGGGCGCGGTTCCTGCGGCGCGAATACGGCGTTGGTGATTATCATCGCGAGTTCCGCGTCGGGGAGGACATCGCTGCGGACCAGATCGACGCCCGGTATGCCAACGGGGTGCTATCGCTCACGCTGCCGAAGCGGGAGTCGGCCCGCCGGCGGGCGATCGAGGTCAAGGCCAGCTGATCAAGCGGCCGGGCGTGACCCGGCAAACGTGGCTGGTGGTGGGCGACTGCCCGGTTGCTGTTCGGGTCCTCGGATTCGAACCGTGGACCGGGCAGTTGCGTAACACGATGCGGGGCAGGTTGAGCGGGGGCGCGGAGATGACAGGTTCGAAAGCAGGCGGGTCCGGCCTGCTGACTAACATAAGGGGAGTCTGATGGCCCATTCTGCCCGGAAGGAGACGCACATGCGATCGGCGCGCGTGATCGCCTACACCCTGTTCACCGTTGTGTTGGCGACGATTCTCGGCCTGACGTGGCCGGACCTGGTCGCGCGCGTGGCCTATGCGGTCGACACCGGGCAGGCGGCGGCCGCCCGCGAGAAGTTAAAGAGCGCGCAGGACCTGTCGACGGCGTTTCAGTATGTTGCGGACACGCTGCGGCCATCGGTGGTGAACGTTCGGACCGAGCGGCGGGTGGAGATGTCGTCGCGCGGTTCGTCGGAAGACGAGATGCTGCGGCGGTTCTTCGGCGATGGGTTCAACTTCGGGCCGCGGTTTCGCGGGGGAGACGACGATGCGCCGGCCGACGTGATGCGCGGGCAGGGCACAGGCGTGATTGTCCGCGAGAACGGGTATATCGTGACGAACAAGCACGTCGTCTGGGATGCGGACGAGGTGACGGTGACGCTTTCTGACGGTCGCTATTTTGACGCGGAGACCGTCGGGTTCGATCCCGAATCGGATCTGGCGGTCCTGAAGATTAACGCGAGTGACCTGTTGCCGGCGGAGTTCGGCGACTCGGAAGAGATCAAGGTCGGCGAATGGGTCTTGGCGATGGGCGACCCGTTCGGCCTGTCACAGACGGTGACGGCGGGGATCGTCAGCGCGCTGGGGCGGTCGATCCAGGGGCGGCCGATCGGCGGTCAGCCGGCGACGTTCCAGGACATGATCCAGACGGACGCGGCGATCAACCCGGGCAACAGCGGCGGGCCACTGGTCGACCTGAATGGTCACGTCATCGGGATCAACACGGCGATCTACTCGCGGTCGGGCGGCTTTCAGGGGATCGGGTTTGCGATTCCGGCGCGGATCGTGAGCAAAGTGGTGCGCGACCTGATTACCGAGGGTGAGGTTATCCGCGGCTACCTGGGCGTGAACATCCAGGATTTGACGCCGGACCTGGCGGCGTCGTTCGGGCTGGACTCGGCCCGCGGGGTGCTGGTGACGAACGTGCAGGCCGGCACGCCGGCGGAGGAGGCCGGGCTGCAGGTCGAGGACATTATCACGCACTTTGACGGCGAACCGATGGGCGACGCCGACGAGTTGATGAACGAGGTCGCAAGCACGGATCCGGGCACCCCCGTCGAGTTGCGCATCTTTCGTGACGGGGAGCGGCAAACGGTTTCCGTAACGGTCGGCGAGCGTGATGCGGAGATGATCGCGCGGGCGATGCGTGACGGGATGCAGGGTGAGTCGCGTCGGACGCAGGGGCTCGACCGGTTCGGGCTGTCGCTGCGGGCCGTGACGCCGGAAGAAGCCGCGATGCTGAATCTGCCGAGCGACGACCTGGTGGTGATCGACGAGGTCGAGCCGGGCAGCCCGGCCGACGACCGCGGCTTGCGGCGCGGCGACGTCGTGATGCGGATCGGGTCGCAAGACATCGCCTCGCTGAGCGACGTGCGCGCGGCGCTGCGAGATCAGGATCTCGAGGATGGCGTGCGCGTGAAGATCATGCGTGGCGGCGCGGCGCGGTACTACTTTTTGCGGCCGTAGGCGGGCGGCCAGCTTTCGCTGATCGCGACACGGGCACCGGTAACAATGCCGGTGCCCTTTTCTTATGTGGTGTAGAAGTCCGGCGAGACGCCGAACCTTTCCTTTGCGCCGAGCCTACCGTGTCCGCGGACCCCCCCTGTGCGCTGAACCTGCCCTGATTGGTGGCCCCGCGCTTCGCTGATGTAGTTATTACGGCAGGACCGGAATTCTTAGCTGGCAACAAGGAGTTGGTTTTGCTCGTCGCGGCGGACAAGGTTGTAGAGCGTGTCGCGTTCGACGGGCGCGCAACCGGCTTCGCGGAGCAGCCGGCGGATCTGGTCGATGGAGAGCTCTTGGCGGTTGGTGCCCTGGCCTTCACGCTTGGTGATGTCATACCAGACAACGGTGCCGTCGAAATCGTCGACGCCCCAGTTCAGCGCAATCTGTGAGAGCTTGGGCGACTGCATGATCCAGAACGCCTTGATGTGGGCGAAGTTGTCCAGCATCAGCCGCGCGATCGCGAGCGTCTTCAGGTCGTCGAGGCCGGTGGGTCCGGGCAGGTGGCCGAACGCGCTGCCGTCCGGAATGAACGAGAGCGGGATGCAGCAGTTGAAGGCCGCCCGGCGCTCGGCCAGCGAGGCGTCCTGGTGCGCGCGCAGCTTGACCAGGTGATTGATGCGCTCTTCAAGGGTCTCGATATGGCCGTAGAGCATCGTGGCGTTCGACGGGATGCCGAGCTCGTGGGCGGTGCGGTGGACGTCGAACCAGTGTTTCTCGCCGACCTTGTTCTTGAACGCCTCGCCGTGGACGCGATCGTCGAAGATCTCGGCGCCGCCGCCGGGGAGGCTGTCGAGGCCGGCGTCGCGAAGGGCGGTGAGGACCTCGGCGATGGTCATCCGCGGCTTGCTGATGCGGGTGAAGTGGACGATCTCGATCGCGGTGAAGGCCTTGATGTGGATCTGCGGCACGCGGGACTTGATGGCCTGACACATCTCGGTGTAATAGCTGAACGGCAGCGTCGGGTGCAGCCCGCCCACGATGTGGACCTCGGTGGCACCGCGGTCGGCCGCCTCGGCCGCGAGGTCGGCGATCTCCTCGACGGTGTACTGGTAGGCGTCCGGGGCCTGCTCGCCCTTAGGGTTGTAAGTGCGATAAAAGGAGCAGAATTTGCATTTCAGGACGCACAGGTTGCTGTAATTGATGTGGCGGTTGATGTTGAAGTAGGCCCGGCGGCCGTGCTTCCGTTCGCGGACCAGATTCGCGAGCTCTCCGATCGTAAACAGGTCCCGTGAGTGGTAGAGGGTCAGCCCGTCGTCGGGGCTGAGACGCTGGCCGGCGTGGACCTTGTCGCGGATTGGCCGCAAGGCCGGATCGAGGACGGTCTGCTGCGAGCGGAACACGGGCCGATCTCCTGCAGGTCAATCGGTTTTGCGTTACGGCGGAACCGGTGCATCTTGACTACCGTAATGGTAGGTCCGGCGGGCATCGTACGGCAGGGCCAGCGGTGCCGCCGAGCTTTTTGAAAGGAGCGCTCATGACCGCCGAATCCTTTCCGCCGGCCGAACCCGAGAAGCGGGGTGCCGCCCGCCAGCCGAAGGGGGTGTCGATCGCGATCTTCGGCCTGCTGATGCTGCTGTTCCTGGGCGTGATGTTCAGGGAGGAGATCCAACTGCGATTGTTTGGCGTGCCGCCGGCCGGTGATCCGGCGGTCGGGACACAGGCCGCGCCGTTCACCGCGACGACGATGGACGGCGAGACGGTCCGGTTTCCGGATGACTTTGCGGGGCAGGTGGTGTTGCTCGAATTCTGGGCGACGTGGTGCAGCCCGTGTATCGCGCAGGTGCCGTACCTGCGGGCGACACACGAGCGTTTTGCGGGGCAGGGATTCGAGATTTTCGGGATCAGCCTGGACGCGCCGCAGACGTCAGGGGAGCGGGTCGCGCAGTTCCTGACCAAGCGCGAACTGGGCTGGCCGCAGGTCTACCGCGACAGCGGGGCGATCGCGAACGCGTACGGGGTGCAGGCCATTCCGACTGCGTACCTGGTCGACGGGGACACCGGCGAGATCATTGCGGCCGGTGAGCAGGTGCACGGTCCGTTCCTGGAAGTTACAGTGGCCGAAGCCTTGGAAAGGCGGGGTGTGCCGGACGCGCCGCTGGCGGCGGCGGCGACGCCCGCTGCAAACTGACCCACGCGGAGGAAGCCCCATGCTGCAGATCGGTGGCATACCACCGGCGGCGCGCTGGATCATGATGGCGTTTGGGGTCGGCATGATCCTGCTGGGGGTGCTGTTCATCGCCCGGCCGGAGCTGTTCATGCAGATCGCAGCGTTCATCTTTGCGGCGATCCTGATCATGGTCGGCGTGTCGATCGTCGGCGCGGCCTGGCGCATGGGCAGTGGCGTTACCTACCGGCGGCTCGACGAGCGGGATGACGCGTCGATTTAGCGGCCGCGGTCAGACGTTCGCGGTTGCGGCTTCGACGAGCCCCTGGAAAAAGGCGGTAATCAGGGCGGTTGACGAGGAAATGACGCCGTCCTCGACCGTCTGCTGGATGGCCGGGTCGCAGTCGCCCAGGAAGAACATGCCGCCCGCCGCCAGGGCGGCCCACCAACGCAGTACGCGTTCCTTCATACAGACACCTCAGAGGGTTGGACTCGAACGGTCGCAGCCGTCCCGCTGACGGCCGCCGGCATGCTAGGTGATACCTGCGTGTCGCGCCAACGATGCGGGGAGAGTGGTCGGAGATCGGTCGCGTGGGGAATGGGTTCCCAGCGGGCGGAGCAATGTGGGAACGCGTCCCCAGCTTACCGCGAGATTTCTTGACGGCGTGCCGTGCGGCGGTTTGCCGCGGCCGGCAATTGTGGGGGCTAAGTGGTTTTATGGCAGGGATTTGGGCGTGGTCGGCGGGGCGGGGACCGG